>CAZZJF010000138.1:0-6581 GCA_964654325.1 uncultured Ferruginibacter sp.
TACCGCCATGTATATGTTGTTGATATTTCTATATTTTTATAATATAAAAAAATACACAAATCATGAAACAGTTAAAAAATTCGTTGTTGATTGTATGCTTGCTCTTTTTCGGAACCACTCAGGCGCAAACAACTTTTGAAGAATACAAATACGTCAATAATGGAGGTCTGCAAGACTACATCGTCAAGGGAGGAAACTTGTTGAATGGTTACGCACTTGAGTCGACTGGCATCGTTACTCCGGATATTCTGGGAAAAGATCGCGTGACAAGAAAAGCAAGGGTTTATCAATTTCGAAAAAAGAGTAACAATAGAATTGTTTGTTATGCAATCCATTGTGATGATGACAAAAGAAACCATCGTGTGCTGTGTGTTCCAACCAGCAATGCGGCTGTATTAGAAAACGCTTACTTTGAAATCGTGGAGGATATCAGTGAGGAATGGAATTCGGTGCTGAAAATTGCTTTATTTAAGTTAGCTGCATATCAATTGAACCAATTGAATCAATACTGATTAACGGAACAATCATTCCGCCCCCTGGTTCTTCCACCAGCGAAACGCAATAAAACCCATAATGGCTAACGGTGCGATCATCAGGTAGATAATTCCGCTGTTCATGCCTTCGGCCGGTTTTTCACCGAGCTGCGATGCTGTTTTTGTACACATGGCGCATTGTGCCAATACGGATAACTGACTAATCATGATTAAAAAAGCGGTGAGTACAATACGTGTGGTTAAAATATGTTTCATGGCTCAGACGGGTTATATAAATAAAAGGCAGCCTGATCGCCCTGACCGGTTTGATTGGTTTCATGGGCAATGGCTTTGTAAGCTTGCATATCAGCTTTGGTAAACAACGTTGTTTGTTTATTCACCTCGTATGATTGTGGCTCCATCAACGCTACATCGCGTTTGTATTGTTCGCTGGCCCATAGGTGATAGGGACCCGAATCAAAACTGATTTTGTGTATCTCGAGACCGGCCTGTTCTGCCAGGATCCGCATGCTTTCTATCGTATGAATGTAAATATGACGCGGTGCGTCAAGTCCCACCCAGTTCAGTCCGTAGTTTTTCCAGCCGTATTGCTGCATCAGCGGTATGCGAATCAAAATATATCGACCAGGTCGAGTAATCGCTTTCAGTTGCTTTAAAACCCTCAGTGGCTCGTTCATGTGTTCGAACGCGTGATGCAACATGACCAGATCGTATGTTTTATCTATCTGATAAATGTCTTTTCGTAGAATTTGAATACGCCCGTACTGTTGTTCGTTGGCAATAAACGGGTCAATGCCGGTCAGGTTCGTAAATCCGATCTTAAACAGATTGAGCAATAAGCTGCCGTTGCCTGTTCCTACATCGAGGATCGCATCATCATACTGAACACCGGTTTGTTTCATCCATTGATAGTAATCCGGTATAGGGTAACCAATCGACAGTAGCTTTCCTACAATCGGATGTTGGCCATACAGTAAATAGGAGGATTTGATTTTGCGTAACGGGTCTGCTTTTTTTCGAACATCGAGCTTAAGATGAAACGAATAGTAGTTATCGTTCGGATAATACTTGCTTAAATCAGCCGGAATCGTCATCAACTGCATACAACCGCATCGTCCACACTCAAGGTATTCAAATACCTCCCGAAAGCCGAGCTGCATTTCTTTCACCTGGTGAACCACATTTCCATCGGCATTTTCACAAATTGTACAGGCTGAATTCGACATAACACAAAGTTACGGCCGAAGTAATGAGTAGAGCAATATTCAAAAGTAAAAGTTTCGCAGAGTTACCGGATTGGCTAGGTTCAACATGTTGGTTAGGTAGGCTTACCAGGTTGTATTGAGATTCACCAATCATAAACTACAAATTTTAAAATAGCGCAGCGCCCCAAAGGCAATCTATCCAATATCCCCGGGCATAAAAAAACCCGTCCGGAGTCAACCAAACGGGGTATAAATGATCTATTCAAAAAAATCAATTCGCTTCCATGCTCATTTGCTTCTGAGCCCGTTTGCGGTCTTCTTCATTGAGGATGGTTTTACGCAACCGAATGTTTTTCGGCGTCACCTCGATGCACTCGTCTTGCTGAATATACTCCATGCATTCTTCGAGGGTCATCAGAATTTTAGGCGCGGCACGGCTGGCGTCGTCGCTTCCGCTAGCTCGGTGGTTGGTGAGCTTCTTGGCTTCGGTGGCATTGACAACCAGGTCGCCCGGTTTGATATGCTCAGCGATGATTTGTCCGGCATAGACATCATCTCCCGGATCGACAAAGAAACGACCGCGGTCTTGTAATTTATCGATGGAGTAGGCCGTTGTTTTTTCGGTGGTTTTAGATAAAAGCACGCCGTTATTTCGTCCGGGGATTGGTCCTTTCCAGGGTTTATATTCCAGAAAGCGGTGGGCCATCACGGCTTCACCGGCGGTGTTGGTGAGCATGTTGCTTCGTAATCCAATCAATCCGCGTGAAGGAATTTCAAATTCGAGGTGCTGCATTTCGCCTTTGGTTTCCATAATCAGCATCTCGCCTTTACGTTGCGTGACCATATCGATCACACGGCCACTGTATTCGGTTGGCACGTCCACCACCAGATTTTCGTAAGGCTCGCATTTTTGACCGTTGATTTGCTTGATCAACACCTGCGGCTGACCGACCGTCAATTCGAAGCCTTCCCGGCGCATGGTTTCGATGAGAATGCCCAGATGCAAGATGCCTCTTCCGTATACCAGCATACTATCGGCACTATCGGTGTCCTCTACCCGAAGAGCCAGGTTTTTTTCGGTTTCCTTGATGAGACGATCGCGCAAATGGCGACTGGTAACAAATTTTCCTTCTTTACCAAAGAAAGGAGAGTTATTGATGCTGAACAGCATACTCATGGTTGGCTCGTCTACACTAATCACCGGCAAGGCTTCCGGATTGTCAAAATCAGCGATCGTATCTCCGATGTTGAACTCTTCCAGGCCAACAACGGCGCAAATATCGCCCGCCATGACTTCGGCTACTTTTTTCTTACCCATTCCTTCGAATACGTGCAATTCTTTGATACGCATTTTTTTAATGGCACCATCGGCCTGCATCAGGGAGATGGGTTGATTTTCCTTGACCGAACCACGAGCCACTTTGCCCACCGCGATTCTTCCCAGGAATGAGGAATAATCGAGCGACGTGATTTGCATTTGAAGGGCACCTTCAGCCGCTTTGGGTTCAGGTACATACTCGAGAATACCATCGAGTAATGGATTGATATTGTCGATGGGTGTCAGGGAGTTATTGAACCAGCCATTCTTACCGGATCCATAGAATGTGGGGAAATTCAGCTGCTCTTCGGTGGCGTCCAGGTTGAAGAAAAGCTCGAACACCGCATCATGTACTTCATCGGGTCGGCAATTGGGTTTATCGACTTTATTGATAACCACAATCGGCTTCAGATTGAGCTGTAACGCTTTTTGTAAAACGAAACGGGTTTGGGGCATAGGTCCTTCGAAGGCATCTACCAGCAAAATCACACCATCCGCCATTTTGAGTACGCGTTCTACTTCACCGCCGAAGTCGGAGTGACCCGGGGTGTCGATCACGTTAATCTTAACGTCTTTATACGTTACGGCTGCGTTCTTACTGAAAATGGTGATGCCTCGCTCGCGTTCGAGGTCGTTGCTGTCCATGATCAATTCACCGGTTTCCTGGTTTTCCCGAAAAACCTTGGTGGCATGAAGAATCTTGTCTACCAGGGTCGTTTTTCCGTGGTCTACGTGGGCGATGATGGCGATATTGCGGATTTGCATAAAGGAAAGAGGACCGAAAAAAGGGGTTTGGAGCTGAAAAAAGCAGTCCTGTATTTGTTTTTAGCCGCGCAAAGGTAGCCAAAAAACCCGGCTTAAGCAAGGTAAAAGCGTTGTTCGCCGTTTATGGAATGGTTACTTTTACGGGCTTTATGCCATTTACACTTGTTTCCGACTTCCAACCGGCCGGCGATCAGCCGGAAGCTATCCGTCAGTTAACGGAGGGTATTCGTCGTGGCGATACCCATCAAACCTTGCTGGGTGTTACCGGAAGCGGTAAGACCTTCACCATGGCGCACGTGATTCAACAGTTGCAGCGACCTACGCTGGTGCTGACGCACAATAAAACCCTGGTGGCGCAGTTGTATGGCGAGTTCAAGCAGTTTTTCCCTGAAAATGCGGTCGGCTATTTTGTGTCGTATTACGATTATTATCAGCCCGAGGCCTATTTGCCTGTCAGCAATACCTATATCGAAAAAGACCTTAGCATCAACGAAGAGCTGGACAAGCTTCGGTTGCAGGCCACGGCTCAGCTGCTCAGTGGGCGACGCGATGTGGTGATTGTAGCCAGTGTGAGTTGCATATATGGTATGGGTAATCCGAAGGATTATGAAAATGGAATTGTTCGGATACAGAAAGGACAGATCATTTCCCGACAGGGATTTTTACATGCCCTAGTGAATTCATTGTACCACCGCAGTGAAGGGGCGTTTGAGCGCGGCAGTTTCCGCGTCAAAGGTGATACGGTTGACATTCATCTTCCGTACCTGGATTACGGGTACCGCATTTCCTTTTTTGGTGATGAGATCGAGCAGATCGATACCCTGGAGTTGAGTACCGGCAAGCGGATTCAATCGGTAGATCATGCGGCCATATTTCCGGCTAATCTCTACATGGCACCGAAAGACATGTTACAGCAGATCATTCATGAAATCCAGGATGAGTGTGCCGCTCAGGTGGCTTATTTCAAATCGGTTGGTAAGCTCATGGAAGCGCAGCGAATTCGCGAGCGGGTTGATTACGATTTGGAGATGATTCGGGAACTTGGTTATTGTTCCGGCATTGAGAACTATTCGCGTTTTTTTGATCGCCGTCCGGCCGGTGCCCGTCCTTTTTGTTTGATTGATTATTTTACGAAAGACTTCATCACCATCATCGATGAGAGTCATCAAACCATACCGCAGATCAGTGGCATGTATGGCGGCGACCGGAGCCGGAAGCTGGTTTTGGTGGAGTATGGGTTTCGGCTACCATCGGCCATGGATAACCGCCCGCAAAATTTCCAGGAGTTTGAAAGCATAACCGGACAAACCATTTTTGTGTCGGCCACACCCGGTGAATATGAGTTGCAGCAATGCGAAGGCGTTGTGGTTGAACAGGTCGTTCGTCCAACGGGTTTACTCGATCCACCTATTGAGGTAAGGCCTACGTTGCATCAGATTGATGATTTACTAGATGAGATAGACCGTTGTGTGCAAAAAAAGGAACGAGTGCTGGTTACAACACTAACTAAGCGCATGGCGGAGGAGTTGCATAAATACCTGGAGCGTATTCAGGTTCGATCGCAGTATATACACAGCGATGTGGATACGCTGGAGCGGGTAGCTATTTTACGCGAGCTTCGGTTGGGTAATATTGATGTGTTGATTGGTGTCAATTTGTTGCGTGAAGGGCTTGATCTGCCGGAGGTTTCCCTGGTCGCTATCCTCGATGCCGATAAAGAAGGATTTTTGCGCAACGAGAAAAGTTTGACGCAAACGGCCGGCCGGGCGGCCCGGAATGCCGAGGGCCGGGTTATTTTCTATGCCGATAAAATGACCGGCAGTATGCAGCGCACCATCGATGAGACGCAGCGTCGCCGGGAAAAACAGATTGCCTATAATACAGCGCATCAGATTGTGCCGACTACCATTCGAAAGTCCATCGATCAGGTAATGGCGCAAGGAAGTGTGTTGGATATCAGGGGTCAGGATCCGTCGGTGGCGGTGTTTGAAACCGATGAGCAGAAGGCATTGGCGGTAGCGGCCGAGTCGATTGAGAGTTATGAAACGCGTCCTGAACTTGAAAAAGCCATCAAACAAGCCAAGCGTTCGATGGATAAGGCGGCGAAAGACCTCGACTTCATGGAAGCGGCCCGCTGGCGGGATATTATGTTTGCGTTAAAGGAGAAACTCGCTAATTTGAAATAATTCCCTCTTGATGATATACTTTTTTTCGGGCTATTTCTTACAGGATGTGCCTTCATATAGGGGAATATTCAACGAATATATTCTGAAATGCATAATCAATAAAAATGGAGCTTCAGTGAAATATGATCTAATCAAATAATTAAATCATACCTTCAAATAACTTTAAAAGAGTGCTATTATGATTCGATACATACAGTTTTCAATAGGTCTATTGACTTTCTTTTTAACATTCCTCCAGCTGGAACTGAGGGCGCAATCGCAAATCAACATTGGTAATCAGGTTTGGATGAAAAAAAATCTGAATGTGGATCGATTTCGAAATGGCGACATTATCAAGCAGGCCAAAACAAATACGGAATGGGAAAAGGCAGGAGACAATCATCAACCCGCATGGTGCTATTATAAAAACAATTCGGCAAATGGTGAGAAATATGGTAAGTTATATAATTGGTATGCGGTCAGTGATCCGAGAGGGCTGGCTCCATTGGGGTGGCATGTGCCAACCGACTCGGATTGGAATGAATTTATTACTCAATTAGGCGACCGGTATTTGTTGGGGGAAAAAATAAAAAGTAAAACAGGATGGAATAATAATGGAAACGGGAAGAATCAA
>CAZZJF010000139.1:0-6571 GCA_964654325.1 uncultured Ferruginibacter sp.
CCGGAAATAAGTTCTCCATGTACATAGATACCGAATAATGGAATCCTATTTTTTTCAACCAGCGCCTCCCGGATGAACGTAATCCGATTAGTCGAATCAGGGAGATACAAAAGGTCGGGACGTATGCCCGTTAATTCATGTATGTTTTGGATATAGGCCGTTTTAGTCTTGTGCGTCATTGAACGTCCGATGCCGGTCTTTTGCTTGATGAATACACTGCAACTACACAACAGTAAGATGAGTAATAAATAACAACCAGTTGTTTTCATATTGTTTAAAAAAGGAGGGGCAATGCTTTACGGAGCATCGCCCCCGTTTTCAATAGAGTGCCAGCTTGATTACGAGTTCGTCATCACGCACGTCAACCGGATAATTGCCTTCCCGTAAGAACCGTACCTCTCCATCCAGTCCATAGAGCACAATACTCCGATCTTCGGCGACAAAATGCGTAAAGTCGTCTGGTTTAAACTCCGAAAACTCCATGATGGCCTTTGGCAAATGCAGTTCCGCAACGGAACCGTCTACCCGCAACCACGCACGGACCTTCCCATCCGCTATCGCTGTTTTAGGCGAACAGGGATGACATGTAACAGACACATCCAGCTTTATACATAACCCGAAGCCGGAAGAACAACCGGTTCGAGGCTTATGAAAATTAAACATATCCAGTATAATACTGACCGACGGACAAAGGCCAAGCGGACAACCGGGATCTTCATCTGACAAAATCGTCTTTGAGGTAGAAACCTGCGCCATGGCCGAATGACATACGATCAAAAAAAAGGCAATGAATATCGTTCGCATCGTTATACTTTTTTGTTGAAAAATTGATTGATAAGTCGATTCAGGATTCGGATGAATCATTCCGGTCGTTGGCCATTGACCCTGTAAAATTGGGGGCGTCACGAGGCGAATTCCAATTTTTTTCACTGAAGAAAGTTCAGTCTGGACGGAAGAAAATTCACCGGAAACTTCACCGGGAGAACACCCATGTTTTCGGGGGATTTTCACAAACAGCAGGGGGTGTTTCCCCTTGAATCAAGCAATCGCCGTTTATATTTTCGAATGAAATAATCAATCGTCTATGCGCCGAAAAAATAATGCAGCCGGAATGGAACGACTGAAAATCGGATCACATATCCGTAAGTGGCGAAACATCAAAGACATTAAGCAAAAAGACCTGGCCAGCGCTCTTCGACTGTCCGAAGCTGCTATGAGCAATATCGAAAATGATATGACCGACCTGAACCTAAGCCAGATTGAAGATATTGCCATAACCCTTGATATCACGATGGAACAATTGTTCGCGAATCCGGAAGAAAACCTGGATGTCGCCAAAAAGCAAACCCCCGAGAAAGAAGAATCGATGCTGATGGAAAAAGAATTGATTTATGCACTGATTGGGAGTATCCGGGAAAAAGATGAACAACTCAATCAAGTGGTTCAACAAATGGTTTGTACCTTTGATAAACTCCTTTCCCGACGTGAAGAAACAGCGTGATCTATCGAGTGAAAAACGAATCGCCAACCAACGATTTCCATGAGTCGGGCTGTGGCATGTTTAAGCCAAGCCACGCATAAAACAACTGCTCAATCGTTGTTTTCGTGTATATCTCTTTGAGCGAACGGGCCTGTACTCCCGCACTTTTCGACTGCTTTTGACCGTGTGGGTCTAACAACAGCGAATGATGCCAAAACAAGGCCTTTTGCAAAAAAGGTTTCTTCAATAACCCATCTAGATATACCTGACGAAAACTGGATTCAAGCAGATCTTGTCCGCGTACAATTCGATTGATGCCATACAGCCGGTCGTCTGACAACGACATGACCTGATAGGCTGCCTGACCATCTCGTTGCCTGATCATGAATGTGGATGGAGTAGCTGTCATCATGCCTTGCACCGCATCATGAATAGTTGTAAGGTGGTTTGGTATCGTTTGTATCCACCACGAAACGCCGGGTTGATCCAACGGAATCAATCGACCGGCACAGGAGCAAGTGGGCTGAGCCTTCGTTAATGACCGGTTGCTGCGAGAACAGGTACAAGCATACACCTGATTTGTTTCGATCAAATCATGCAATAAAGCGGTGTAGTGTGCCTGCCGAAGGTGTTGTGACCATTCATTGGTAAGTGATGAGGGACCGGTTGGGCCCAGATCCCAATCGACACCCAACCAATCAAATACCTCAAAAATATCAGTGACATACTGTGAACGAACCCGGGCTTGATCCGCATCGTCAATACGCAGCAACAACTGCCCGTTATTTGATCGGGTCCAAAGCCAGGTAAGCATCACATTGAAAACATTACCAAGATGTAAATACCCGCTGGGCGTTGGTGCAATGCGTGATTTGAACATGATATGGTGCGCTATCCATGTAAACTTACGGAATTAGGCCTCTATTCCGTTTGTTCTTTTTTCGTGAACTTTGAAGGACAGCAATTTGTGATTTTCAAAACCCGGCAACGCCATGTCCTATCCAACCCTGTGTCTTTCGCTCAAACAGTTTTTGATACTCGCGCTAATAACGTGCATAGGCATTACTTCCTGCCAAACAAGCCGATCTTTTGACCCTCAGCGAAAATTCAGTCGAGAAGCACTAACACAGGATTTTCAACGGATGCATGACGTACTTACGAAAAAACATCCCTCCCTTTACTGGTATACAAATAAGGACTCCTTGGACATGGCTGCTGAAACAGCCCTCGAAGCCATAACCGACAGTATGACCGAAACAGCTTTCCGATGGAAAATTGTGGCGCCTTATTTACATGCAATACACTGCGGACATACAAGCGTATCCTACAGTAAGGGCTATGAAAAATGGAGTAAAAATATTCGATTCAACTCGTTTCCATTATATGTGCGTGCCTGGAGAGATACAATGATGGTTATAGGTACACAAAATAAAAATGACAGCAGTTTCAAGCCGGGCTATTTCATTCAGTCAATCAACGGACAATCTTCCAAAACGATCATTAGCACGATCATGCGCCATCTGTCGCAGGACGGATATGAAACGAATGTACACTATGCTCGCATTGGCAGTCAGTTTCCATTGTTACACCGATATGTTTTTGGATTGAGCAGACAGTACACCGTGGTTTTCAGCGATTCGACGGGACAATCATTTACTCAACAGATTCCATTGTTTGAATACAAAAAAGACACGACCAAAAAAAGCAGCAAACCCTCCTCAACTAAACAAAAAACCAGTCGTAAAGAGCGATTATTAGCCAAACGCTCCCTGCAAATTGACAGTACAGGCACCTATGCCGTCATGGAGCTAAGAACCTTTTCTACGGCGGCATTACGCCGTTTCTTCCGGCAGTCATTTCGGACACTTCAGGAGAAACAAATCCCTCATCTTATTATTGATTTGCGATTAAACGGCGGTGGCAAGGTCAACAACTATGTATTACTCACTAAATACCTGAAAAAAACGTCTTTTCGAGTGTCCGATTCCTGCTATGCCACGGTCAATACCTTACGACCATATACGTCTCTGTATCAATCGGGTTTTTTAAACAATTGGGTGCTTCGTTCCATGGGCCGGCGGAAAAAAGACGGCAAATTCCACCTGACTAGATATGAACGTCACTGGTATTCTCCGAAAAAAAACAAGCACTATACCGGTCATGTGTACCTGCTGATCAATGGCCCTTCATTTTCTGCCACAACCCTATTGGTACATGCACTGAAAGGTCAGGATAATGTAACCATTATAGGCGAGGAAACGGGTGGCGGCTGGTATGGAAACAGCGGGATTCTCATTCCCACATTTACGTTACCCAATACGCGACTGCAAATCCGAATGCCCTTGTTTCGACTTGTTCAGGCCAACCACGAAACCATTCCGGTTAAAGGAACCGGGATCCCTCCGGACATTCGCATTGAAACCGATTACCATTACCTGTTGCAAGGCCGAGACAAGAAAATGGAAGAAACCATACAGATGATTCTACGCAAAACAGCCAGCGTCAATCCGGAAAAATAGAAAACGAATCGGCATCCCGCAAAAAGGGAAATGAACGGCGAACCGAATCCAGCTCGTCTTTTTGGAGTGTACAAGTAAAGGTGGATTCCGTCTGTGTTACCTGATGGATCATGTCGCCCAGCGGACCAACCAGCATGGAATCACCACTGTATGCTATCTGATTGGCATCGGTTCCAACCCGATTCACGCCTAACACATAACACTGGTTTTCGATGGCACGGGCTACCAGCAACGACTTCCACGCATGACTGCGGCGTTCAGGCCAGTTGGCTACATAAATCAACAAATCGAACTCTGGCATCAGGCCTTGTTCGGTTTTAAGCAGTTGTTGCCTGGACCAAACCGGAAATCGTAAATCATAACAGATTTGCAGGTTTACTTTCCAGCCATTAACCGAAGCAATAAAGCGTTGTTGGCCGGCTGTATATTGCTCGTGCTCGCCTGCAAAAGCAAACAAGTGTCGTTTGTTGTAATAACCAATATCGCCGGTTGGCAATACCCACAGTAGACGGTTGAATACGGCATCGCCTTCCCGGATGATCAGACTGCCGGTTAGAATAAACCGATGTTGTTTCGCCATGGCACGCATCCATTGAATTGTTGGTCCATCCATGGTTTCGGCCAGTTCTACGCCGCGCATCGTAAAGCCTGTGCTAAACATCTCCGGCAATACCAGCAGTTGAGTTGGCTCGGAGATAGTCGCCATGGTTGATTCGAGCATACGCCGGTTGGCTTCGGGATTTTCCCAAACCAGATTTGCTTGAATACCGGTAATAATGAGATGTGACATAGGCAACCAATGAGTCATCAAAAGTACGGATTTGAGAGGCTACCCAAGTTTGGTATCTTTGACATATGTGCGGTATAGCAGGCATTGTGTCAAAAAAAGAAAGCGCCATCCGTGAAGATATTCTTCAACAGATGATCCGGCGAATCGCGCACCGCGGACCCGATGGACAGGGTTTTTGGATCAACCCCAAAAAAACAGCCGCACTGGGTCATTGTCGACTGGCGGTTATTGATCCGTCGATCGAGGCGGCCCAGCCAATGCACTTGTTTGACCGATACACCATTCTTTACAACGGCGAATTATACAACTACCGCGAAATCCGGACCGAATTGCAAAAAGTCGGTTATGCCTTTACTACCAACAGTGATACGGAGGTCATTCTTTGTGCATTCGATTGCTATCAGGAAAAATGCCTGAATTATTTTGATGGCATGTTCGCCTTTGTGATTTGGGATGAATTTGAACAGCGTCTTTTTGGAGCCCGCGATCGGTTCGGTGAAAAGCCTTTTTTCTACAGTATGGATTCGGACCGTTTTTTGTTTGCCAGCGAAATGAAAGCGTTATTTGAAGCGGGCGTACCGAAGCAACTGGATCCGCGTATGGTGATCAATTACCTGGTGCTCGGTCAGGTGCAGCATCCTTCCCGAAAAACCCAGACGTATTACAAAGATGTGTTTTCATTACCACCCGCTCATTTTTTCGTGTATGAAAACCAATCCTTCCGGAGTGAACGATATTGGGCAATTGATAAACAAAAAACTATATCCATCAGCGAGGCAGAAGCAACGGAGCACATTCGTTCGTTATTGAAAACCGCTGTTCAACGCCGGTTACGAAGTGATATTCCGATTGGCATGGGAATCAGTGGCGGACTCGACAGCTCCACCTTACTTTATTGGGTCCATCAAGCCGGCATTGCCGATATTCAAACGTTTTCTGCTCGTTTTCCCGGCTTTGAAAAAGATGAATCTACCTGGATTGAATCAATCACCCAAACATTTCAAGTTTCGAATCATGCCATTATACCCACGGCCGATGATCTGTCGATGATTCTTCAAAAACTCATGGATCATCAGGAGGAACCCATTGGCTCATCGAGTGTACTGGCGCAATACCTGGTTTATCAGCAAGCGGCTTCGATGGGTTGTCGGGTATTGCTGGAGGGACAAGGAGCTGATGAAGTTTTTGCCGGTTACCCGCGATACATTCACTGGTATTTGCAAGAAATGGTGAACCGCTATCGGTTTGCCGGTGCCGCAAGAGAAAGACGGCTGTTACGTGAACATGGACTACCATTTAACTGGGGTATCGACAACTGGCTGGCGGCCTATCTTCCATCCCATGTGGCCATCGCGTTAGAGAAAAGAGAATACGGAAAAATCATGCGCGATACTGAACTCGGTGATGCCTTACTGGATCACTTACCCGGGCGCGAATGGGACGGTTTACACAAACCAATCATCACCAAACTCAATGATATCCTCTATTTTGACGTGTTTGACATGGGACTGGAAAGTTTGCTTCGGTATGCCGACCGAAACGCCGGTGCACATGGTGCAGAAACGCGATTGCCATTCCTGCAGCATGAGCTAGTGAGTTTTCTATTCTCGCTACCCTCGAATTATAAAATTGCTCACGGCTTTCCGAAATATATTTTGCGAAAATCGATGGATGGCTTGCTGCCCAACAGCATTGTTTGGAGAAAAGACAAGGTAGGTTACGAAACACCTCAACAACAGTGGATGAGTCATCCTGCAGTCCAATCCCTGATTATGGCATCCA
>CAZZJF010000140.1:0-6546 GCA_964654325.1 uncultured Ferruginibacter sp.
TTTTTGGGGAAAAGGGTTTCTCAAAGGCACGCAAACCCGCGGTGAGTTTGTTCCCGAACAACATACCGATTTTATTTTCACATCACTGGGTGAAAACTTTGGATTCATTGGTTCTACAACCTTCATGTTGTTGTACCTCTGGCTTTTATTGCGGTTGATTCGCATAGCCGAGCGACAGCGCAGCAAATTCAGCAGGGTTTACGCCTATTCAGTCATTTCAATTTTGTTTTTTCATATCGCCGTCAATATTTGCATGACCATAGGACTGGCGCCCGTCATTGGAATCACCTTGCCCCTGATGAGTTACGGGGGTTCCTCGCTGCTCACCTTCACCGTCTTGATTTTTATATTGATTCGCCTGGATATGGACCGGCAGATGGTATTACGCTAATTTATTTGTGCAATGTTGGCTCAAGCTGCATCTGTGAAAAAAACAGACACGTATGAAGCCATGTACTTTCCTCCTGATAGCCCTGGTTACAGCGGCTATTACCGTTAACGCACAAAAAAAAGACACCGTATACGCTACAGCCGCCCTCGAGAAAACAACGGTTTATTACGGGTATGGTGCCGATTTGGCCCACAAAGCCAAGGTTACCCTTGTTTCCGGCATGCAACAGATCATCATCAGCCAGGTATCGTTTCAGCCGGATATCAATACCCTGCAGATATCCTGTCCGGAAGACGTTACAATTCTCTCGTATACCCATCGCGTGTATACGAAACCAACGCCACCCATTCCACCCGGACCTACCATCAAATGGATGGATAGTATTCGCCTTCTCCAAAAACAAGAATCATCGATTGCCAATGATATCTCCGTCCAATTGGAAATGTTGCAGAAAACATCCCAGTTGATTGACCACAATTTCACCACACCGGACAAAAAGAATATTGTAGGTGATGAGTTGATCAAGCTGACTAATTTTTATACGGAGAAAATCAATTTGATTCGCAAAACAGTGTACGACCTTACGATCCGAAAGCAGGATTGTTCAGCCAAAATTGCCGAAATCAACCAGCGAATCAATGAGTATTATCAAAAAGAACAGGAAAAAATAAAATCGGAAGCCGTTGGTCAATTTATTATACAGGTTTTAGCAAAAAACGCGGGACCGGCCGAACTGGATCTCAACTACTATACGCGCACTGCCGGTTGGGCACCTTCGTATGATATTCGCGTAAAAACCATTGACAATTCAATGAAACTCGTATATAAAGCCATGGTGAATAATACCACGGGTCTCGAATGGAACGGAGTGAAACTGAATCTGAGCACCAGTAATCCCAATCAGGGAACGAATCTTCCCTCGTTGACGCCTACCTATCTGCAATTATATTTCCCCCAAGTATATGAAATCAGTCAACTACAAACCATCGCAGCTGATCAAAACCTGATGCCGGTCGACCTCGACGAGATGAAAATAGAATCCTATAATGATATTCGGTCGGTCACCAAAAAATCGGTCGCAGCCGGTTCCGTATCTAATAGCGTACAAGATTATACGAATTTGACGGAAAGCCAACTTAACACCAACTACGAAATAGACCTTCCTTATGAAATCCCCAGCGATGGCATACCCTACAGCGTAACCATTAAAGAAGAAAAAGTCAGTGCGCAATATCAACATACAGCCATACCCAAACTCGATCACGACGCGTTTTTGTTGGCGCGGATATCCCGCTGGGACAGTCTAAATCTACTTCCCGGACAGGCTAACGTAATCATGGATAATATCTATCTTGGGAAAACCTATCTGAATCCCAACACAACAGATGATACACTCGATCTTTCGTTAGGGCGCGACAAACGACTTTCCATCAATCGAACGATTGTCAAAGAAGTAAAAACACCGAAAAAAAGCGAAAAGAAAACAGAAACCTACACGGTAGAAATCACGCTCAAAAACAATAAGAAACAAGCTGTTGATATTCATCTGAAAGATCAGCATCCGGTTAGTAAAGTCAATGAAATCGAAGTAGAATTAACGGAGGCCGGCGGAGCAGAAATACCAGCCGATAATGGAATTATGAATTGGCGAATCACCCTCAATCCGGGTGAAAGTAAGAAAATCAAATTTATCTATCAGATCAAATATCCAAAAGACAAAGTAATCCAGGAGTATAAGTAATCCCTATGATAATAAGAAAGCCCTCTGTGAAGAGGGCTTTTTGTTTTGTGGTTGATTAGGAAATTTGCCAGGAACTGTTTCCGTCTTTTTCATCTTTGATGGTGATACCGATCTCGTTCAATTGATTTCGGATTCGATCGGAGGTTGCAAAATCTTTTTTTGACTTCGCTTCTTTCCGAATCGAAAGCAGGAGCTCCATGACCGGCGACAAAACACCGTTGGGACCCGCCTCGATCCCTTTCAATCCAAAAATAGTTTCGAGATACAAGGAAAAAGCCGCCTTCATGGATCGCAGGGTTTCTTTCTGAATAGCGGTTTTAGCTATATGACCGTCTTTCATCGAGTTGATCACCGGAGCCATTTCAAACAGGTTCGCAATGACTTTGGCGGTACTGAAATCATCATCCATGAATGTTTCCAGATCACGGATCCAGTCGTTGATCTGTTGATCTAGCACGGGATTTTCTGCATGATCCTGATTTGTAGCTTCCATTTTTTGCAAAATCTGATGGGCTTCCCAAAGTCGCCGGAAGGCTTTCTCGCTTGACAGCAGCGCATCATTGCTGAAATCGAGCGGACTACGGTAGTGGCTTTGCAGAATAAAAAAACGGATGGTCATCGGATGAAACGGCTGACTTAGCAAGGCATGTTCGCCACTGAATAATTCAGTAAGCTTGATGACATTATTATAGCTCTTGCCCATCTTCCGGCCGTTGATGGTAATCATGTTGTTGTGCATCCAGTATTTGACCGGAGCACAGTTATTGCAAATGGTACTTTGTGCAATTTCACTTTCGTGATGCGGAAACAGTAAGTCCATACCACCTCCGTGGATGTCAAATCGTTTTCCGAGGTATTTGGTGGCCATGGCCGAACACTCGATATGCCAACCGGGGAAACCTTCTCCCCAGGGACTTTTCCATCGCATGATATGTTCCGGCGGGGCTGCCTTCCAAAGTGCGAAATCAGCCGGATCTCTTTTTTCGTCCTGACCTTCCAGCGTTCTGGAAATCTGCTCTCTGTTTCCGGATTCGAGCAATTCGTCAAGAACCCGACCACTCAGTTTTCCGTAATCATAGCCGGCAGCATATTTTTTTACGTCAAAATACACCGAGCCATTGACTACGTAGGCATATCCTTTTTCAATCAGCGTTTCGATCATGCCGATTTGCTCAACGATATGACCGGTTGCCGTTGGTTCAATGCTTGGTTCCAGGCAATTAAATTGTTGCATGGCCCAATGAAACAAGTTGGTGTATTTCTGCACCAGTTCCATCGGTTCCAGTCGCTCCAGCTGCGCTTTGGTGCTTACCTTATCTTCTGCTTCGCGTCCCTCTTCTTCAAAATGGCCGGCGTCGGTAATATTACGCACATACCGAACCTTGTATCCTTTATGCTGTAGGTAGCGATATACGATATCAAAACTAATATAGGGCCGAGCATGGCCTAGGTGGCTTTCACCACTAACGGTTGGTCCGCAAACATATAATCCAACATGTCCGGGCGTTACCGGTTCAAACAATTCTTTCGTTCGGCTATATGAGTTGTAAATATGAAGCGCCATGGGTTGAGGTATACCTTTACTCCGGCAAAGATAGTTTCTATCAGGGGAATCGCATACATCCGGTGTTTGCTATTGCAGGCGGATATCAGTGATGATGGGGAAATGATCGCTTAATGGGGTGCTCGGTTTTTTAAAGTAGTCTACACTGAATGAAGGGCTCACAAAGATATTATCAATCCGTAGGGTGGGTGAAATACCGTTGTAGGTGGTGCCCAGTCCGTACCCCTTTTCCCGAAAAGTGTTTTTCAGTCCTCGCCCAATGGTGGAATACGCATAGCTATTCGGACCATCATTGAAGTCGCCGCAGACAATAACCGGATAAGGGCTTTTCAGGATCTCTTCCCGGACGGCATCACTTTGTTTTTTGCGTTTCGGAAAACTTTTCCGCAACATGTACAGTACGTTTTTTGATTTCGATATGTTCTCGTCGCCTGAAAAACTGGGATCATTTAGGTATCGTCGGATGGTTGGATTGAATTTGAGTGATTGTAGATGTACATTGAATACACGAATGGTTTTTTCGCCGACTTGAATATCAGCATACTGAAAAACGGAGTTATAGTTTTTTTCAACAACAACGGTTTCTTTTTGTACGATTGGAAGCTTGCTGAAAATCAATATGCCGAAGTGATGGTTTTCATCATAATCCATTTGTCGCAGATAGGAATAATGGCGGTAAGGCATATTCAATGCAGCCTGAATCTCATCCAGATTATTGATGGCCCCCGCACCGCCCAGTACTGCTTCTTGTATACAGATAATATCCGGATTGTAACCTTGAATCAGTTTCAGCATGTTTTGTTTTGCTTCCGGATTGGTTTTGCGGTGGTTGATACCGAACAGTTCTACATTCCAGCTCATAATCCGAAGGGCTCCCGCTTCTTTTACGGCGGGCCATGTTGTTTTCCATCGAAACGGAACCACATGTTGAAATGGGGCATAACCAATCAGGATACTTGCCACGCTGATCAAGGATAGCCATCCGTTTTTTGAAAAAATCCAAATCGGAATAAAAGCCAAAACCAGCAGCAAGAGATAAAAACAACTTAATGTAATCAAACCAAGAATCCAGCTGCTGCCATCCTGCAGTTCACCGCCATAACAGCCAAGCAGAAAAAGCAGGCATAGCACAACATTGGTAATAACCCCTGTTGATTTACTGAGTATACGGAGAAAACCCATATCCTGTTAAAGGTACAAAAACCCAACGGAGTAAGGGTTATTCAGATGGTTCAATTCCTCAACAAATACGATCGCTGCCAAAATAGCCATGTAGTGCTTTGGGTAATTGAATGGCTGTTTCAGTTTGATTGTTTTCCAGCAGCGCGGCAACAATGCGAGGAAGCGCCAGGGAAGATCCGTTCAAAGAATGCAATAACTGCGTTTTGCCGGACTCGTCCTTATAACGAATTTTCATTCGGTTTGTCTGAAAAGACTCAAAATTACTGACGGAGCTTACTTCCAGCCATTTTTGCTGTGCGGCACTGAACACTTCGAAGTCGTAGGTCAATGCCGATGTGAAGCCCATATCACCACCGCATAAACGAAGAATCCGATAAGGGAGCTCCAACGACTGAATCAGTTTTTCGACGTGATTGACCATTTCCTCCAGCACGATGTAACTATTTTCCGGTTTAGTAAGCTGAATGATCTCCACTTTATCGAATTGATGAACCCGGTTCAATCCGCGTACATCGGCGCCAAAACTGCCGGCTTCTCGTCGGAAGCAAGGCGTGTATGCGGTCATGCGAACAGGTAATTCGCTGTCGCTGATGATTTGATTGCTGAAAACATTGGTAACCGGAACCTCGGCCGTAGGAATCAAGTATAACCCGTCGGCGGTGATATGGTACATCTGTCCTTCTTTGTCGGGCAGCTGGCCGGTTCCGTATGCCGTAGCTTCATTGACCATTAGAGGAGGAAGGTATTCGGTATATCCGGCAGCGGTGTTATAATCGAGAAAGTACTGGATCAGTGAGCGTTGCAGTTTTGCTCCTTGTCCGGTATACAGCGGAAATCCGCTGCCGGCCAGTTTAGCGCCTGTTTCGAAATCGATCAGGCGAAATTTTTTAATCAGTTCCCAATGTGGCTGCGAGCCTTCAGGTAAGTTGGGGGTGGTTCCGCCGGTGCGGACCGTCTCATTATCATCAGCAGATCGGCCGGCCGGCACCGACACATGCGGCAGATTGGGGAGGGCCAGTAATTGTTTTTGAAACGCAGTTTCCAAAGATTCCAGCCTGGCGGCTTGTTCGGCAAGGGTTGTTTTTGCAGCAGCCACTTCGCTTTTTTTTCGTTCAGCGGATTCTTTATCCCCTTTGCCCATCAGCATACCGATTTCTTTGGCGGCGGTATTGAGGACAGCCTGCATGCTTTCGGTTTCCACCTTCAGTTTACGGATCGCTTCATCTTGTTCAACCAGCCGATCCACGGTTTCGATGTTGGCAAAATGTCGAACAGCCAGGCGTTCTTTTACCCAGGCAGTTTGTTGGCGAAGGACAGCAATCGGTAGCATATAGAGGTGTCGTTAACGTGCAAAACACAAAGATAAATTGATGGGGTGACCCATCCTAATAACCCCTTCGTCTGTTTTTGTACTTTTGCCACATGGCACACGAAGAAGAAGATTTGCAGGTCCGGTGGTTGAAGTTGCGAATTAAACTCAAAGAGACTTTTGGCATAAAGCCGGATATGAACGGTGTACTGATGCTGATTGGTGTACAGGAACTGGGTCGGGGACCGGGCACTTTCAGCAAAGAAGAGAAACAGGATTTAATGCATATTGCCATTTGTACCGTTCTGGCATCAAGTGGGTATTATGTATGCGATGGCAGAGATGAGGATGGTTGGCCT
>CAZZJF010000141.1:0-6509 GCA_964654325.1 uncultured Ferruginibacter sp.
CCAATCTTTTTTTATATGAAAGTAACAGTCATTGGTGCCGGAGCCGTTGGAGCCACCTGTGCCGACAATATCGCCCGCAAACAACTCTGTGATGAACTGGTTATCCTCGACATCAAAGAAGGTGTCGCAGAAGGGAAAGCCATGGACCTCATGCAAACAGCCCAGCTGGAAGGATTCGATACCAAAATCATCGGATCCACCAATGATTATACTAAAACAGCCGGATCGACCGTGGCTGTCATTACATCAGGTATACCCCGAAAGCCGGGTATGACTCGTGAAGAACTGATAGGTATAAATGCCGGTATCGTAAAAACAGTTACCGAAAACATCCTGAAACATTCGCCGGATGCGATCATCATCGTGATCAGCAACCCGATGGATACGATGACCTACCTCGCGTTGAAATCAAGTGGGTTACCTAAAAACCGGATTATTGGAATGGGCGGCATTTTGGATAGTGCTCGTTTCCGCTATTTCCTGAGTCAGGCCATGCATTGCTCCCCGAATGACCTGCAAGCCACCGTCGTGGGTGGACACGGAGATACCACCATGATTCCCCTGACCCGACTGGCTACCTACTGTGGAACGCCCGTTGCCAACTACCTGGATGCCGAGGCGCTCAAAAAAGTAGCAGCCGATACAATGGTAGGCGGCGCAACCCTGACCGGTTTGCTGGGTACTTCGGCCTGGTATGCCCCCGGGGCGGCCGGAGCAGCATTGGTGGAAGCCATCGTACGCGACGAAAAGAAAATGATGCCTTGTTGCGTATCCCTCGAAGGTGAATACGGATTGAACGATATCTGCTTGGGTGTGCCGGTGATCATTGGCCGCACTGGCTGGGAAAAAATCGTCGATTATCATCTAAATGAGGATGAGCAAGCAGCTATGCAAAAAAGCGCCGATGCTGTTCGCAACATGAATAGTGTGTTGGCTACGTTGAGTTTGTAAGAAAGCAAGATTATTTTGATGGATTATGGAGGTTTGGTGAATAAAATAAATTGCCAAACCTCCTTATCGTTAGAAACGTAGTTAACTTCCCAACCGGATAATCAATCGTCTTAGCTGACTCCGTCCACGATCATTTCCTTGTTGATTTTCATAACTAATCCCTGCAACACTTTTCCGGGACCACATTCAGTAAACTGGGTGGCGCCATCAGCTATCATAGCCTGAACACATTGTGTCCACTTAACCGAGCCCGTTAGTTGAGTAATCAGGTTGGCTTTAATCGTCGACGGATCTGTCACGGCCATTGCCGCCACATTTTGATATACCGGACTAAGGGGCTGACTAAATGTTGTTTGTTGAATAGCATTCGCTAGCTCTTCTTCCGCCGACTTCATCAACGGCGAATGAAAGGCACCGCCGACCGGCAGAATCAGTGCCCGTTTGGCACCGGCTGCCTTCAATTGCTCACAGGCCGTTTCCACTCCGTTGACAGAGCCACTGATGACCAGTTGTCCCGGACAGTTATAGTTGGCAGGTACAACCACATCGCCGGTTTCCGCGGTGATGGTTGCACAGATCTGTTCTACCACCGCGTCGTCCAGATTCAAAACGGCTGCCATGGTGGAGGCTTGATGCTCACAGGCTTTTTGCATGGCCGAAGCCCGAATGGCTACAAGTCGCAAGGCATCCTCAAAGGCCAGTGTTTGGTTGGCGACCAGCGCTGAAAACTCACCCAGCGAATGCCCGGCAACCATGTCAGGGATGGGGTTCTCGAGGGTCATATAAGCGGCCACCGAATGAATGAAAATGGCCGGTTGTGTGATATTGGTTTGTTTGAGTGCCTCATCCGAACCGGTGAACATTACATCTGAAATCCGGAATCCCAAAATTTCATTGGCTTGTTCGAATATGGCTTTTGCCCGTTCGTTCGTATCGTACAGGTTTTTTCCCATACCCGAGAATTGGGCACCTTGCCCCGGAAAGACATACGCATGTTTCATATTGGATGATTTGTGTTGCAAAGAAATAAAAAATCCCGCAATGGCGGGATGAAGGAATCAATGAAGATTGTTGGTGATGAGTTTCAGAAACTCTGATCGCGTTCCGTGTTTTTCAAATTCGCCACAAAAAGCCGAGGTGGTTGTAACGGAGTTTTGCTTGGAAACACCCCGCATCATCATGCATAGATGAGAAGCTTCAACCACAACAGCCACACCCAGTGGTTTCAAAGTATCACGGATGGCTTCTAATATTTGATGCGTAAGGCGTTCCTGCACCTGCAGCCGGCGGCTATATACATCCACCACTCGGGCGATCTTGCTCAAGCCGGTTATGGTGCCGTTCGGTATGTAGGCAACATGAGCCTTTCCGTAAAAGGGCAGCATATGGTGTTCGCACATGCTGTAGAGCTCAATATCTTTCACAATGACCATCTCACTGACTTCTTCGGTAAACTTGGCAGATTCCAAAATGGCGCGGGCATCCTGATTGTAACCCTGTGTGAGAAATTGCATGGCTTTGGCCAAACGCTCAGGGGTTTTGACAAGTCCTTCACGGCCGGGATCTTCGCCAAGCTCGCGTATGATGTTCGTGTATGCTTCACTGAGAGCCTGTGTAGACTCCAGATCATATTGTTCGATGCGTTGATAAGACATAGTTCTTGATTTAATTATGAAGCCGGATATTCGACAAAGTTTCGCTCGGTTTCGTAGAGTCGGATCTGCACATCAAGCGAATTGGGTATATGTGGAGTTAATAATCGATGAATCACAACCGCAATATTCTCCGCACTGGGTATGATGTTCGTGAATTCCGGACAATCCAGATTCAGGTTTTTATGATCAAACCGGTCGATCACCTGTACACGAATCAGGTCGCTGAGTTTTTTCAGGTCGATTACATACCCCGTTTCAGGATCAGGCATACCCGTCACTTTCACAATCAGCTCGTAGTTATGACCATGATAGTTGGGCAGGGCACATTTGCCAAACACGCGGCTGTTCTCTGCATCGTCCCAAGCCGGATTGAACAGGCGATGTGCGGCATTGAAATGCTCCTTCCGGAAAACAGCTACTTTCTGGTCCATAGAATATAATTAACAAGCAATAAGCGAAATAGTTGACCGGGTGATCCAAATGGTCAACGATCACCAAAATACTCTACGTAGATACGGGGTGTTTCATAGAGTTTCAGGGCGTGTAAGGTAACCCCGTTCGGCATATGGGGTGCGAGTTGCTTCCAGATGCCCTCCACCAGATTTTCAATGGAGCACAGCTTGTCCCGCATGAAATCAACGTCCAGGTTCAAATTTTTATGGTCCAGCTTATCTATGACCCGCTCCTGGATGATCGTACTCAGTTTTTTGACATCATACACAAAACCGGTGTCAGGATCCGGCTTGCCCGCGATGGTGACATGGAGTTCAAAATTGTGACCATGCCAATTTTCGTTGGCACATTTGCCAAATACAGCCTCATTTTGCGCACGACTCCAGGAGGGATTGTACAGCTTGTGTGCCGCATTGAAATGTTCGATTCGGGTCACGTAAACCATCCGCAATTAAAATTTGGCGCAAAGGTACAGTCAATTAACAGATTTGTTAGCGCTTTCGCCGAAATTTGTGCCATGTCCATTCTGATTGTAGCAGCTACCGAGGCCGAAATAGCCCCGTTTCGGCAACGAAATCCCCGGCAAACCATTTTGATCACAGGGGTTGGCAGCGCAATCACCGCCTATCAACTGACCGAGACCTTGCTATCACACCAATTCAAAGCCGCCATTCAGGTCGGTGTTGCCGGTACTTTAAACGATTCACTGGCGCTGGGAGAGGTGGTTCAGGTTATGGAAGATCAGTTTACCGATATGGGTAGTTGGGAACAGGGAACCTTTCAAACACTGCACCAAATGAACCTAGCCAGCGATCAGGCGTTTCCGTTTGTCAACGGACGCATTGTCAATGACTCGTCACTGGTTGACTGCATCAACTTGCCCAAAGTCATTGGGTCTACCGTTAATATTCTAACGGATGATGTAGGGTTATTGGATGCCTGTCACCGACGTGTTCATGCCGATGTGGAATCGATGGAAGGCGCCGCCTTTCATTATGTTTGCCGGAAACAGCATATTCCCTTTTTACAAATTCGGGGTATCAGCAATCGGGTGGGAGACCGTCAAAAAAATAACTGGAAACTGGCCGAAGCCATTAACAATTCGTCAATGGTACTGGAGCAGCTCGTTCACACACTCAACACCCGTTCATGGAATTGACCATCGGATTTTCTCCCTGTCCGAACGATACGTTCATTTTTGACGCGTTGGTCAACGGCGCAATCGACACGGGCCCCATTCGCTTTTTGCCCCAGATGCATGACGTGGAACAGTTAAATCGTCAATCGCTCGAACATACTTGGGATATTTGTAAAATCAGTTACGGTGTTTTGCACAAGCTGCTCGACCATTATAAATTACTCAACAGTGGTGGTGCGTTGGGCGTTGGGGTCGGACCGCTTCTGATAGCCAATTCGCAACAAGTGGCCACCGTAAACCCAACGATGCCGGTAGCCATTCCGGGTGAGCATACAACGGCTCATTTTCTGTTCGCTAACGCTTTCCCGGAATACACGAACAAGGTGTTTATGCCATACCATGCCATTGAAGCATTTGTGCAGAGTGGGGCAGGCCTGGGAGTCATCATCCATGAAAACCGGTTCACGTATGCCCAAAAAGGACTGCACTGCCTGGCAGACCTTGGCGCCGTGTGGGAAAAGCAAACTCAACTTCCTATTCCGCTTGGCGGCATAGTCATTCGCCGTTCCATCGATACCAGTATACAACAGCAAATCGAAAGCCTGATTCAACAAAGTATCCGGTACGCATACACGAAGTATCCGGTGTTAAGTCCGTTTGTGGCAATGCATGCGCAGGAAATGGAGGGGGATGTCATGAAAAAGCATGTTGACCTCTACGTAAATGCGTATACCGATTCGCTTGGTACGCAAGGACGTAAAGCGGTGCTCACGTTGCTATCTTTTTTCGATGATTCACATGCCGAAACGGACATTTTTGTATAAAAAAAGCACCAATTCATTTGGCGCTTTTTTTATGAAGTTCGCTTGAATTACTGAAGCGATTGGCGGATGTAGTCTTCGATATCAGTTCCTTTTTTAGACAGCTCATCAAACAGGGGTTTGAAAGAGGAGTCTACAAAACTCCGGTACATTTCCGGAATCTGATTCCGCATCGTGACAACATGGTCAATGCCGGTGCGAATATTGTTTTTGTCGTTTATTTTCGTAAGGAATTTCAAAAATTTATCAGTCGACTCAAATTTCTCATCATTGAGTGGCATGCTGCTGTAAACGCCGGCAATCAGGGCAAAATCAGCTTCGTTACTTTTCTTCAACAAAATCGCAATAACTTCTGAACCCAGCGTGCCTTTGGCGTCAAGGGCTTGTTTACGCGCGGCGGTGTATGCTTGATCCGCATCCAGCATGGCCAGTCCTTTTAATGCCTGTCCGGCGACGCTGTAAGAAGAGTCATTGAGCGCGGCTTCAAAAAGGGATTTGTAGGAATCGCTTTTTAACGAAGCGAGAAATCCGATGGCGGCGGCTTTGACGCGTTTGTTCTTTTCCGTACGAGCCAGTTTTTCAATGGTGGCAACTACGGTTGGATCATTTTTCATAGACGACTTCGACAATGCGTTTATCGTCTTGATGCGAATACCATGATAGTTGTCTTGCAGGCCGTTAGCCAGTTCGGGCAGTTTTTTTGCAGTGAAATAATCGATCGCATCGAAACGATCTTTGAATGTGGTCGCATATTTCCACTGGGCCTTGTATTGATCTTCGGTTTTGTTATCCTTCCACTCTGCCAATAAAATCTTATCAGCATCCACATTGATCCAGTCTGGCGTGCCGGATGTAGGGAGTGAAAAGGTTTCTTGCTGGCGGGTTACCGTGATGGTATGTCTTGTTTTTTTGCCATTTTCATATACATCAACAGCGATTGGTAAGGTGAACAGCTTGCCGCTCTTTTGAATTTGTTTGATGGTCACTTTCGCTTGACCCTGTGTTTCGAAATCGTAGCTGACATCGAGTTTCGGATGGCCATTTCCGAAATACCATTGATTCCAGAACCAATTCAGGTCTTTACCGGTCACGTCTTCAAAGGCGAGTCGCAGGTGATGGGCTTCGCCTGTTTTGTAGGCGCGGGAGGTGAGATACAAATTAAGTGCTTTAAAAAACGCGGAGTCGCCAACGTAGTTTCTCAACATATGCAGAATACGACCGCCTTTGTTATAGCTGACGGCATCAAACATATCTTCCCTGGATTGGTAATGGAACCGAACCAGGTCTTTTTTATCGCTGTTGCTCATCAGATAGCCTTTCATGTCATTGAAATGGTGTTCGTCGGCGGCATCTTTCCCATAGCGATATTCATTCCATAAGTATTCACTGTAATTGGCAAAGCTCTCATTGACAGTGAGGTTGCTCCAGCTTTCTGTGGTTACCAGGTCGCCAAACCACTGATGAAAAAGTTCATGCGCAATGGTTTCTTCC
>CAZZJF010000142.1:0-6482 GCA_964654325.1 uncultured Ferruginibacter sp.
CCTTATGGCCGATGGTACTGCACCACAATGCGGGAGAGTAGGTAGCTGCCATATTTATTAAAAAAGCCTTTCCGGAAACGGAGAGGCTTTTTTGTTTACACTTCATCGTCCGCGCAGATGATCGTTCAGTTGTTTTACATTGTAAGATCCCGGAGTCATATCGTAGCAGATAGACTGCCATACCTGCCTGCCGGCAGGCAGGTTTATTAAAAAAGCCTTTCCGGAAACGGAGAGGCTTTTTTGTTTTCACTATATCACCTGCAAAGCTGATCGCTCAGTCCTTTTACATCGTATAATCCAGAAGGCATATTGTAGCATTTCGACTGCAGTATCTGCCTCCCTGTTTTTTAAAGTATTTGATTTGTTCTTTCGCAAACGAGTAGATGTGATATTCCCTGTGATGACAACTGAATAGTTGCATGAATCCTTGTGTTTTATGAAATACAATGATAACTAATGACCGGCGGTCAGTAAAAGGAATTAACCGCCTTATCGCCCCTTTCCCAGCAGCAATATGCGAAATGTGTGTAGTAGAATCTTTAAATCAAGTAGTAACGAAATGTTTTCAACGTAGATGAGATCAAACTGCATCCGGTCAATCATATCGTCAATCGAAGAAGCATAACCAAACTGAACCATGCCCCAGCTGGTGATACCCGGCTTTACTTTGAACAGAAATTTGTATTCAGGATGCCGATTTGATATTTGCTCCACAAAAAAGGCGCGCTCGGGTCTTGGACCTACCCATGCCATGTCGCCTTTGATGATGTTCCATAGTTGAGGCAATTCGTCTAAACGCCATTTGCGCATGAAACGACCCCACGGAGTCACACGCGGATCGTTAGGTATAGACAATTGCGGACCATTTTTTTCTGCATCCACATGCATCGACCTGAATTTATATAACCGAAAAGGTCTTCCACGAAAACCAATGCGCTCCTGAACAAAGAAAATAGGGCCATTGAAACTGAGGCCAATCCGCAATAGGATAAATAAAAAAACAGGCATCAATAGAATAAGCGCAATCACAGCCATTACGATATCGAGTACTCGTTTTAGATTTTGCTGCCAATCGGGTAAAATGCCCGCATGAATGTCAATCAGTTGGACACCAAGCACATCACCCGTTTGTAACGCGCCGGATAAAATATCAACCGTATCAGCTGTTAATTTGATGCCGACATCCCGATCGCTTAATAGTTGAAATAACTGAATGATTAATGTTCGATCCTCTTTTCGAAGAGCAATGATCACTTCCTCAATGTTGGCAGTATCCAGCATGCGAATGATGGATGGACGGACATCATTAATAGGACTCCGTTGTTCATTGGTAATGGCCGATTGGTCGTTGGTTGGTATACACCCAACCAATCGAAAACCATGTGTGTGTTTTTGTTTTTCTAGATTCTGTTGCAGGGAATGCATCAACGCAGCGTCGCCAATGAGCAGCGTATTGAATGATATATCACCCCTTCGAATACGTTGATGAACCACATGGATCCATAGCGTACGAACCAAGAGTATGCCCACAGCATTTGGTATAAATAAAGCCAGAAACTCCTGGTAATAAAATAGATTATTCTCCTGTGGATTTTTAAGAATGAAAAAGAAAAGTAAAAAAATACAACCCAAAAAGCTGGTGACAATACCCCGCATACATTCAGTAGCCCTCGATTTGCGATAGGGATGATTGTATGCGCCACTCAAATAATGAAGAAACAACCAGCCGGTAACATAGAGCAGAAGGCCAAGGTAAAAACCCGGAGGCATGTAGAAAGGATACCCGTAAATCAGTGTACGTACATAGTAAAAGCAAAACCAGGTGCAACTAATGAGAATTCCTTCCGCTAACGGTAGAAACGCAATGCTATGTACACGCTTTTTTTTCAATAAAAAAGATTCGGTGATCAGTGATGATGCTGGGCGATTTTTTCCAATATCTGATGAGCGACCTCAAGCGCACGATATCCATCAATAATACTCACCGGGGGTTCTATGTGTTGCAAGATGGCATCCCGAAAAGCCTCAAGCTCCATGCGAATGGCATTGCCGTCTGCAATAGCCGGCTGATGAACGCTGATGACCCGTTTGCCTTGAGGCGTTTCAACGTCAAACTGAAAATCATGGGGCAGAGATGGCTGGTCCATACGGATGATTTCCGTTTTCTTGTCCAGAAAATCAATACTGATATAGGCGTCTTTTTGAAACAGCCGGATTTTTCGCATTTTTTTCATGGAAATACGACTGCTCGTCAAATTGGCCACACATCCGTTATCAAACTCGATCCGTACGTTGGCAATATCCGGCGTATCACTCATGACAGAAACACCATTGGCTGAAACGTAACTGACATTGCTCTGGACCAGGTGTAAAATAATGTCTATATCATGAATCATCAGGTCGAGGATCACACTGACATCAGTGCCCCGTGGATTGAATTGGGCCAGCCGATGCACTTCGATGAACATGGGTTTCAGCGCTTGTCCTTGCAGGGCCTGAAAGGCCGGGTTGAATCGTTCCACATGCCCAACCTGAAAAATCAGATTAGATTCTTTGACGAGTTTCATCAACTCACGGGCTTCTTCGAGGGTTTCAGTTAACGGCTTTTCTACAAAAACATGTTTCCCTTTTTTCAGTGCGTTGGCACATAATTGAAAATGATGGGGAGTGGGGGTTACAATGTCTACAGCATCGCATACATCAATCAAGGAATCCATATCTGAATAAGCGGGAATTCCATATTCGTTACTGATGGCGGATGCCCGATTTTGATCGGTGTCAAAAAAACCGACAAGCTCTACGCCGTCAATCGTTTTCCAATTAGTCAAATGGAATTTTCCCAGGTGTCCGACACCAAACAGCGCAATTTTTAGCATGTACGTTTTAAACTTAAGGATAATGGAGGTTAGGAGGAAGCCGTTTCTTCCCAGAAGCCCATACGACCAAATTTCTCAATGCGAGATTTGACCCGTTCTGCTGCCGGTATACGTTCAAGGGCGTCGAGTTGAGGCAACAGATAATCGGCCAGGATGTCAGCAGCTTTGTCATAATCCCAATGCGCTCCACCAAGGGGCTCGGGAATGACATCATCAACCAGTCCAAAGCCAAGCATATCGGTTGCGGTTAAACGCAGTTGTTCAGCGGCAACTTCTTTTTTATCCCAGCTGCGCCAGAGGATGGAACTGCAACTTTCAGGAGAAATAACCGTGTACCAGGTATTTTCCATCATGGCCACTTTGTCGCCTACCCCAATACCCAATGCACCTCCGCTGGCACCCTCGCCAATAATGACACAGATGACCGGTACTTTCAGACCAATCATTTCGTATATATTTCGGGCAATAGCCTCGCCTTGTCCGCGCTCCTCAGCCTCCAGACCCGGATAGGCACCCGGCGTATCAATCAAGGTAACGACGGGCTTGTTAAACTTCTCGGCCAGTTTCATCAGCCGTAGGGCCTTGCGATAACCCTCCGGATTGGCCATCCCGAAATTCCGGAGCTGTCGAGTTTTCGTGTTAATCCCTTTTTGTTGTCCAATAAACATCACCGTGCGGCCACGCAGTTTGGCAAAACCGCCAACCATGGCCTTGTCATCCCGGACAGTACGGTCACCGTGTAGCTCCACAAAATCAGTGGTCATCTTTTCAATATACTTGAGTGTGTATGGGCGATCGGGATGACGACTCAATTGCACCCGATGCCAGGGAGTGAGTTTATCGGTAATCTCTTTTTTAACCTCAGGTATGCGAGACTCCAGCGCCGCGATGGCGGCCGTCATATCAGTTTGTGATTTTTCCTGGGTGGTTTTCAGCTGTTCGATCTGATCGTAAAGATCTTTGATCGGCTTCTCGAAATCAAGAAATTGACGGTTTTCCAACTTCGGCATAACAGGTTCGTTTAACACGGTAAAGGTACGACACGACCGTCAATTTCAATTACGCCGGAGGCTCAAAGTGTATGATTGAATTTGAGTATCTTTAATCCAGCATTAAAGCAACGCATCCATGACCAATCGTTTAATGGTTTTGAAAACATACAAAGTATACATCGGCGGACAGTTTCCGCGAACTGAGTCAGGACGAACCTACCCGCTAACCGATCAACGTGGAAAACATATTGCTCACGTTTGCCTGTGTTCTCGAAAAGACATACGGGATGCAGTGGTCTCGGCAAGAAATGCCTGGGGTAGCTGGAGTAAGCGCTCCGCATTCAACCGGGGACAAATACTGTATCGCATGGCTGAAATGCTTGAAGGCCGAAAATCACAGTTTGTGGATGAAATGCAACAAATGGGTCTTTCGAAAGCAGCGGCAGAAAAAGAAGTAGCCTTATCCGTCGACCGACTGATTTATTATAGCGGTTGGTGCGATAAATACCAGCAGGTTTTCAGCGCAGTCAACCCGGTTGCGTCCTCCCATTTTAATTTTTCTGTGCTGGAACCGTTTGGCGTCGTTTCGGTATTTGCTCCTACAGAATCACCGTTACTGGGACTGGTCTCGCTCATCGCCCCGATTATCGCCGGTGGAAACACATGCGTTGTTTTGTCTTCTGAAACAAAACCACTATCAGCCATCACCCTGGCGGAAGTATTAAATAGCTCGGATTTACCCGGTGGGGTAGTCAACGTATTGACGGGTAAGCGAAAGGAACTGATGACACACATGGCAGACCATATGGACGTAAATGCTGTTTGTATCACATCCATGTCTGATAGCGAAATCAAATTAATACAAGAGAAGGCAACCGGCAATGTCAAGCGTGTGCGTCATTACGACAATACCCGTTGGGATGGTGACTCCCACCAAGGCCCCTACCTCATTCAGGATTTTCAGGAAGTCAAAACAACCTGGCATCCTATTGAGCAAATTGGCGGCGCCAAAGCAGGCTATTAGGCGTATACTGCCATATACATTACAAACAATCCGCATGAACAAAGAGCATAAAAAAAACCTCGGAAACCGAGGTTTGATGTTTTTGTATTCAACGTGTGATTAGTAACTGTTGTAATTGTCTCCGCGACCGCCACCATAACCACCACCGCCACGACGATTGCCACCGCCGCTGCCGCCACGGAATCCACCGCCGCCACCGCCACCTGGGCGTTTACTGCGATATTCGCCTTGTGGACGTGGTTGCGATTCATTGACGATCAGTTTACGACCCATCACTTCTTGTTCGTTGAGGGCGCTGATCGCTGTGCGAGCCGAATCATCATCATCCATTTCAACAAAACCGAAACCTTTGCTACGGCCACTCATCTTGTCTTTGAGGATCTTCGCGCTGGTTACATTACCATACTGAGTAAACAGGTTCAAGAGATCATCGTCCGACATTGACCAACTCAGGTTTCCAACATAAATGTTCATTGTGAGAAAAAATTTAAAAAATGAAAAAATCAAATGCTTTAGCGATACCAATTAACAAAAGACGTAAGAGAGAACCCCGTTGGTCTCGGTCGACTGAGAAACCTAAATCATTCTTAGATTAAAGGTAGGTAGAAACCGCGTTATAATCAAAATAAGTCCGATAAAATAAAAAACCACCCAAATTTTGGGTGGTTTTTTATCAATATCTCAAAAAATTACTCTGAAACTACTTCAAATTCAACCTCTGTTTCGTTACCGCCCCCAAAATCTACCTTGGCTTTAAAGGTTCCCAGCTCCTTAACCTCGTCAATGATCTGAATGCGACGACGGTCAATTTCGTAGCCTTTTTGTTCACGAATAGCCCGGGCGATCTGTACTGAGGTAACACTACCGAAGATTTTTCCGGAGGTGCCGGTTTTGGCGCCAATCCGAAGAACACCTTCCTTCAGGGCAGCAATGACCAGATTGATTTCAGCCAACAACTTGGCTTCCTTCTTGGCTTGTTGTTTCTGACGCTCCTCCAGTTGTTTTAAATTAGAGGGACTCGCTTCAACGGCCAGTTTTTTTGGAATCAGGTAGTTGCGGGCGTACCCGTTTTTTACAGTGACCAACTCATGGGCGCCGCCCAGGTTGTTTACGTCTTGAATTAGAATAACCTGCATGTGTTTGCATTTTTACCCAGTCTGTTTGAGACTTTCCCCCACTATCGTAGGGTTAGGGTGGTGAAAAATTTATTTCATCAAATCGGTCACGTAAGGCAAGATGGCCATTTGACGGGCCTTCTTGATGGCATGAGCCACCTTACGTTGAAATTTGAGCGAGTTGCCGGTGATGCGACGAGGTAACATTTTACCTTGCTCATTCAGAAACTTCTTCAGAAACTCAGCATCTTTATAATCAATATAACGGATGCCCATTTTCTTAAAACGGCAATACTTCTTCGGCCGATTCTCTGTTTTGATGGCCGTGAGGTACTTGATTTCATTTGTCTTAGCCATGACTTACCTCCGTTTTTTGGGTTGATGCTGATACGCCACTTCTTTTTCTGGCATTGTACTCGACGGCGTATTTATCGAGTGCAGTGAACATGTGACGCATTACGTTGTCGTCACGCAA
>CAZZJF010000143.1:0-6405 GCA_964654325.1 uncultured Ferruginibacter sp.
CCCTGACAAAGGGCATTGCCTTTTGAACTGAAAATGTAGGCATATGGACCGGAATTGGTAGCACGTTGACGGGTAAGCACCGTTTTGGCCGCCAACCAGTTATTATTTTCATTGGTTTCAACAAAATGATTATCCGGGTCAACTTGCACGACCACATGATAGGTTCCGTTACAGGCTTCGTAGGGTATACGAACAAAGCTTTCATCCAGGTATCGGCCGTAGATATCCACTTTACCCGTGCTGATTCCTTGTAACTGATTGCCGCAATTATACCCGCCGCCCAGTCCATAATTTCGCACACTGTCATTCGTGTAAACAGTACCGTTAGGCCCTATACAGTCTCCCAAAGCACCTGTACAGGTACTCAAGTCGATTAAACAAAAGCTGACTTTGATACCGCTGTTGACAATAGGCCATTGGAGTGTATCCGTTACCGATGTATCGCGTAAACGAAGGGTATAAAGCCCCCACCCATCCAGGTGGATATGACCATGTGACGGATGATAGACCATGAACCCGGCCGGCCGGAGTTGGTACTCAAACCGACTGCCCACTTTATGATAGATACGCTGATTAATCAACCGCTTGGGAAAAGAGCCATCCGGACACATAAACGAGGCGGAAGGAAAAAAATCACGCAGTGTATCACCACCGCAGATGTAATCATTGGTTGGCGTTACTTCCATAGGTCCCCACCCTACATTGGGTGTTGACACATCAATCCGGATCAGTCCTTTATTCACACCGTTGATCAACTGATCATATTCATCCCAGCCACGGGTTTCATTTAGTGTTCGTTTTCCGGCCTGAATATCAGGAAGCAGAAAACAATTCGTATCGCCGGGTGTCGGACAGGCACAACCGGCCGGATTACTATTGGAACAAGGGGCAACCGGATTCACGGCCGGCACATTGATACAGATGGAAAAAGTACCGGCTTGTGCGTTGTTGTAAGCCCAAAAACGAATATAGTAGGTAGCACCCGGTGTAAGTCCTGTACGAACAATATAGGCCATCAATCCGTTAGGACTATCGTCGTCATCACATTCCACTTCGGTCAGGGTTCCTCCGCAGGTTCCACTGTAAATAGACATCACCCCATCCGTAATTTGTCCAACATTGGTATTGATTTCAACCGATCCGCCGGCGGGTGCAACGAACTTGAACCACACATCGTTTCCTTGATAACCACCGCAGGAAGGATTGGCTACACCAGAACTGGAGGTAGCATTGCTGGTTGAGTATTGTGCATAAGAACAGCCGGTATTTACAGTCAGCGTGATGGCACCGGAGCAAATGTCGTTGGCAGGCGCCTGTGCGAACAATGCCATTGGGGAAATAATCCCCGTAAACATCAAGGTTAACCAACAGTAGATTTGGTATTTCATGTTGTCTGATTACCGATGAAGGTAGGGATTTTTTTTATGGAAATAACGAAAAAAGGCCTCTCAAAAGAGGCCTTGAAAATCATGTGTATTGTCGGGATTATGCGTAGGACTGTCCTAGTTCAGACTTCGAAAATCAACCGGTACCAGTTTACTAACACCGGCCTCTTGCATCGTTACACCATAAATCACATCCACGGCACCCATAGTCATTTTATTATGCGTGACAATAATGAATTGGGAATTCTCGCTGAACTGACGGATCATATTGGTGAATTTACCCACATTGGCATCATCGAGCGGTGCGTCCACCTCATCCAGGATACAGAACGGAGCAGGTTTGATAAGATAAATGGCGAACAACAAAGCGGTTGCTGTCAGGGTTTTTTCACCACCGCTTAACTGACCGATACTGCTTGGACGTTTCCCTTTGGGTTTCGCGACAATATCGATACCGGTTTCAGCCAGATTCTCAGGGTCTACAAGAATCATGTCGGCCTGATCTTCCTCCGTGAAAAGCGCCTTGAATACTTTTTGGAAATTCTCTCGGGTACTATTGAACGTATCCAGAAACTGTTGATTGGCTGTTGCCTCCACTTCCTGAATGGTTTGCAGCAAGCTGTCTTTGGCGGTGGTCAGGTCATTTTTCTGTTCCAGGATGAAATCATAGCGTTTTTTCATTTCGGTATACGCCTCAATCGCGGTTGGATTGACCTCACCCATATTTTCCAGACGCTTGCGCATCCGCTCGCTTGTTTCATTCAACTCTGCCAGTGGCGTCTCGGTCGTTCTGGGTTCATCAATTATCGTATCGAGATCGATCTTAAACTCTACGCTCAGACGTTCCTTCATGCCGGCGAGCTGTAACTTGAGTTCGGTGAGTCGATCTTTGATCTCATTGAGCAAATTATCAATGCCTTCTTTGGAACGTTGTTTCTGCTTGAGGTCGTTTTCTTTTTTACTCAACTCCGTTCGCACGTTATAATACGTTTGATCAGCCAGATTCAGCGCTTGTTCTTCCGCTTCTTTTGACTTAATCAATTCTACCAACTCATTGGCTGTTTCCCGCAAAACCTGATCAGTGTCCGTTAATTGCGACTCGACTTCCGAAAACTGCTCGCTACTGCTGGTAATTTGCTCGCGCAGTTCTTGCAATTGATTGTTTTTGAAATCGAGCTCTTGCTGAACCGACTGTATTTTTGATTGCTGGCGGGTTACAGCCAGTGTACCCTGATTGAATCCCTGCGTAGCCGCATTGTATTCATTTTCGGCAACACCGTATTCCTGCTCCCGTGTTTGAACCTGCGTTTGCGTTTGTTGCAACTCATTGTTCAGTCTTTCCAAATCAGCTCGTGTTTGCGCAATAGCCGCCTGATTCTCTTCAACCTGTGTTTTCAATTCATCAACCCGGCGAGTGGCCTGGGCATCCAGTTGTTGAAAACTCTCCAACTTGGTTTGCAAGGCAAATAAGCGGTTTCGCAACTGCCCTATTTGCTGCTCGGTTGTCCGTATTTGATTTTCCTGTAGTTGCGTATTGTATCCAATCACATCATCATGCTTCTGCTGGATCGTTGCTTTCAGGTCGTCTACGATTTTTTGCTGCGCGGCAATTTTCGTTTGTAGTTTTTCCAGATTTTTGGCCCGGCCGATTTTATTTCCTTCGAACAATCCTACACTACCGCCACTGATCGTATAGCGACCTTTCACTACTTTTCCGCCCGGATCGATGATGATGCCGTCGCTGGATTGTAGAAGCGCCTCGTCGGTTTGTGCGATGAAAACATGGCCCAAAAGGCGTTTAGCCAATGACTGATAAGCCTGATCGATGTCAACCACTTCCAAGGCAGCGATGCAATCAGTTGGCTTATCCACAGCAACAGCTGCTTGGAGTTCATCCAGCAGAAAGAAATTTGCTTTCCCTTTTTTGTGTTCATCCAGTAACCGAATGGCCTGCATGGCCTCATCGGCATTTTTTACAACATAATATCCGAGGTATTCATTCAACACATTTTCCAAAGCCGCTCGGTATTCTTCTTTCACAAACAGCAAATCAGACAAAATCGGCGACTGATGATTCCAGCCACTATGGTTGTGCAAGAATATAACACTGTCGGGATAGCCCTCCATTGAATCAACCAGGCTTTTCAGCAGGTCGTATTCGTTGCGGGCGGCATCCAGCTTCCGATTTTCCTCCGCCAGCTGATTTCGTAATGTTTCTAAAATCGCCTGTGTTTCAAATATTTGTTTTTTGGCTGTTTCATGCTGCGCTCGTAATTGCTCGAGCAATGTTTCCTGCTCCGCCAGTTGATTGGTCAAATCAGCATGTTCGGCTTCTAGTTGCGTAGCTTGCTGTTTGCGTGAATCAATTTCGTCCTCCAATTGCTGTATGCTACGCTGCTGGTTTTGGATAGACGTGTCGGCCACGGCTACTTTCTTTTCGGCGTCAAACTGACTGCGTTGTATCTGCTGGTTTTGCTGCCTGATTTCATCGACAGCCTGGCGTTTTTGATCGAACGTCGCCCGCTTTTCATCGACGATATTTTGCAAACCGGTTAACTCCTGTTCTAGTCCGTTTAGTTTTGCCTGCTCCTCGGTTATTTGATTACCGGAGAAGGCGATACTTTCCTCCAAACCAGCTAATTGCCCGGATGATTTTTCCAGAAAATCTTGTAACGCTTTTTTCCGTTCCTGCAGGTAATCGAGGCGCTGTGCAGTCAGGTTTTTATCATTCTCCTTGGTACGAACTTGGTCAACCAGCGAATTAAAAGCCTGTTGTTTTGCTTGAAGCGCTTTCTCTTGTTCGATAAACGCCAGTTTTTCCTGTTCCAGCGCGGCTTCTTCCATAGCGATGGCTGTCTCCAGCTCAATTCGTTTGTCTACCTCCTCCTGCTGTTGCTGATTAAGCTCCCGGTAAGTAATGTTGAACCCTTCCAGCGCCGCTTTGGCCAGTTCGATACTGACTTCCTTGAACTCTTTTTTGATCTCGTAGTATTTCTCCGCTTTTTTGGCCTGGTTTTCGAGTGTTTTCAGCTGATTATTGATTTCAAACAACAGGTCTTCAATTCGCGCGAGATCCTGTTCCGTTGCATCCAGTTTTAGTTTGGCCTCTTTTTTTCTGGTCTTGTAGATTGTGATACCGGCAGCTTGTTCCAGCATTTTGCGGCGACTGTTCTCTTTGTCTTTGATGATATCATCAACCATGCCCAATTCAATAATAGCGTAGCTATCCGTACTGACCCCGGTATCCAAAAACAGATTGTGGATGTCCTTCAGGCGACACACCACATCATTAAGCCGGTATTCACTCTCGCCACTTTTGTAGTATTTGCGGGTAATCGTAACCGTATTAAACTCGGTTGGCAACAGGTTTTTGGTATTTTCAAAGGTAAGACTCACCTCTGCCAAACTGGAGGCGTTCCGGGTTTTACTCCCGTTAAACACGAGGCTTTCCAGGTTTTCACTACGCAGGTTACTGATTTTATGTTCGCCTATAACCCAGCGAATACTGTCGATGATATTACTTTTCCCACAACCATTGGGACCAATAACACCGGTAATACCCTCGTCAAATTGCAAGACCGTTTTATCGGCAAAACTCTTAAACCCCTTGATTTCTAGACTCTTTAATCGCACGTTTTCAATATTTTTTGAATCAGCAACAAACTTACGGAAGCTAGGCCAAAATACCGGTTGGAGAAGCCTTTTTCAGGTCAAATGTTGATAAATTTTGGCCATTATTAAACCCATTCAGAACCCGAAGGTCTCCTACCTTTGAAAAAAAACACTATGCGTTATAGCTTATTGCTGGTCGGCTTCCTTAGCCTTTTTGGTCTTGCTCAGGCACAACCGGTGGAATATTCACGAGCGGTTGTTTCTACCACACTGGAGGTGATAGCCCCTGAAAATGAGGACCCTTCTGCCTTTCAGGGAGGAAACGAGGGTCGCGGGGGGATGAATTTCCGCAATATGATGGATGGCGAAACGAAAATCACCACCTATATCAATGGTGATAAAATGAAGACAAGCATTAAATCCGAGGTGATCAAATCCTCCATATACCGGGATCATGGCGCCAAAACGACCACCACGGTTTTCCAGATGATGGGGGAAGAACGGGCTTTTTTTGCTACTGATCAAGACATGGTGGACATGCAGCGTGCGCGTGACAGCATGATGGAACAACGCCGCAATCGCCCAACGGACTCCGGAGCCGTTCGCCGTCCGCCCGGACGCGACCGCACCCCAACAGAGGTTGTATTGGTCAACACATCGGAATCGAAAAAAATAGCCGGGAAAACCTGTATCAAAGCCTATCTGGTAACCACGCTGTTATTGGGCAACAAAGATTCTACCGTTATTTGGTACTGCCCCGACTTCAAAATCAAAAACATCGTTTCGCCCGGTAGTCTCAACATGCTTCCGATGATGGGCAACATGATGCCCGGAGGCTTACAAGGCCTTGATAAAGTACCGGGATTTGTGATGCGGTATGAAACCCGGTTTCGCCGCGATCGACTTGTGCAAGTAGAAGTTACCAAGCTTGAATTAGACAAAGCCATCAGCGATAAGGAATTTGAAGTGCCCTCCTCCATCGATGTGAAACCAATCAAAGAAATGCAAAACATGTTTGGACCGGGAGGTCGCGGCGGCTTTAATCGTATGCGCGATTAAGTAGCCATACCCTCAAAAAAAATAGCCACTTTTCAGCGGCTATTTTTTTTGAATATCAAGATTATAGCGCATTCATTTTACGGCCTATTTCATCGGCATTTTTCTTGTCTTTCTTTTCCTCATAGGCAATCTTGAGTTTACCTAAATATTGCTTATGGATGAGATTCTGTTCTTTGGTTGGAGATTGGATACCCGAGTAAATATTATCCAGCGCTTCGAGATTCTTAATGTACACGATAAAAATTCTTTCATATGTTAATTTAGCCTTTCGTGCATTCTCCGGGTTTTTTCGGTTATTCGTTATTTCAATGAGGGCATCCAGGTATTTAGACAAATGACGATCCTTCAC
>CAZZJF010000144.1:0-6378 GCA_964654325.1 uncultured Ferruginibacter sp.
TAGGAATTCGCTTACGTTTCTGGCGATCTTCAGCCGATTCACGACGTGGTCTGGTGTCGTTTTCGACCGGCAATTCGATTTTACCGAGGATTTTCGGACCGGATAATTTTTCGGCCTGAATATTTTCAATTGTAGGTGGACCGATTTCTGCTGGCTTCGCCGGTTTTTCCGGTTCAGCGCTTTTTTCCGGGGTGGGTTTTTCCTCCGGTTTAACCTCTTCTTTCTTTTTTCCTTTTTTGGGTTTGGTGGAAGAGTCGATCGCGTCGAGGTCAATTTTGTCGAGTACCTTGGGGGCTTCGAGTTCGGGCACCTCGATTTTCACCACTTCGGCCGGTTTTTCGGCTTCTTTTTCCGGTGCGGGCGCCGGCTCCGGTTTTGCGGCTGTCTTTTTATCCTCTTTTTTGCGAATAGAAAGATCTTCCTCGTCTTTTTTCTTTTTCGCATCGGCTGCTCCTTTGGGAACGTCAACCATTTCCGCTTTCATCCGTGCGGCTTTGTCTTGCTGAAATTCTTCCTGCAAAACCCGATACATGGCCTCCGTCAGTTTTGAAGAGGGCTTCAGTTCCTCTGCTGGGAAATTCTTGGACACAAGGAATTCTATCAGCGTGTTGGTGCCGATGTTGAATTCTTTGGCCGCAGCCATGAGTCTGGGTGTATTTACTTCTGCCATTTTTTATAACTGCCGATTTTCGGGATTCGGCAAAATCCATAGTTAACGAACGTATACTTATTCTCTGTCAAACTCCTCCTGCAGTACGCGACGAACATCGGCGATGGTTTCTTTCTCGAGGTCCGTACGGCGTTCGAGTTCTTCCGGCGTGAGGTTGAGTACGGAACGGGCCGTATCACAGCCTACGCGCTTGAATTCATCGATCACCCATGTTTCAATCTCATCACTGAATTCATCAAGGTCGATATCGAATCCATCTTCTTCTTCATCGGTATCGCGGAACACGTCTATCTCATAGCCGGTCAGCTCACAGGCCAGTTTGATATTCACACCGCGACGGCCAATAGCCAGGGAAACCTGATCCGGTTGTAAAAACACATTGGCGTGCTTTTTCTCGGTGTCCATTTCGATGGACGTGATTTTGGCGGGTGTCAATGAACGCTGTATCAACAGCTGCGTGTTGTTGGTCCAGTTGATAACATCAATATTTTCATTGCGTAATTCACGCACAATACCATGGATACGGCTTCCTTTCATCCCCACACAGGCGCCCACGGGATCGATCCGGTCATCGTAGGATTCAACCGCCACTTTGGCGCGCTCGCCCGGATCCCGCACAATTTTCTTCACCACAATCAGGCCATCAAAAATCTCCGGCACTTCAATTTCCAACAATTTCTCGAGGAACATCGGACTGGTACGCGAGAGAATGATCACCGCCTGATTGTTCTTGAGTTCTACTTTTTTAACTACCGCGCGGATGGTTTCTCCTTTTTTGAAATAGTCGCTGGGGATCTGTTCGGATTTGGGCAGCAACATTTCGTTACCGTCTTCGTCGAGAATCAATACTTCTTTTTTCCAAACTTGGTAAACTTCACCGCTGACGATATCGCCAACGCGGTCTTCGTATTTTTTAATCAGAAGGTTTCGTTTCAGGTCATTGATGCGAGCAGCCAGGGTTTGTTTGCCAGCAAGGATAGCGCGTCGACCAAACTCTTTCTGAATATCGATCTCTTCATACAATTCTTCGCCGACCTGGTAATCGGGTTCGATTTTGATAGCGTCTTTATACTCAATTTCGGTAAGGGTGTTGTAGAGATCGTCGTCATCCACAATCGTGCGGCGACGGAATATCTCGAGATCCCCTTTTTGGTCGTTCACGATCACGTCGAAGTTCTCATCGCTGCCGTATTTTTTTCGGATCAGGGTTTTGAAAACGTCTTCCATGACTTTCATCAGGGTGGGGCGGTCAATGCCTTCTGCCTCCTTGAATTCCTGAAAGGATTCGATCAGGTTGATACTTGCCATAAAACAGTTCGGTCTCTCACCGTTTGAACGGTCCCCGCCGAACAGAGGGGGTTTGGTTAAAAATTAAAATTGTATCAGCACTTTGGTTTGTCGGATATCGGCGAATGGCAACACGGTTGTTTTTTGAACCGCTTTTTTGCCCTTCCCTTCCGTTGATTCTATTGTTATGTCATCTTCGCTCACGGCTTTCAGGAGGCCCTCCAGGCGGTTACCGTCCTGCAAAAGCACTTCCACCAGCCGATCCCTGTTTTTGAGATACTGGCGGTTCGATTTCAGCGGCTCATCCACACCCGGACTGGACACTTCCAGCGAAAAATCGCCATCCGGAAACAGGGCAGCCTCTTCAATTTTTTTATACAGCGCCCGATTGAGCCGGATGCAGCGCTCGATCGGCAATCCGTTGTCTGCATCAATAAATAACTTGATATTATTCGTAGTTTTTACCCGTAAATCCACCAGAAACATGTCTGTTTCCAGCAGCGGCAGGAGTAGTCCCCGGATGGTATCAAGTGTTGCTTCGGTCATCGTTATTTTAGGCAATGAAAAAGGGAACGAGTCCGTTCCCTTCGATTGATCCTTTTACCTCGGCAAAGATAGTGCGAAATGACCGGGCGGCCAAGCAAAATTTTTCCGGTTCTTCAAAAAAGCATCAAAACCCTTCTACCTTTGTATTGATATGAGATGGATTCCCCGGCTTATTCTGCTTTATGTGTTGTACAAGTTTGCGAAACATTTTGTTTTGCCGATCTACCGGGCATCCAAGAAACGTTCTCGCAGAGCCCGTCAATCAAACCGGGCCGGGTTCGATGAGCCTTCCAAAGGATTTGCTGAAAAAAACAACTCAACAACGAAGTCCCGTGTTGGCGAATACATTGATTTTGAAGAGATTAAGTAACTGGTAGACTATAGTTGCGCCATTGCATCTTTGCTCAACGGTTTTTCCAGATACCCTTTTACAAAAGAAAATGATAAGGCTTTTTGGCGGTCGCGTTCAAACAACGACGAACTAACCACATAAAAACGAGCATGATTTACAAGCGCCGGGAACTTATTATTGATTTCTGCCAGTAATTCAAATCCGTTCATTTCCGGCATATTGATATCAATCAGAATGACCATGGATGAATAATCGGCTGTTTCCGTCTTCACTTGCAATAACTGCAGCGCCTCGGTAGGTGATACCACCTGTTCAATGACAGCATCCGGATAGACCGATTGAACGACACGCTGGTGGATGAAGTTGATCATTTCATCATCATCAATCAGCAGAAACTGGTTCGTGGACGTCATCGCATTCAGGAAAGTGAACCGTGAAGATACTGCCTTTTCCGGGTGTGCTGGCCAGGGTAATGGATCCGTTCAATTTGAGTACGATTTGCTTGCAGATATACAGTCCCAGACCGGTACCGGTGCCGGTATTACTACCCCGGTAAAACATGTCAAAAATCTTAGGCTGACTGACTTCTGTGATACCCTCGCCATTGTCTTCAATGCGGATTGTCATTTCTTTAGCCGCATGGTGAATGTGCACGTGCACATAAGGAGCGGTTTCATCCGTGCGGCGGTATTTTACGGCATTACCAATCAGGTTCCGGAGCAGAGTATGTACGCGGCTACTATCCGAGCAGACCAATGGATCGCCGTCGAGTTTGAGATGAAATGCCATTTTTTTCTGGGAGATATGGGCATGATCATCAAAAATATCCTGCACCATGGATGCGACATCAAAGCGTTCACTGGATATGTCGAGGCGGGCGTTGCGTGAATATTCCAGGATTTCTTTGATGGTATCGTCAAGGCGGTGTACACTCTTGAGCGCCATGGTGAGCAACTCCCGCATCTGCGGCTGAGGCTCTGTGAGATCATGCATGAGGTTCAACAATCCTTTGATCGACAACAGCGGCGAGCGAAGGTCGTGCGATACCGAATAGACGAACCGGTCCAGTTCCTGATTGGTTTTTTCCAGCTCCTGATTTTTGCTGGTGATAGACTCCTCCAGGTGGCGCTGTTCTGTAATATCCATCGTGCTGCCAAGCAGTTGAATCAGGTTGCCCTGCGAATCCAATTCTGAAATGGTGAGTGTTTGCAGGATTCGCACTGTGCCCGTTTTTTGTCCAATGATTCGGATCTCCTCTTTGGCTTCCTGTCTTTTTCCATCGGTGAGGTCACGCAGCACCTGCTTCATGCGCGGCTTATCGTCGGGATGTAGCGAGGTGCGCCAGAGCGCCGATCGATCGGTGGAGCGCATACTGATTTCGCCTTCGAACTGATTCAACATGATGTCATTCCAAATCAGGTTTTCGTGTTGTTTCTCCCAGACCCAGATACCGATACCCGTTTCGGAGGTGATGACATCAAACCGGCGGTTCACGCGGGTAATGATTTCATTTTGCTGGATGTTAGCTTGCAAGGCCTGACTCAACTCTTTATTTTGAAAGTGCAGTTGAGCTGATTTTTCAAACAGATCGGCCTGAATACGATTACTGACCGACAGAATGAATATGATTTCAAAGGTAGTAGCCAGGGCCGCGCCAAAAAAGTTCAGAAACTGATCGAAATGGAGCTCCTGTTCGGTGGCATATGGCTTGCCCGGCAAGCGGATATCGGTGAGGAGGAAAAAAGCCAAGGCGACCAAGATATAGGCTGTCATGTAATGCGCATAGCGACGTTCTTTACCCATGAACGTAAGCTGGGTACCCAGCAGAATGGGAATATAAAATGCCAGTATGCCGGAGGCCGGTGTGGTGATCAAACTCAGGATACCCACCACCGTTGACACCTGAACCATATTCATTGTTTTGGAGAGTAGCCAGTATCCTTTTCTGAACAGTACATATTCGATCAGGACGAATGGGATGGGAATGGCGGTGATCCAGGCTTCCAAATAGCTTTCAATCGCGATATTGATGATGGTATAGGAAACCGAGTACAGAAAAAGCAGCAACAACAGCAACAAGTGAAGGGTGTTGGCTTTTTGAACCAGGATGTCGGCTTTAGGGGTGGTGGACGCCCCATCCTCCTTATTTTTTTGTCTACGCGGATTGAAAAGACGTTGAAAGAAATACATGCCGTGGATTCGGGGTGGTTAAGGTAAGAGGAATGCGATTATTTTAAAGATACTAAAAATTCGGGCGATTGATACAGGGCTCGACGACTGGTGTGTTGATTCGTGTTCGGGGTTTAGGAATTCCTGCGCAGGCATGAGCACATTTCATTATTTTTGCGCCTGCGATCCTTCGCAGGGCCTATAGCTCAGTCGGTTAGAGCATCTGACTCATAATCAGAGGGTCCCTGGTTCGAGCCCAGGTGGGCCCACTTGCAATAAATTGGTCGTTAGCAATAACGACCAATTTTCATTTAACCGTCTATGAGTTGTGTCTATGTCCTTCACAGTAAACAAACCGATCGGTTTTATATTGGATTTACCACGCTTTCATTTAAAGAACGAATTGCTCATCATGGAGAAAAATACTACCAAAACAAGTACACAGCAATGACTGATGATTGGGAGTCGTTTTTAGTAGTCGATTGTCAATCTGAAAAACAAGCAAGAAACATCGAGCGGCATATCAAGCAAATGAAAAGTCGAACCTACATCATGAACTTAAAACGATATCCTGAAATGATTGACAAGTTACTAGCAAAATATAAAGACGCTTAATCAGAGTCCCGATAGCTATCGGGACTGGTTCGAGCCCAGGTGGGCCCACGTTAAAGTCACTTCCTATTGGGGTGACTTTTTTTACACATTTATGCTATGAGCAAAGCCTGAGTAGCCTCTGGCGATTGTCGTAACCGATAGATTTCACAGAAATGCTGCGAACAGGCGTGGTCCACCACCAGCCCCTATTTAACACCCTTTTTAGCCACGATGTATTAGCATTGCAGATCCGGTTGACCATTCAATTCGCCCACCATTTAAATGGTGGACCTAATAAAATAATCCGATCAATCCATAACTCCACCACAGATGGACAAACCCGAACTACTCAACATCATCATCGCCGGCTTCATCTTGCTGTTGATCATCCTCATTTATGAGGCAATCAACGAACCGGAACAAACCAGTAAAAAGTCAACCAAATGGATGTTGAAGACATCCAAGGCGCAATTAATCCGGTCTGTGATCTTATTCACGGGTCCCATTCTGGCAGAACAACAGATCGACCGGTTTCCCTCTTTGACAATATACTATCATACGCACACACGATGGGCCGGCTGTTTTTGTGGATACAATGACATGATTTACATCTATGTGAAAAATAACCACAGCGTTGATGAACTGGTAAATACCGTGCTGCATGAGTTGGCGCACTATATTCAGTGCCAATCAGACGCCAACTGGGTTTCAACCTATAACTATTACCAACAGGCCTTTGGCTACCAGCAAAATCCGTTGG
>CAZZJF010000145.1:0-4862 GCA_964654325.1 uncultured Ferruginibacter sp.
AATTGATTTTTTAAGTTATTAACGTCTGTTTCCACTTTTCTTTTTTTAAACTCAATCGCTTTGCTGTAGGCAACCTCTATTTCCCGTGCATGTTGCACTTTTGCCAAACCGGCCTGTTGCAACTGGCTTTTTTGCATGAAATCGATGATAAGGCTATGGATGTTGATGACCGAGAATACGATGAACAAAATGCCGTAGACAGACAGCAGCAGCACTTCGGCGGTTTTATTTGGTTGGGTATTCAAAAGATCTGTCTCTTTTGCTTTCCGATAAGCCAGCAGGTAGGAAAGTACATAGAGCATGATGATACCGGCTACCGACACAATACCGGAGAGCATGATATTGCCATTCGTGATGTAGTTGAGCCCCATAAAACTCAGATAGCCGAATACAAGCAATCCGATTGACTGAAAAATAACCGGCATCAAGCCGACCTGTTGTTCTGTTTTACTCATCGTTGATTGATTTTTACAAGATTAAAGCGGATATCGTTTCCAGATTTCATCCGGTTTTGTGCTTCGCATTCGGCACAGCCGTTGGCGTCGGTTTTACATACAAACCGATACGGACTGAACATCTTGGGTGGTGGTTGACAAACCGCCGGATCATTTTGTACAATCTGCAGGTTGTCGTTATTCATAGACAGTGAAACCGCTGCCCGACAAACTGTGTTATCAGGATGTACCAGCGAAATGGTACCCGTTCCGGCCGTATTAAAATCGAAATAGATCGTAACCTTCTTTCCGTCGGTGACGCCAACGAGCGGGGTGGTGCTTTTCCATTTGCCGGCTGCAAATCCGGTGCCGCTTGGATTGCGGGGAATACGCATTGTATCGCCCATGATCGGTGTACTTGGCTGATTGCAGCGTGCGCGTAGTTTTTCGATCTCCTGCAATAGACTGTCGATCCGTTTTTGAATATCGGGACAATCGACAACCGGCATGTTGTTCCGGTTTTCTTTAGCCACACCGAGGGCCTTCGACAATTGCATTAGGTTTCCAATGCGACGAGTGCCATTAATGGGCGTGCCGGTGGTTTGCAGTAAATCCACAATCTGGTTGAAACTCATGGCCGGGTTCACGGTTTTGATCAGCGCAACACCGCCCGCCACAATAGGTGAAGCCATGCTCGTGCCATCCATATAGGTGTACTTATTGTCAGGCAGCGCATTGTAAATATGAACCCCCGGGGCACTAATCGTTGAATAGGGGCCATAGTTGCTGAAATCCGCTTTTTTATCATCGGGATCAACCGCGGAAACATTAATCACGTGCGGACTCCGATTCATTGGATCCACCCCAACAACCAGATCGTCGTTGCCGGCTGCAAGCACGACCACAATATTTTTTTCTATGGCTCTGGCAAACAACTCATTCCAAAATGATTCCTCCGCTTTGAATTGCGTTTGAATGATTTGCAGTTGTTGCTCCGGTGGCATGGCTTTGACATCCGGGGTTAGGATCATACCCAACGACATGTTGATCACCTGCGCATTGTGATTGATAGCATACAGGACGCCGTCGATAATGGACGTGCTGGACATGCGACCCTCAAAATCACCGACCTGCACCGGCATGAATTTACAATGTGGTGCCACGCCGGACAAACCCAGCAGGTTATCCGCATTCCCCAAAGCCGTGCCGGCCACATGGGTACCATGCACCGATGCTTTACCCGTATTCACATCCGCATTGCCCGTAACCACATTCCAGGGTGAAAACAAACGGCCCTTCAACTCTTCGTGGTCAAGGTCGAACCCATCGTCAATTACGGCAATCACCAGGTTAGAGTCGCCCATGCTGACATCCCAGGCATCCGGTGCACCAATACGGCGCATATACCAAGACTTCTCCACCTCGGCAAAACCCGCATCAGCCGGAATCCGGCTACTTTTAAACAGGCTCTCATTCCAGATCAGCAACTTGAAATCCGTCATCTGATTTTTGAGATCCTGTTTAATGGATTCGCGTTTATTATCGGGCACCTGAATCTGAACTCGGTGAACGGTTGTGTCGTAATAAATGATCATATACTCATCCGAAGGATAGAGCGATTTGAATGTGCGGGCAAACTCATCCACACTTTTATTGTCCCCTACCAGCGCCACATTCAGGCGATTGGAAATAATGACGGAATGGGAAGAGGTATCCTCAACGATTTTGGTAGAATCGATCGGCACGATGATTCCAGGTTTAGCCGGCAGGTAACGAACTTTTGAGTTGCAGGTGGATATGAAAAACACCACGAGTAAGAACAGCAGGAGTAATAACAGCCACCACCAGTATTTTTTGACTTTTTCCCAAAATGAAGAACCGGGCATGCAGCCCTTGTTCATAGCAGAACCACCTCCCGAACCACCGGTATCGGGCGATGGGGAATGGGGATCCGATGTCGGAACAGCTTGTTTGATAACGCCGGTGTCAGAAACCGTTTGAGCATGACCGGTAGTCGATGGCGGAATCACCGGATCAGAATGAGTTGTCCGCTCCGTCGTCGATACATCTGCTGCTTGCGCAGCATCTCCAGATGGCGTTTTTTTGTCCGGATCCAAAAAATCCGGTGTTTTTTCAGATGCCACTTCCTCCTGTATCGGATACTGCAGGAAATGCACGTCTTTAGAGAGGCTCATGGCGGTTTGCGACCGATCATTCCACTCGAAGCCCCAGGCTACCAAGCTGCCGCGTTGTTGGTTAATGAAAATATGTGTCTTGTCGGGCACAATCAAACAGGCACGCAACAGTTCGCCCCAATTACGTTCATCCAGTTTGGAGGATTTCAACAACTGATCGCAATATTGAATCAGCGTGGCCAGCTTGGTTTCAAAAGCACGGGTCGATCCGGATTTTTCAGCGGCCGCCAGTGTGGCGATTCCGGCTGCATCCAACGTCGTTTGCCAGCTGCCCTTATCCGTAACCTGATATGGATCGGGAATCATCGGCTCCGAAAACAGATCGGCATACTCCTCGCCTAATTGCTGACGTAGGAAATTTTTGATCTTTTCGTATTGTTTGTACACGACACGGCCCTGGCAAAAAACGGGTTTTACCTGGTCCATGTGGGTCGTGTATATAAACAGCGTTTCCGATGACATAGGCGGATGATTCTATTCTATTGCAGGGAAAATTTCAGTTCCTGGAAATGATCCAATAGCTTTCCCAGTTGCGCATTGGCTTCGACATTATAATTAGGAATATCACAATTGGCGATGAAGGCAATTTTAACCAGCTTGATCCATCGATGATACTGATTAAGCATTGGTACATACTCCGCCGCTTTCGGATCAATGGGCTTTTGACTCAGATGATAGGTGATATTGTCCATATAATCGATCAATTTGCTGACCGTTACGGCCTGACTGTTATCCTCATCAAATTTCACTACCTCCTTACGGGTTTCATGATCATCCGGCAATTGCAAATTAAGTTGATTGGCCTGATTCGTATCCCGGATTTTATTTTTCTCGGAGGCGGCATAGAAAGCCCAGCCTGATGTATTCACAAAGCGATTGAAAATACCGATGGTGATGTGAGCAATCATTTCTTCGGCACGATCAATCTTTTTTTGAACATCCACATAATCACGGATTGACTCGGCCACCACCTCGGTGAGGTTGTGTTTCATGAACGATGTTCTCAGGGAATCGAACAGATCGTTGAGTTGTTTCTTTTCAAATCCAAGGTCAACAAACGATTGAAAGTGATCGGTGTTTAGTTTTTGATCAAACCAGTAATCCCGTGCACTTTCGGCCAGCACAACCGAGTTCCGTTTCAGGTCATAGATCTCCCCAAAAAACAATTCATGGAGATCGATCTTCTCTCCTTCCGTGAATTTACGTTTGGTTTCGTCCGCCGAGGCAAGATGATAGTTTCGGCGAAGTATCTCCAGATTTTCGTCGTATGATTTTTGCGGACTCAACTCCGGGTTATTGCTTCGAAGCAGGATATACGGATTGGTATCCTTTGATTTTATGAGCTTGTCGCTTTTCAGCAAATCGTGATAAAACGAAAGAATTTCATTTTCCTTCAGCACCAGATGCTCCAGGAAATCACCGAAGACATAGGCGTCTTTACCAAAAATGATATCCGTCTTCAGCTGTAACTCGGCGGCATCACGAGCCGATTTTTTGATCTGATCGTCTGCCTGATCACTGTGAAAATGCTTGGTGAGTTCCTTTTTGGCAGCCTGCAGGGCTTTATTCAAGTAGTTGATATAAATCGAGGTAGAGATTTCATTTTTAGAAACCCGCATCAGGTTCTGAATGATCAGCTCGCTGCCGTCTTTTTGGGCGGTACTCGACTCCCTGAAATTCATTTCCGGATCTTCAAAGAAATCATTTCGCTCTTTGTGATACGCTTTGAATTTCTCAAAGTACGCGGCATGGTAAGTTTCCTGTGATTCACTTGTAAACTCAGGCAACTCTGCTCCATTGTTAGTATTTTTAAAAATATTTAAAGATTCTTTGAAGTCGCGGAGTAAAAAATAATTTTTAAACCGCTCGGCATGACCTTCGGTGCGAATCCAGGATTGATTCCAATCAAAGTCGCCAATGATCTCTTGTCTGAATCGAGCTTCGAAGAGTCGCTCAATTCTTTCAGTAGGATCCGGATCATCGGTCGCTTTTTTAAACTCCAATTGTGTATTCCACCAGGTGAAAATGATGAACAGTGGTGGGATTTGCTCGGTGATGTTTTTTCCTCTTTCCTCAGCCGTTGCACCCAGGTTGTCGGTAATCCACTGATTGACCAGCCTTGGTACTGAAGTTACGTTGGTTTGTTGCGTGCGCATACACGTAACCAGCACGTTGGTTTTGAACGAGGTGGAATAGTGGTTGAAGAGGTACGAAACTTTTCCGCGCAGCATCA
>CAZZJF010000145.1:4962-6359 GCA_964654325.1 uncultured Ferruginibacter sp.
TTGAACGAGGTGGAATAGTGGTTGAAGAGGTACGAAACTTTTCCGCGCAGCATCATTTCCAGCATGCTTTCGCGATTGATGGTGGTGATTTCAGGCCTCGACCGCGCACCGGGAAAATCGACGATGTCCACTTCTTTGATAAAGGGCCGATTGTCGGTTGATCCTTCTGAAACACACAGCACAATCTCCGCAGTCATAAAACACAATTGCGATGATTTTACGGACAGTGTTTTTCCATTCTCGGCCAGTACTTCAAATTGTTGCACATCGTGTTCAAAAAAGCCCTGAAGGGTTTGAACGTTGATGATTGGCGCACCATCTTTTCTATACAGGGTTTCGAATCCGGCAAATACAGCGCGGGAGAACGACAGTGTTTTCAGGAACGAGAGACTGGTATCAAACACCTGGGTGATCGACTGGTCAAAATGCCAGAGTATACTGAAACAGGACGCCCAATTGTCGGCGGCAATGTATTGGATGTTTTCAGCAAACAGATCCCAAAAGCCACAGGAGCGTAGTTCGGTTATCAGGATATTGCCCTTGAAATATTTTTCTACATACTCCTTGACTAAGTACACATCATCATCCGATAAGGTGGTTTGAGCCGGATTGTCGGCACACATCCGCCGCACCTGCTCCATATGATCGAGCACCTGTTGTTTGGTAAAGGGCTCTCCTTCATTCTTAAAATCATTGAAAAAAGAATCGCAGAGCACACACACTACATCTTTCACGTCAAACAATTTGAGTTTCACTGGCGGCTTGTCCTGATCCGCTTGAGCCATTTCCGATGTAAACCGGGTAACCGCGCTTGTAGCTTCATTCCCTCTTCCCTCAGGATTCAGATACCGAATGAAATCTATATTCTTGCCACTCTTGTGGTCGTATACCTCGAGTTTGTTGTCTTTATTGTAGAGGAGGTTGTTGGCCATATAGGATTTCCCCACCTGGCTCGCACCAAATAGGGCAATGGTTGGTTTTTGATTCACCACCGCCTTGATCTTGTTGATCTGTCTCCTGAATTTTTTCAACGCGTACCGGCTTTGCTCCTGCTCCTCATCCTTGAGGTATTCATTCACCCAATGGGTTCCGTCGTTGATCAGCGAAACCACATCGCCTGCTTGTTTCTCAATGCCTGCTAATTGTCCTTTTTCTATCATCTTCGTATGTTATTTCAATGATTATTTAATGTTCAGTGAAAAGGCCCCCGTATCCAGCCAATAGCCGCTTTCGTCGGTGAGTGTCATGTAGCCCAATTTGAGGACTTGTCTGGAGTTTTCGTTTTTGTTCACATCTTTCACCGCTTCAATGGAAATCGCTTCCCGGCTGTTGTTCCACTCGCGCTTCAATTTCACCTTCAACGGCATCCGGTTTTTGATAACCTGGCGATACTTTTC
>CAZZJF010000146.1:0-6198 GCA_964654325.1 uncultured Ferruginibacter sp.
CGAACAATTTGCTCGCTCCGGTGTCCTGATTATCAAGCTTTTCCAAACACAACCCATACATGAGACAATTAAAGATTGCTACCCAGATTACCAACCGTGACTCGCAAGCGGTTGAGAAATACCTGCAGGAGATCTCCAAGATTTCCATGATTACGCCGGAGGAGGAAACCATCCTGGCGCAAAAAATTAAAATGGGGGACCAGCGTGCCCTCGATAAACTGGTACAGGCTAACCTTCGTTTCGTGGTTTCTGTGGCTAAACAATATCAACATCAAGGTCTTTCGCTTAGTGATTTGATTAACGAAGGGAATCTCGGTTTGATCAAAGCAGCCCAGCGATTTGATGAAACCAAAGGGTTCAAATTCATCTCTTATGCTGTTTGGTGGATTCGCCAGTCTATATTACAAGCCTTGGCCGAACAAGGTCGTTTGGTGCGGTTGCCACAAAATAAGATTGGCACTTACAATAAAGCCAACAAAGCCTACATGGCGTTTGAGCAGGAGCACGAGCGGGAACCATCAACCGAAGAGCTGGCTGAATTGCTGGAGATGAGTGAAACGGAAATCAATAATATCTTCCAAAGCAATACCCGTCACACCTCATTGGATGCACCGGTACACGAAGCCGAGGATGTGGCGATGGGCGATTTGCTGAAAGGAGGCGATGAAACCGACGAAGATGTGATGCATGATTCGCTGAAGAACGAAATTCGTCGCGTATTGAAATCGTTGAGTCCGCGGGAAGCCGAAATTGTCAACGCGTATTTCGGACTGGATGGAGAAAATGGTGTAACCATCGAACAGATCGGTCAAAAATATGATCTAACGAAAGAGCGGATCCGCCAAATAAAAGAACGGGCCATCAAGCGCCTGCAAAAGGCACGATACAGTGGGGCGCTTAAAGCCTATCTTGGTTGATTCCTATTCATTTTTTCAAATTCCCGGCTTTGTCCGGGAATTTCATTTTCGGCAAGACCGAACACGCGTACCTTTGCCATTATGATGCGATTCGTTTTTATCGTTACATGCATTATTGGACTTGTTTCCTGTGAAAAAGACATTGATTTTGACTTAAAACAGGAACCCAATGTGTTGGTTGTTGAAGGAGATATTGAGACCGGCTTGCCGCCCCGGATCGTCCTGACACGCAGTTTCGGTTATTTCAATCAGCTGTCACCGGCATTGTTGGCCAATGTATTCGTTCGGGGAGCTAATGTTACCATCTCCAATGGCACACGCATACATACATTAAAAGAATACCGTGATTCACTAGCGCCCGGTATCAGCTTTTATTATTACTCTATCGATTCAGCCAATCTGTCTACCGCGTTTGTTGGCGAAGAGCAAACAAACTACTCCTTGACAATTGTTGCCGAGGGGAAAACTTATCAGTCATCAACTACTATTCCACGGCTGGCAGTTTATCCGGATTCGGTTTTCTTTAAACCGGTTCCTCAAAACAGTGACACGTCACTTCGGTCCATTAACGTGCGTATTTCGGAGCCACCCGGATTAGGTAACTATATCCGGTATTATACCAAGCGGAATAGCGAGCCCATGTATCCCGGATTCAATTCGGTGTTTTCGGATGAGGTGGTAGACGGAACGACGTTTACATTTCAATTGGAGCCGGGTGTAGATCGCAATGATCCGCCGCCGTTTGGCGAAAACTTTTTCAAAACGGGTGATACCCTAGTGCTTAAATATGCCAATATAGACCGCGATACCTATCGGTTCTGGAATACCTGGGAATTCTCCCAGCAAAGCATCGGCAATCCCTTTGCTCAACCCAATACCGTCGTTGGAAACATATCGAACGGAGCATTGGGGGCATTTTGTGGTTATGCCACCTGGTATCGATCATTTATTGTGCGTTAATACCTATTTTTGAACACTTTCATTGATTATGAGTACATCGAACACCGACATTATTTCATGCTTGATCATCGGATCCGGTCCCGCAGGTTACACGGCCGCTATTTATGCCGCAAGGGCAAACATGAACCCTGTTTTGTATCAGGGAATACAACCGGGCGGACAATTAACCATTACCACGGAAGTTGAGAATTATCCGGGTTATCCGGATGGTATCCAAGGACCGGAGATGATGGTTCATTTTGAAAAACAGGCAACACGTATGGGCGCCGATATCCGTTTTGGTATGGTTACAGCCGTTGATTTTTCGCAAAAACCGTACAAGGTGCAAATTGATGAGGAGCAATGGCTTCAGGCACACAGTATTATTATATCAACGGGCGCTTCGGCCAAATGGCTGGGTATTCCATCCGAACAACGACTGAATGGTTTTGGAGTCAGTGCTTGTGCCGTTTGCGATGGCTTTTTCTTCAAAGGCAAAGAGGTAGCTATTGTGGGTGCCGGTGATACCGCTGCGGAAGAGGCCTTGTATTTATCTAAATTATGTACCAAGGTCCATATGATTGTTCGCCGCGATCAAATGCGTGCCAGTAAGGTCATGCAAGACCGTGTGTTGAAAACACCGAACATTATCGTGTATTGGAATAGCGAAACGGATGAAATTTTAGGTGAATCAAAAGTGGAAGCTGTACGTATACGGAATAATCGTTCCAATTCCACTACAGAGATACCTGTAAGTGCTTTTTTTGTAGCTATCGGCCATCAACCCAACAGTGCCATTTTCAAAGACTGGCTGGATATGGATGAAAGTGGATACATTCAAACGATTCCAGGAACCACTAAAACCAATGTACCGGGTGTATTCGCTTCGGGTGATGTGCAGGATAAAAACTATCGACAAGCAGTAACCGCTGCAGGAAGTGGTTGCATGGCTGCATTGGATGCGGAAAGGTACCTGAGTGCGGAGGGATTGCATTAAGTCGTTATCATAATAGCTGCTCGTGTACACTATTTCTCTTCATAACCTGATCTTTGATGCAATTCTTGGTATTTACCCGGAAGAGCAGTTGGTTCCCGGTACGTTTAAAGTTGATGTCGATATCACGTTAGCAAGTCAGGAACGTTTAGATGAGCTGCAACAAACTGTCGATTATGTAAACGTGTATCAACTGATCAGTAAGTTGTTTGAAAGCCCCCCGGCTCTGTTGGAGTCGTTGAGTTATGATATCGCTCACATGATTAAACAGTCATTCCCGCTGGTTGATGCCGTTCGCGTAACCATAGTAAAGACCCACCTTCCTGTTGTCGGAATGAGAGGTGCTGTATCCGTATCATACATAACTTCATGATCATGATGACGACATACGGGCGAATAGGTCTATTCTTGATACTCCTTTTCGGTAGTATGCCAAGCGTCTCGGCTCAGTCTGCCAGTCAATTATACGCAGAGGGTGTGCAATTAGAAACCAACTTTCAAGAGCTGAGTGCTCTTTACAAGTATCGGAATGTACTCTTGGTTAGTCCCAATCATCAACAAGCACTTTACAAATGCTGTGAACTAATGTGCCGGATTGGTGCACGTGAATCCAATAAAAAAAACAGGGATACCTATTTTCAAGGCGCCATGATGTATGCAAACGTGCTGCTGAATCTATTTCCGAATCATGATGAAACGTATGTGGCTTTGGCTATGTCGATGGGCCGCATCGCCTTGACCAAAAGCGGGAAAGAAAAAATAGCAATGGTCAAAGATATTCGCAACCATGCTGAGCGGGCAATAGCGATCAACCCATCCAATTTCAAAGCGTGGCATATTCTTGGCAAATGGCATTACGAAGTATCAAATCTTAATTTCATCGAAGAAACTGCTGTTAAACTATTTTACGGTGGATTGCCGGATGCGTCCTTTACCAAGTCTATACAGGCTTACGAAAAAGCGAGAGTATTACACGCGCAATTCGCCTTGAATTACCTCGAATTGGCTAAAGCCTACAATAAAAAAGATAATAAACCAAAAGCGATCGAGATGCTCCGATTGCTACTTAAATTGCCTATTCAGACCGAAGACGACCCCCGTATTCACCGAGAGGCGAAAGATTTGTTAAACCGATGGGAATAAAATTCGGTCTTTTAAATTTTTATAACTTCCGTTTCTTAAATAACCTATATGGCTCAATCCACTCGAATGCTGTTTATTTTATTGATTGCTCATGTTACGGTACAGGCACAATATGATTACAAGCAATTATTCGCTCCGTTACAATATCCAACCGGTAATACGGCAGAGCGCTCAGTTTCCGGCGAACCGTCTCGCGGATACTGGCAAACTAAAATTGATTATCGAATCGATGTTCGTTTTAATCCTTCGAACAAGCAACTAAGTGGTAAAGTTGTATTCACCTATACTAATAATAGTCCTAATGACCTTTCTTTTTTATGGCTTCAGATGGATCAGAACTTATTTGACCTGAATAGCAGGGGGCAATTAAAAATAGCCGGAGAATCCTACAGTCGTTATCGTGCCGAAAGTAAAAATCCGGTCAATGGGTTTCAAGTGAAAAATGTGCAGATAGAAGGGGAGTCGTCCGTGGCTGATTATCTTCTCTCGGATACCCGTATGCAAATCCGCTTAAAAAAACCATTAAAAGGACAGGGGAATACAATTCGTTTTTCAATTGATTATTCCTATTTCATGCCGGAGTACGGATCGGATCGTTGCGGAATCTTGGCTGTTAAAAAAGGGACCATATTCTCTGTAGCCCAATGGTATCCGCGTATGTGTGTGTTCGATGATGTACGGGGCTGGAATACAGATCCGTACCTGGGTGCCGGTGAGTTTTATTGTGAATATGGCGATGTTGATTATTCAATCACGCTGCCTTCAAAATATATTGTGATGGGCAGCGGCGAATTGATGAATGCTTCGGAGGTGCTCACGACTACGCAGTTGAATCGGTTGGAACAAGCAAAAAATTCGGATAAATCGGTTATGATTATTGCAGATAAGGAAGTGGGAACAGCCGGTATACGCCCATCGATCAGTGAATGTACTTGGACCTTCAGCATGAAAAACACCCGTGATGTGGCCTGGGCCTGCTCGGAAGCTTTTATCTGGGATGCGGCTAGAATCAATCTGCCGTCCGGAAAAAAAGCACTGGCCATGAGTGTATACCCGGAAGAAGCCAAAGACAGGAGCATGTGGGGTCGAAGCACTGAATATGTGAAAGGTAGTGTAGAAAATTACAGCAAGCGCTGGTTCGAATATCCTTACCCCGTTGCAATCAATGTGGCCAGCAACGTCGGAGGTATGGAATATCCCGGACTTGTATTTTGCAGTGCTTCATCCGGAGGGAATGGGTTGTTTGATGTGACTGATCATGAGTTTGGACATACCTGGTTTCCAATGATCGTGGGAAGTAATGAACGGGTATATGGTTGGATGGATGAAGGGTTTAATATGTTTATCAATTCACTGGCAGACGATGATTTCAACCGGGGCGAATACAAGGCATCTGATGTGGATGGTATTCAAAATGGATCGGCCCTTTTTTTTAGTAATGACAATGAGGTATTTTTAAAGCCCGACGGTATGGGTGAATACAGTATTGGAAGTGCTGTTTATTACAAGCCTGCGTATGCACTGGAACTGTTACGAAACGAGGTGCTGGGGAAAGATCGGTTTGACTACGCATTCAGGCATTATATAAAGTCTTGGGCTTACAAACATCCAACGCCTTGGGATTTCTTTCGTTGTATGGAAAATGCAGCGGGAGAGGACTTGCATTGGTTTTGGAAAGCCTGGATACTGCAAAATTTACCGCTGGACCAGGCCGTAAGCGTATCGCGAGCTTCCGGTACAACCACAATCACTATAACCAACCTGGGAAAAATGGCCATGCCAGTCACACTCGTATGTGAAACATCATCAGGCGTAAAACAAACCATCAAGTTGCCCGTTGAAATTTGGATGAACACAGATACTTACACGATTGAAATGAACGATGTGCTGAAATCGGTGGAAATAGATCCTAAACGGATATTACCGGACAGCAACCGCGATAATAATCGATGGGAAAAGCGAGCCAGATAATTGAACGAGGGCCGTCAATTCATAGTATCAACGCACTGGCACCCAGTATGGCGGCGTCACTCTCGTTTAACGAGCTGTAGATCAGTTTTACTTTATTTCGAAAGATTGGAAGGAGGTTGTCCTCCATATATTTTCGAGTAGGATTCATGAGCAGGTTACCGGCCTTGGTCAGACCTCCAAATAAAACAATGGCTTGTCATTGCCAGAATGCGTTTTTGTGGCCTCTACCAAAAC
>CAZZJF010000147.1:0-6148 GCA_964654325.1 uncultured Ferruginibacter sp.
GAAATACCCAGCACCGTAAATCCCTTGTTTTTAAACCGGTTGAATGCTTTTACCACATTCGGATTTTCTTGTCGGCAAGGACCACACCAGCTCGCCCAGAAATCAATCAGCACATATTTACCGCGAAGCGATTGGATGGACACCATATTACCATTCGGATCCTCCTGTTGAAAATCAGGAATGACTTTACCAAGGGTGACCGTACGGGATTCGATGGCTTGCTGCTTTTTTTGCGTGAGTTCTTGCATTTTTTGCTGCAGAAAAGTATTTCCAAACTCAGCCGTCATCTGTGTGGGTTTACCAGACATCAGGTCCATCATGGCTTGTGTCATAACACCAATATTAAATTCGGTTACACCCTGTTGCACCAAAAACGAGGAAACGTTCAGACCAAGGGCATAGCTAAAGCTGTCAACCCCATTCTGAAGCGGAGTCGTCGTTTTTTCAGCAGATACGTTACCGGTCAACTGGGCCTTGGTGAGGGCGGGCAACAGAAGCAACAGAAGGAGGCTTTTTTTCATGTGTAGTCAATTATGGATGCAAATTAATCAGTTTGTGGCTATAAAACATGTTTTCATGCATTCAGCTGCCTTAATTAACAACCTGTTGAATGGCTTTGATAAAACTGAAAATCAAGCTTGTATCTCCTGAGGACGAAAGCTGACCAAAATCGGATGGTATGCAGATTCCGTAATAATCCGGATGACGAAATTGGTGCAGGGCAGGTGCATCATAGGCCCGCAATCCGGTTCCCCCAATATAAAACGGCTTTTCTACACTGACTTCCAGCAATGTACTCCATGGACAGGCCTGTTGCTGGCTTGAATCAGCAGCGCGATGTACCTGTTCAAAATAAAAATAGTCACTCACATCATCAAATCGGCTGATCGCATCCAACAAAGTATCAAGCGGTTGATCATCCATTGAGATGGTCTTGATCAATTCAACGTGAGGTTGTATTCTTTGACAGTATTCAGGCGGCTCGTTGCCAGCGAGCCTTACCGCAGAAAGCCGATAGGACTGTACGATATCCAGCAGGTCGTCAAGGGGTTTATTTTTAAAAATACCCACAAACCGAAGTGATGTATCATCGTACTGATCTAAATGTTCAGGCAAAATAGACGGCTTCCTTCCGGCAGGTGTTATGGAAAAATCGAGCCCTACCTGATCAATCATCATGGCATCGAATGCTGCAATCTGGTCAGGGTGGTTTATGCCGTAGACATGAATGATCATAACATTCTAAAGATACATTATTTACAAAATTAGGAGGCCGTACTGTTGAGCCAATTCTCCATTATCGTTCGACCCAGAGGCGTCATGACACTTTCGGGGTGAAACTGAAGTCCTTGTATATTCCATTCCTTATGACGAATGCCCATATTGATACCTGAACGATCCAGAACGGTGGGAATCAGCTGGTTGGGTAAGGTTGTTGAATCCAGGGCCCAGCTGTGATACCGACCGACCGATATCGTTTCAGGGATATGTTTGAATAACGGATTCGATGACTCTACAATGGTGACCGGTGTAGCAATACCATGAAAGACCGATGGCAAATTGATCAGGGTTGCACCAAACACTTCGCCGATGGCCTGATGACCCAAACAAATGCCCAGCATCGGCAGCGTGTCACCATAGGCTTTAATAACCGCTTTGGTCAAACCGGCCTCATCCGGTATACCCGGTCCGGGTGAAAAAATAACCGCATCAAATTGGGGAATATCCGCTAATGAAACGGCATCATTGTATACCACGCAAGGCGGCACATTCATAATACCATCAACCAAATGCACCAGGTTATAGGTAAACGAATCGTAATTATCAATAATCAGCACCCGCATCCATGCGCCATTTTACAACGTGTGTTCGTATGCTCAGGAAAATTTTTGGGCATCTTCCAGGAATTTGGCCAAACCGATATCCGTCAAGGGGTGTTTTAATAATCCCAAGATAGAATCAAGCGGGCAGGTACAAACATCGGCGCCGGCTTCAGCACATTGAATAATATGATTTGGATTACGAATAGAAGCGGCAAGCACCTCGGTACGAAAACCTTGTATACTGTACACTTGTACGATCTGACGAATCAGATCGACACCATCCCAGCCACTGTCGTCGATACGACCGATGAATGGGGAGACATACGTGGCCCCGGCCTTAGCGGCTAAAATGGCTTGTCCGGTTGAGAACACCAACGTACAATTGGTTTTTATGTTATTGTCAGAAAACCATTTGATCGCTTTGATGCCATCTTTGATCATGGGGACTTTAACCACTATGTTCGGGTGTAAAGCAGCCAGCTTTTTTCCTTCTTCGATGATGCCGTTTACATCCGTCGATATAACTTCCGCACTGATATCTCCGTCAACCATTTCACAAATGGTTTTATAGTGTTGCATGACGGCTGCTTCGCCTTTGATCCCTTCCTTGGCCATCAGGGAGGGATTAGTGGTTACCCCATCAAGAATGCCCAGGTCATGCGCCTCTTTAATATGCTGCAGATTCGCAGTGTCGATAAAAAATTTCATGCGTTCAATTATTGTTTTGGTTGGTGAATAGACGGTTTATTCGGATTCGTGTACCATTATCGTAGCGCGACACGTTAAGACAGATTCTTCACGAAGATATTGCGTTTGTGTGCACAAAGAGTGCAGTCGGTTCGACTGTGGAATTTTTAAAAGGAAACGTGGAAAACCACATTGGCAACAACCTGAAATAAAAAATGGCAAGTTACTTATATCGCACCGCTCAACCATTTACCCTTGCTGCCTTCCGGCCCTGGGGGAGTTCAACAGGAGCTGGTCGTATAAGACTTGCCGGTGCAAAGATAATCCTCCACCGTAAAAGTAAAAAGTAAAAAACACGACTTTGATAAGCAAGACTGACTGACCGTTGCAGGCCTTTCTTAAAAACAGACTCGATTTATGGGATTTAAAAACTGAATCCGGGCCTGTCGGCACGGGTATTGATGGTTGAGACGCCAATCAGTTGATCGTTTCGATCGGTTTGTGATTTATAATAGACCAGGACGGTATACGTATTCTCTGCCTCCCAGTAATTTCCTTCTTTGTAATCTAATTTTTGAGAGGCTACATCTTTAGTGAAATAGGCATAATCATAATAGCCGCATTTCAGTTGGGTCTTTAGTTCATATAAACCCATGTCGGGCCTAAATGTCATTTTCCATTGATCCGATTGCTGATAACCGGTGAGTTGGCCGGTTAGATAGAGCTCCTTACCGGCATATGGCCTCCCGTCCGGCGTCTTGTACTTGAAATGAACGGTACAATAATCACCCTGCCAGCTTGGCTGAATGCTTTCAAATGATGAAATGACCAATCCGCCATTCAAATCAGGATAGTAGGCATACCGCTGCCCCTCCCGGTCTTGATCGGCTTTTAAAAACAGTTCTGCACGCAAGCGTGTGTACGTGCCACTGTCGACCCTGTCGGTTTGCAAGCTAAAACTCCGTAAATCGAGCCAACGCCATTCCCGACCGGCCGAAAAAATGCCGATATTTTCGCTGTTGTATTCCAGTTGATTTATTCGGGTGAATGTAGGAACAATATCCCGCTGGGCGATATCCCATCGGTTGTTCTGTAACACAACCACCTTCACTTGTTGAGCCGGACTTAGAGCGTTTAAGTTATTGAGCATAACATTCATCCGAACACGTTGATGTGTATAGAATAAACCGGCCGAAGAGGGTTGAACAACGGAGGCGGCAACGGAACATTTGCTTTCAAATACAACAAACTGACGCGTAAAAACTGTTTTAGCAGTATCTCCGTCGAGATACACTTTCAATAAATAATTGCCGGACCGCGAGGGCATGGAGGACTGTTCGGGTAAGGATACCTGATAGTGCGTATACCGGGTAAAGGCTATCGAGGAATAGCGGTAATTGGTAATCCGATTTTGGGTAAACCCTTTGATGTAGTCAAATGCACTCAGGGGAGCAGGCTTCCATTGGTAGTCGCACAACACAAACGTGTAGTAATAATTTTTTACGTTCGCATCCAAATCGTCAAACTCGAGCGTTAGTTTGGACGATGCACCCAAAGGCATTACCGGGAACCCGCGAGGATTACCGGCTTCATGAAACAGAACAGACCGGATGGCCGGATGAAAAATCCGTTCGACAACCTGCGCCTTTGATTCAACCGCTCCAATCAATATGAATAGGATGATTAAATACCGCAAAGGCGTTACAGAAAGCGATATGTGGGAGGATTTCATTTAATTTTGAAAGGTACAGAAATCCTTTCACGTTGAATACGTCCTTTTTCATAGCAAGCAGGGTTTGGTCGAGAGGTCAAAAACAGTTCTCCGGATTCATCATTCGCATGGCGATTGGCGCTACAGCCATTAGCGTGGCCGTTATGATCGTGGCTGCCAGTTTTATGAACGGGTTTCAGGAAGTTGTACAACAAAAAATGTTCGGCTTCTGGGGGCATATCCGCATACAACACGCCGTTGAAGTCCACAAAGGACTGACCGAAGAAGAAGCTTTTACAGATACCGATTCCACCCTTCAACTCATTCGCCGATTGCCCGATGTGGGTAGTGTCGAAAAATATGCCACCAAATCATCTATCTTAAAACATAAAACAAGTATTGAAAGCAGCTTTTTGAAAGGCGTTGACAGTACATTTTCGTTTGATCGAATACAATCCTTCCTGGTTGAGGGTCAATGGCCTTCATTCAGCGACAGCTCGTATGGCAGAGAGCTTGTTATCAGTACCAAAACAGCGCAACGCATAGAAGCCAAAACAGGTGATAGTCTGCTCGTTTTCTTTTTTAGAGAAGACGGTTCCAGATCGGCCAGGAAACTAAAAATCGCGGGGCTTTTCAAAACCGGCATTGAAGAATATGATCGTCATTTTACCTTTTGCGATATCCGCCTGATTCAACGAATGAACAACTGGACAAAAGACCAAATCGGCGCCTATGAAGTTCATTTAAAAAATCCGGAAAAAGCAGATAGGATCGCACGGGAACTCTATGAACAGCTTCCACAACGACTTTACGCCAGAAGTATCCGGGAAATCTATCCCAATATTTTTGACTGGCTTTCGCTGCAACATCAAATCAAACAGTTGCTGATCATCATTCTGACCCTGATTGCCGCCGTGAATCTGATAACATCCATCCTGATTTTAATCATGGAACGAACGGTGATGACCGGTATTCTGAAAGCACTCGGCGCCCGTAACGCAACGATTCAAATGATTTTTGTTTTTCACACCGCACTGATTGCCGCTAGCGGAATCATACTTGGAACCGCTTTGGGCATTCTGTTATGTTGGATACAGGCCGAAACAGGCTTTATCCAATTGAACGAAGATGCCTATTTTATTTCAACGGCTGCCGTCCGGATGATCCCTGAACAAATCGTATTGATTGACTTAGTGACCTGGTTCGTTTGCACACTTACACTACTCCTGCCCTCCCTGATTATCCGAAAAATAAATCCAACAAAAGCGATTCGGTTCAAATAGCCCGGTGATCAAACAGCAAATACATGCAGATACCGGCAGCGGTTGCCGCATTCAGCGACTCGGCTGTACCTGATCCGGGAATTGACAATATGTGTTTTGCCCGGTCCATCAACGCACTCGAAACGCCTCGAGACTCATTGCCTATGACGAGTGCACAAGGACTCGGGATGTTTTTTTTGGAAGGTGGCTGACCAAGTGGCGATGTGACCACGAGCGGCCATGCCAACTGGTTATCTACCCAATCCGGTAATGCAGTATAAAGAACGTCCACCCGGGAAAAGCTGGCCATGGAACTTTGAATCACTTTTGGATTAAACACATCCGCTGTTTCTGTGGAACAAACAATGGTCCGTATACCAAACCAATCGGCTGTTCGTATGATTGTGCCGAGATTACCCGGATCCTGAATATCGTCTAAAATTAGAATAGATGGATTCGTTGGAGGCGGGTAAGGCAATTGTCTGACTTTGGAAAAAACAGCCACAACTTCATTCGGTGTTTGAAAACCGGAAAGCTGAGCCAATTGTTGAGTTGACACCTGTTGAATGAACGCGCCGTGATGTTCAAACGGATTGAGATCGATACCAGGGACCACATAAATACACTCAGGTTCATAGATACCAGTGATCAGTAGCTCTAAAACC
>CAZZJF010000148.1:0-6059 GCA_964654325.1 uncultured Ferruginibacter sp.
AGTTTCAATGTGCTGTTGGCACTGGCATCAGATAAGCCGGAAATGCCCACACCAAAAACATCACCTTCCGGGATTTTGCCTTTCATGATGGGAAAATCAATCGAAGCTGAAGTGGTAACATATGCTTTAGGGATAGAAGGCCATTGGTCGCGGTGATTGGCCGCCAACCGCCAGGTACCATCAAATTTTCCGGTAAAGGCCGGATTGAGGGTCAAAGGGGAGGCAAAGAACTGAGAAAAATGCGGATCCTGGGCTTGTGCCACCAATCCGGTTGTCATTCCCAACAACAACAAAAACAAAACTCGTCTCATGCAAAATGATCTTGTTGGTAAAGATAACAAAAGGAATGCATTTTTATCTGAAAAAAATAGACAAAAAAGGCTGCTGTTCAACGTAAAAAGAGGGCGTTTCAATACTGTACTTTGGTGCCGTACGCCAGGTCGCCCGCATCGCCCAGGCCGGGTATGATATAGCCTTTGTCCGACAACTCCTCATCGATGGCTCCGCACCAGATTTCGGCATCCGGTACCTCTTTGCGAACATGGTCAATGCCCACCGTACAAGCAATGGCGCACACGATATGCAGTTTGGAAAAAGCGCCCTGTTCCCGAAGGTAATGAACGGATTTGACCAGGGAAGCCCCCGTAGCCAACATCGGATCACTCAGGATGACCACTCGTCCATTCAGATCCGGACAGCTCAGGTATTCGAGTTTGATGTCGAAGCTGCCATCGGCATGGTGTTTACGGTATGCGCTCAGAAAGGCATTGTCGGCACGGTCAAAATAGTTGAGGAGCCCGTTGTGCATGGCCAGTCCGGCACGCAAAATAGTACCCAGCACCGGCTGTTGCTTAAGCATGGAAACGGTTGCAGTGCCCATGGGCGTTGTAATGGAACGTGGCTCACTTTCCATTTGTTTACTGATTTCCAGGGCGATGGCCTCACCGATCCGCTCGAGGTTTCGGCGAAAACGCATCCGGTCTTTTTGAATATGGATGTCTCTGAGTTCGGCTACCCAGTTGCTGACCAGTGAATGTTGTTCGCTCAGGTGGTGGATCATAATCGTGCGTTGAATTCGTTCAAAACTATATAAAAAAACGGCAGGTTGTTGGCCACGACGCTGAATAGGGCATTAACCGACGTGCCAGCCGTCTACCCAGGTAAAGCTATCGCCGTTGAAAAGGCCGCGATCGCTGAGCTTGAGCTGCGGGATCACCAGCAGGGCCATGAACGATAAGGTCATGAATGGTGCCCGCAATGGCGAACCCATGGTTTGCTTTACAAAGGTATCCAATTGGGTGTACCGCTCGGCAACAACCGCCCCATCGAGATCACTCATTAATCCGGCAACGGGTAAAGGAAGGATATGGGTCTCTTCTTCGAATACAGCCGACAATCCGCCGCGATAGGCCATGATCAGTCCGACCGCCTTTGCAATGGCTTCATCATCGGCACCCACGGCCACGATATTATGACTGTCGTGTGCGACCGACGAAGCAAGTGCGCCGCTTTTGATGCCAATGTTTTTGATGAACGAAACAGCTATCGGTGCTTGATGATAGCGATTAACCACAACGATCTTAAGCAGGTCGCTGGTAGGATCGGCGATGATTTGACCATTTTCTACAACCGGACGAATATCCTTGCGATGGGTGATTAGTTGTCCGTCCAGCGCTTCTATTACGGGGATAGTTTCTTGTCCACTATACGGTACCGTTAGGTCGTTCGGAGAAACCGGATAAGACTTGAACTGATTGATAACGGTGGTGGCGGTAGGCGGTATAAGCGAACGGCCGGACGTAGCGCATAGTTTACCGTTGATGTGCGTTTCCAAAACGTCAAAATCAATCAGGTTGTTCACGCGGATGAAATCAGCAAAATCGCCGGCTTGCAGTAAACCAACCTGCATGCGGTAGTGACGAACGGGGTTCAGACAGGCGGCTCGAAGCACCTTGATTCGATTAATGCCCAAGGCAATGGCACGGGCACAGAGTTGATTGATATGTCCTTCCAAGAGGCTGTCGGGATGTTTGTCATCGCTGCAAAGCATCATCCGGTCGGCATACTCATGTAACAGCGGCGCCAGCGCGTCAAAATTGCGGGCGGCGCTTCCTTCGCGGATCAGGATTAGCATGCCACCGTTGAGTTTTTCGAGGGCTTCGTCAGGTGTAAAACACTCGTGATCAGTTTGAATACCGGCGGCAATATAGGATTGGGCGGCTTCACCCCGCAATCCCGGGGCATGACCATCTATGGGTTTGTTGTATTTTTTAGCGAGCGCCAACTTGGCCAGCACATCAGGATCTCCGTAAAGTACGCCGGGCACATTCATCATCTCACTGAGGTAATGAATCTCGGGCATTTGCAACAGGGTATCCACATCCTCTACGGAGATCGTGGCACCGGCGGTTTCGTAAGTGGTTGCCGGCACACAACTGGGGGCACCAAAATGAAATTTAAACGGAACCTGCGCGGCATCTTCGATCATGAACCGAATACCATCCATACCGCAAACGTTTGCAATTTCATGCGGGTCACTGATTGTCGCCACTGTGCCATGTACAACAGCCATGCGCGCAAAGGCCGAGGGAACAAGCAGCGAGCTTTCGATATGCACGTGACTGTCGACGAAACCGGGTAACAGGTAGCTTTCTCCTTTTCGTTCTTTTTCAAGACGATCAACCGAAACAATGTGGTTGGCATCAACCGAAACCGATCCCCAAAAAATTTCTCCCGAAACCAGGTCGACAATATTGCCGGTGTGTGTTTGCATATGATATGGTTATAAAGATATCAACAAGTATGGGTTTGTTACTTGTTTATTGTTCATAGTTTTTTGATTGGCATCTGCAAACCGGTTAAAAAACTACCTTTGCGCATGCGTCTTTCGGCTTTTTTATCGTCGTTATTACCCAAGTTGGCTTTCATGCGCCGTTCGTTTGGGAAGGCACCGTTTCGGTTGCTCGATATCGGCGCCGGCAATCATTCGGCCTCCAAAATCAAAAACGTGTTTCCGGTCTGCGAATATCACGGAGTGGATATGGAGCGCGACTACAACAACAGCGCCGATGATTTTGCTAAAATGCACGCGTTTTATGAAATGGATCTCACCCGGCTTGACATGCAATCGATTCCCGATGATTATTTCGATGGTATCTGGATGGTTCATGTGATCGAGCACCTGCATAATGGCGATCAGGTCATTCAGGCACTCTTGCCCAAGCTAAAAAGCGGCGGATATCTCTATATCGAATATCCCGGCCAAAAGAGCACCACATTACCGTCTATGCACGGCACGTTGAATTTTTACGACGACAAAACACATGTCCGCGTATATAGCGTTCCTGAGCTTCGGACCCTGTTGGAAGCAGCCGGTTGTACCGTGTTGAACGGCGGAACCCGACGAAATGCCTGGCTGCTGTTAGCCATGCCGCTGCGTATACTGGGTGCCTGGCTGCGAGGTAAAAAACTCCAGGGTAATCTGTTCTGGGATCTGCTCGGGTTTGCCGAGTATGTATGGGTGCGAAAAAACTAATCCAGTAAATCCGGTCTTCGTTCCTGTGTACGCGTTACCGATAAGGTATGCCGCCACTCTTCAATTTTTTGATGGTTGCCGCTGAGTAGGATATCAGGCACTTTCCAGCCGCGAAAGGTTTCCGGACGGGTATAGACCGGTGGTGCCAACAGGTTGTCTTGAAAGGAGTCGCTGAGTGCGGAGGTTTCATCGTTGAGTACGCCGGGAATTAATCGTCCAATCGCGTCCGTTAGTACGGCAGCCGCCAGTTCGCCGCCACTAAGCACATAATCACCAATCGAAATTTCCATCGTCACAAAATGATCGCGGAATCGCTGGTCGATGCCTTTGTAATGGCCGCAAATCATCAGCAGGTTTTTTTTCAGGGAGAGACTATTGGCCATTTTTTGATGAAACGGTTGTCCGTCGGGGGTGAGAAAAATGATCTCATCGTATACGGTTGTTTTTTGCAGATGCTCAACCGCGTTTACGAGCGGTTCAATCATCAGCACCATACCGGCGCCACCTCCGAACGGGTAGTCGTCAACTTGTGAACGGGCATAAGTGGTATGATCTCGAAGATTATGAACGTTCACATTCAGTAGACCACGCTCACGTGCTCGCTTTAAAATAGAATGCGAAAAAGGGCCACTGAGTAAATCCGGAACTACACTGATGATGTCAATCTTCATAGGCCCCGAAATTACCATTTATTGACAATTCATCAACCGGAACAAGCTGCTCAACCGGTTATTTCCAGGTTGGCCGGGGTTTTCGAAACAACGACGGAAGAAAAAGCAGGTAGTACAAAAACATCCATAGGTCAAATAGCGGGAACAGGGGGAATAAGTCTGGTTCGTTGAGCTTGCGGCTGACTCGGAAATGAATGAAGCCTTGTACAAGCAGGCGACCTCCATACACGCACAATGGAATCCACGGGTGGAATAGGATGGAGGAAGCAATCAACAGCGGATAAAACAAGAACTGGCTCAAGCTGTACAATCCAAGTAAAAACCGGTGCTGCCATCGATAATGTCGACTTACAGAGTAATGGCGATTTTTTTGACGAACCCATTGTGCCCAGGTATTGGCCGGCTTGGTGAGTACAAACGAATCGGGATCGATATTGATACGTGTATTTTTTCCGGTAGCAGCCATGTTCACAAAAAGATCATCATCGCCTCCGGGTAAATGATGATGTGCCGCAAACCCTTTGTGTCGGTAAAAAACAGCTTTTCGGTAACTCAGGTTGCGCCCGACACCCATATACGACAGACCAGCCAGTGCGTACGACATGTACTGCAGGGCCGTATGGTAACATTCCCAGCGAATGAGCTTGTTCAAAAGGCCTTTCTTTTTGAAATACGGACTATATCCCAGTACGATCTCTGTTTGATCGTCATACGCCGATTGCATGCCATTGATCCAGTGTTCACTGGCGGGAACACAATCAGCGTCGGTAAGGAGAAGAATTTCATATTTGGCCGATTTGATACCAACCGCCAGCGGAAATTTCTTGCCGGGAATCAACTGGGCTTCCTGGGTTAATTCAATCGGACGCAGTTGTTTGTTTTCTTTTTGCAGTGCCTCTAAAAAGTATTTACTGTCGTCAAATGAGTTGTCATTCACTACAATTACTTCGTGGGTAGTGGGGTACTGTTGCATCAGGATTCCCGGAAGAAACTGGCTAAGGTTATCGGCTTCATCCCGGGCGCAGATGATCACGCTGACGGGATGGGTTTGTGAAACGGCAACTTTCTTTCGTTGGTGAAACGCCAATCGAACAAAGAAAAACAAGCTATAAAAAAACTGTATACCGGTAACGATGCAGAAAAGTACAAATAAGAAGAAGGGACCGTTTTTCAGCCAATAATCAGGTGTCATTGCCGCAAAAATAAATCAACAGGCTTGTATTCAGTCAAGGTTGTTTGATCGGCATCGGATTATCTTTGCCATTGCCTATGCCAATGTTATCCTTTCAACTTCAACAAACTGATGCCGAAACCCGGGCCCGAGTGGGTATGTTTGTTACCGACCACGGTTCGGTACAAACGCCTGTTTTTATGCCGGTGGGTACCGTAGGCTCGGTTAAGGGGGTTTCAGTACATCAGTTGAATGAGTACGTGCAAGCGTCTATCATTTTGGGAAATACATATCATTTGTACCTGCGCCCCGGATTGGAAACGCTGGAAAAAGCCGGCGGTTTGCATCAGTTCAATCAATGGCATCAGCCAATCCTCACCGACAGCGGCGGGTTTCAGGTGTTTTCACTGGCCGGTACCCGCAAGATCAAGGAGGAGGGCGTTTGGTTTCAATCGCATATAGATGGCAGCAAACACCTGTTCACCCCGGAAAATGTGATGGATACACAACGGACGATTGGCGGTGATATAATCATGGCATTTGATGAATGTCCGCCCGGTGGTAGTGATCATGCCTATGCGAAAACATCGATGGAGCGAACACATCGCTGGCTGGATCGTTGTGTCGATCGTTTTTTGTCTACACCTGACCGCTATGGGTACACGCAAAATCTGTTTCCGAT
>CAZZJF010000149.1:0-6049 GCA_964654325.1 uncultured Ferruginibacter sp.
CACTCATGGACATGGGTAAAGACGCTATGGAAAAAAGCTTGAATGACACGAAGAACTTGGATGAAATGAAGCTTCCTGCGGATCCTGCCGAGAAGAAGACACCGTAAAATGCATTAACTACCTAAAAAAAACCGAAGCAACTCTTGCTTCGGTTTTTTTGATTTTATCGATTAGTTGAAACTAGCAACCTCGCGTAATTAGTCACCCCAGACCTCACCCTTGCCCTCCAGCCATTCTTTGACCAGATCTGTGGTAATAGACTTGGGGCGTTCGATAGGAAATCCGAGGGCACGATCCCAGCACAAACTGGCGAGTACGCCCAGTGCACGGGAAACACCAAACAATACGGTATAAAACTCATATTCTTCCATGCCGTAGTGAACGAGCAGTGCTCCGCTATGGGCATCCACATTCGGCCAGGGATTTTTGATTTTTCCGAGCGACGATAAAATGGGCGGTACGGCCTCGTATATATTCCATACGGTTTGAACCAGTGGATCATCCGGCATATGTTTTTTGCCAAATTCCATTTGGGCCGTGAACCGGGGATCCGTTTTACGGAGAACCGCATGCCCGTATCCTGGAACCACTTTCCCTTCACTCAGCGTTTTACGTACATAGTCCTCAATTTGTTCCTTGGTTGGTGATGCTGAGCCCAGATGTTCGCGCATTTCAAAAATCCACTTGATCACTTCTTGATTAGCCAATCCATGCAAGGGTCCTGCCAATCCGTTCATGCCGGCCGCGAAACAGAGATACGGATCACTGAGCGCTGATCCAACCAGGTGTGTCGTGTGTGCGGATACGTTACCGCCTTCATGATCTGCATGAATAGACAGATACAACCGCATCAGTTCTTTGAACGCTTCGTTTTCATATCCCATCATATGGGCGAAGTTGCCTGCCCAGTCCAGTAATCCATTCGGTTGGATATGATCGCCATTTTTATATTTCCGGCGATAGATATAGGCGGCAATACGTGGCAGCCGGGCAATCAGATCCATGGAGTCATCAAACACCGCGTCCCAGTATTCTTTTTTGCTCATGCCTTGTGCATAGCGACGGGCGAATTGACTCTCAGTTTGAAGCGCCATAATGGCCACCACAAACTGTGTCATAGGATGTGTATTGATAGGCAGTGCCTCGATCGTTGTAAAAACATGGTTGGGCACGTGGCTTCTGCGTTGCCACACACTGGTCAGGTGCTGCACATCTTCGTCTGTTGGCAAATCGCCAACCAACATCAGGTAAAACAACCCTTCCGGCAGTGGCTCGGATCCACCCGGCGCTTTTGGTAATTTATCCCGCAGTTCGGGAATAGAGTAGCCGCGGAAACGAATTCCTTCCTGTGCATCCAACAGGGACGTTTCGGTTACCAAGCCTGTGATTCCACGCATACCCTGATAGACTTGAGCGAGCGTAACCTCCCCTATTTTTTTTTGTCCGTGTTCTTTGAGCAAGTCTTTTATTTCGGCAGATACCGTATCTGCTTTTGCTTTGAATCGATCTTTGATGATACCCATAATAAACGAATTAGTGGATGTTGAACGTTGTTGCAGCGACGTAAAGTTACATCAGCAAAAATTGTAAAACAAACCGCACATAATAAAGTTCACTCCGTCATGAAACAACGAAAAAAAAGGATGCTATTTGGGTGCTTTTTGATAGAGATACAGCGCCAACAAACCAAATAGCAGATTAGGTGTCCAGGCTGCCAACAAAGGTGGTAAGTCGCTTTTAGAAGCAAAGACATGGGTAAACCGACTGAACAGGATATAGCCTACACTAATGAGCACCCCGAGAGCCAGGTGGAAGCCGCTACCACCGCGTACTTTCCGGGAAGAAAGAATAGCCCCAATCAGTGTCAAAATCAAAACCGAAACCGGGACCGCGTCCCGGTTATACCGTTCCATTAACAACGTGCCGAGCATTTCAGAACCGCGCATTTTTTCCAGTTCGATAAACGCATCCAATTCCGGTGTGGTCATTTGATCTTTCAAGTAAGTATCCCTGCGTAAATCGATTGGTTTGAACGAGTAATTCATGATACGCATCGCTGAATAGGTTACCTCTTCGCGAATATCCTTGAAGCGTCTTTCTACCACGTTATTAAGCTGCCATTTGTTACTCGCCGTATCCCAGCGAAAACTCATCGCTCGGAGGTTATAGGTCATTTTGCCATCCTTGAAGCTGGAAATAGACAGGTTGCTGCCAGAACGAGAAATCGTATCATAGCCTTTGATGTTGGCATAGGAAGCCGAGTCTACTCGAAAGTAGATATGTTGTTTGTAGGTTGTATTCTGTGGATTGGGCGCCATGTTTACATCGACATATTTTTTTTCAAAATCAGCCCATTTTCGATTAGCCACCGGTACTACATACTGGTTGGCCAACCAGAGAAGCCCTGCCAAGAAAAAACCACCAATCCAATAGGGCAGTAAAAACCGGCGAAAACTGACGCCGCTGCTCAGTATCGCGATGATTTCAGTTCTGCCGGCCATCCGAGAGGTAAAAAATATGACCGAAATGAAAACAAACAGCGGAAACAACATCGCATCTATCCGGGGAATAAACCCAAAATAATAATCGGTAACGAGTTGCGTGAAAGACAATCCAGAGCGACTGAAATCCTCTGTTTTTTCACTCGCATCAATGACCACTGCAATCAGCGTGAAAAGGAGGATGCAGAAAAAAAAAGTAATCAGATACCTCGACAATATGTACCGGTCAATCCGTTTCATTGTTGGCAAGTTAGTCAATCCAATTCGTTGTTCAACGAGGCCAAGGCTTGCGCGACGACAAATCCGCTTGACCAGGCGTGCTGAAAGTTAAACCCGCCGGTTATTCCGTCTACATTGAGGATCTCACCGGCAAAATATAATCCTTTGTGTAAGCGGCTTTCCATCGTTGTCGGGTTGATTTGTTCCGTAGCAATGCCACCAGCTGTCACAAACTCCTCTTTAAAGGTAGTTTTGCCTTGTACCTCAAATGATTGTCCGGTGAGCAACCGACAAAGTGTATGCTGGGCGATAGACCGGAGATCGGCCCAACGGTCGTTTTCGGTAATGCCCGCCAGGTTCAACAGCCATTCCCAAAGCCGAGAGGGCAATTGAACCGGATTACGGTTACTGATTTTCTGGGTGCTTTTTTCCGAACGCCACAAGGAAAGTTGATGATAGAGGGCCGTTTCATGGTATTCGGGAACCCAGTGGACTCGTATCGTGAAGGAGTAATTTTGTTCATGCAGTTCTCTTGCCGCATAGGCTGAGAGCTTCAAAATGGCCGGTCCACTCAACCCCCAGTGGGTGATCAGCATGGGACCTCGCTGCTTCCAACCGGTACCTTCGATTGAAACAGTCACATCCGGCACGGCAACACCCATCAGATTTTTTAGCGGCGAGTGAGGTATGTTGAATGTAAATAAAGATGGCACAGGGTCTATCACCGGATGATTCAAGCCTTGAAGCCAGGCAAACTGAGTCAGGTTCGGATAGCCCCCACAGGCTATACAAACATAATCGGCCTTCAGGATCTCCCCATTTTTAGTACCCACCTGCCAGTAGCCATCCTGTTTATGAAGACTTATAACGGGCATCTGTACACGCACATGCACATCATAGGTTTCACACTCAGTCAACAGGCAGTCGATGATTGTTTGCGAGCGGTCACTAACCGGAAACATTCGTCCGTCATCTTCGGTTTTCAATATAACACCCCGCTCCTCAAACCAGGCTACTGTTTGGGTAGGACCAAATATTTTCAATGATTTTTGGAGCAGTTCCGTGCCTCGAGGATAGCGTTTTATCAGTTCCGATATCTTATACAAGCCATGGGTGACATTACAACGTCCTCCACCGCTGATCTTGACTTTACTGAGCAGCTTATCCGATTTCTCCAGTATCATCACATGCAACGACGGATTGAGCCGTGCCGCATTGACGGCGCAAAAAAAGCCGGCAGCACCGCCTCCAATCACAACGAATGTTTTACGTTCAGCCAATCCTCAAATATTGTATTGTAAGAAACAGACCTGTCGATAGCCTATTGCGAATCACCGTGACTCCAAAACAGATTTGGATTTTTCTTCTCTGCCGCTTCCAGGGATTCAAACGATGATAAGATGTACGGATCACTGGTGGTGATACAAATGTCATGTTCAAAGTGAGCAGATGGTTTACGGTCTTTGGTAATTACCGTCCAGCCATCTTCCAGTTGCTTCAAGGCTCTAGTTCCTAAATTAATCATAGGCTCTATAGCCAATACCATACCGGGTTTCAATTGTGGACCTGACCCTCTTTTGCCATAATTAGGCACCTGTGGATCTTCGTGTAAATCTCGTCCAAGCCCGTGCCCTACCAATTCCCGCACAACGCCGTAGCCATGTTTGCGTTCCGTATGATCCTGTATGGCGAATGAAATATCACCCACTCGATTACCTGATCGGGCCTGTTCAATACCCAGGTACAAAGACTCTTTTGTTATTTTCAGCAACGTCATGACTGCAGGTTCCACACCGGCCAATGCATACGTATACGCACTGTCGCCATGAAACCCATGTTTAAATACACCAATATCCAAAGAAACAATATCGCCGTCCTGCAAGGCGTACTTGCCGGGAAAGCCATGAACGACCGCCTCGTTGACCGAGATGCAGGTAGCATAGGGATATCCGTGATAGTTTTTGAATGAGGGTATCGCCTGGTGATCCAGAATAAACTCCTCAACCAGGTCATTCATCCGCATCGTGGTCATACCAGGCTTGATATAAGGAACCACCGCCGCATGGGCTTCCCCTACGAGCAAACAACTTTGCTGCATCAGTGCGATTTCTTCGAGGGATTTGAGGCGAATCATGGAATAGGAATAGAAAAATAAAACCCCGGAGTTCCGGGGTTCATCAAAATAGTTACATACCGGATGGTACTGGTGTTCGTCCTTGGATTCTACCACCACCGGTCATCAGTCCATCATATTGTCTCATGAGGAGTTGTGTTTCGATTTGTTGCAGGGTATCTAAGATAACGCCCACCATGATCAATAATGAGGTTCCTCCATAGAAAGTAGAGAAGTTTTGTGTCATCTCCGCACTCATTCCACGGGTGATCAACTGGATAAGTCCGGGAAGTATACCCACAAAGGCCAAGATTACCGCACCAGGTAGTGTGATACGATCCATAATGGTTCCGATATAGTCGGCCGTTGGCTGACCAGGTTTTACCCCGGGAATGAATCCATTACTTTGTCTGAGCCCATCAGCCATTTGTTTGGGGTTGAAAATCAGAGCCGTGTATAAGAAGGTAAATCCAATAACCAAAACTGTGTAAACGAGCATATAAATCCAGCTCGTATGATCTGTAAAATGCTTGGCCCAGCCGGTATTTCTAAATCCGGTGAAGATGGTTGGCAGGAAGAGAATAGCCTGCGCGAAAATGATTGGCATAACACCAGCAGCGTTCACTTTCAGCGGCAAGAAATTTCGGGCACCACCCAGTTGTTTGTTGCCGATCATTTGTTTGGCATAACTCACGGGAACTTTTCGGGTTCCTTGAACAAACAGGATCAGACCAACAATAATCGCAACCAGCAAGAAAATTTCAAAGAGCATCCACAAAATACCGCCAGCCATTTTGGCGGAGAAGCGGGTGCTCCATTCCTGACCGAATGCTTGCGGGAAACGGGCTAAGATACCGATCATGATAATCAACGATGTACCATTACCCAGGCCTTTGTCGGTGATTTTTTCACCGAGCCACATCACGAACAACGTACCAACAGTCAGAATCAATACCGTAGAAATCCAGAACATCCCTTGATAACCGGGAATGAGCGCTTCCTTATTTCCCGGGCTATTGAGGTATCCAATGTAGGCAGCGGCCTGAAAAGCGGTTACACCTACAGTGAGGTAGCGTGTCCACTGATTAATTTTCTTGCGACCACTCTCACCTTCCCGTTGAATCTTGGCCATTTGAGGAACCAAAATGGTAACGAGCTGCATGAAAATAGAAGCAGAGATGTAAGGCATGATACCCAAGGCAAAGATGGAGGCTTT
>CAZZJF010000150.1:0-6004 GCA_964654325.1 uncultured Ferruginibacter sp.
GTCGTTTTAATTGATCCCGGCTTTTTGCTTGCAGGATTGGCACATCTCGAACGGCTCCTGGTCAACCGTAGTTATTTTTCCATTAGCATCTTTCATATAACAGGGGTCCGGACTCACACAGTGTTTAACGCCATGATTATGGCCAATTTCATGCAAAATTACTTTTGTCAAACGGTCCTCATATTGCTGCTTACTAACGCCCTTTTGAAGTCGTTTTCCGGAGGTAACGCATCCGTTGTTTGTTAAAGAACCTAATCCAAAGATGCCCCAGTCCTCAACCCCATTTTTGTTTGTGGAAATATCAACGTCTGTTAGCCCTGCGGCGAATGCATACCGGCCGTTATTATAAACATGCAGGTATTTTAGCAGACTGTCCCCAGAATATCGCTTCCGTTTAGGATGAAGAGCATTTGAGGGTAATGGTGCGTGTTCAACAACATACGATTGTTTGTAATATGCGGAAGTCCGTTTCATTGCTCGTTCCATCGGTTCCATTTCTTTAACGTTCATTATCACAAATAAAATGGCAGGGGTTGCGTTTTCACTCCTTGTAGTATGTCGATGTTGAACAGATTTAGTTTCCTTTTTAGTTGAACAGGAAGAGAGGATGATGATCAAAAATAGTTGGATCGATCTCATGGTAGGTCTAAGATATGTACCGGGTCGTTAATAAGTTGTTATCATAAACCCAGCAATTGCATGTATATATTCAGTTAAAACAAGCGACCTGGTTTATTTTTGACAAATGAAGGCACTTTGGACGCTGCATGTGTATTTTCGGAAGTATCGTGTTTTTTTGGTGGGCGGCGTTGTGTGTATTCTACTCTCGAATATATTTCGAATTATTACACCGTCCTTAACCGGTTGGATTGTTGATCAGGCACTAAACAGATCCGTTACATCAAGCCAATCTAGCGCAGTGGCTTACGGCTTTCTTATCCAACCAATACTAACATACTGGCAATCATTGTTTCCGAAAAACAGCATCGTAGGGGCAACCGTCTTGTTGTTTATTTGTGCACTGATCAGCGGCTTTTTTATGTTTTTAATGCGTCAGACCATCATCGTAATGAGTCGACATATTGAGTTCGATCAGAAAAATCGGATTTACCAGCACTACCAGTCGCTCGATGTTGAATTTTACAAGCGAACACCGGTCGGCGACCTCATGAATCGGATTTCTGAAGATGTTTCACGGGTAAGAATGTATACCGGTCCGGCCCTGATGTATTTTATCAACCTGGCAGCTGTTATTGTTTTGAGTATCTGGTTCATGTGGACTACAGATGCTATACTTACACTAGTCGCTTTGAGTCCGATGCCGTTGCTGGCATTGACCATCTATTGGCTAAATGCACGAATCAATAAAAAAAGTGAGCTGGTCCAACAGTCCTTATCTTCTATAACCAGTATCGCCCAGGAATCGTATTCAGGAATACGGGTTATTAAATCGTATTCACGTGAGGCTGCTCAGACCAATGTATTTCGTCAAAAGTCCGAACAGTATAAAACCGAGTCGCTGGATCTGGCTAAATCAGAAGCCTTTTATTTCCCATCCATGGCGATGTTAATTGGATTGAGTACCTTATTAATCATCCTGGTTGGTGGTTGGCAGGTAACGAATCATATGCCGAGTGCATCGGTTGGAAAGATCACTTCTTTTATTTTATATGTACAGTTACTGACTTTTCCGGTAAGCGCCATTGGCTGGACGGTCAGTATGGTTCAGCGCGCAGCTGTTTCCCAGCGTCGTATTCTTGAATTTTTAGAATACAAGCCAGTCATCGTTCATTCGTCAACGTCCACTGACATCCAGTTTAAGCAATCGATTACGTTCAATGGCGTTGCCTTCACCTACAAAAACACCGGCATTCAGGCGCTACGTCATATTCACTGGAAAATAGCAAAAGGTCAACGCATTGCGGTTGTCGGTCGAACAGGTTCCGGAAAAACCACGTTACTTCAGTTGTTACTTCGATTGATGGATCCTGATGAGGGTAACATTGTCATTGATGATAATATGTTGACCGATCTGTCGCTTAATGCATGGCGGTCACAAATCGGGTACGTACCACAGGACCCGCTTCTTTTCAGTGAAACCATTCGAGACAATATTCGAATGGGCGATCCGGCCGCTATGAATGAAACGTTGATATGGGCAGCAACAATGGCTGGTATACACCAGGAAATTGATGCATTTCCAGAAAAATATGAAACCATTGTCGGGGAAAGGGGTATCACATTAAGCGGCGGTCAGAAGCAACGCGTATCCCTGGCCAGAGCGTTGATCCGGAAACCGACTATATTAATTTTAGATGATGTTTTCAGTGCACTGGATCCAATCAAAGAGGAGGCCGTTTGCCAGGCCTTCAATGAATCGCTTCGGGGGACAACCATTCTTTATTCGACCGGACGTCATATTGCGTCGCTTCAAACAGATTATATTGTTTGTTTGGCCAATGGTGAAATAGCTGAATGTGGCACTCACGACGAGCTAATGAAAAAACAAGGGGTTTATGCAGCCATCATGCTGGAAAATAACAGGAATTCCACATTCTAACCACGGGTCGTCGAACTGGGGGTTATTTTTTTTGTCAATTCCAAAACAACTATATCTTTGTTAACACCATTTGTCAATTAAACAATTTAAGAAAGTGGCATACGAAAACAACGAACGAAGAGCCGATAGTGTCTTTGGTATTCGCGTAAAAGCCGGTAAAAGAAGAACGTATTTTTTTGATGTACGAGCCACGCGCGGCAATGATTATTTTCTGACCATCACGGAGAGTCGTAAACGGTTTGATTCGGATGGATACGACCGCCATAAGATTTTCTTATACAAAGAGGATTTCAATAAATTCATCAAAGGTCTCAACGAAACGGTTGATCACGTCAAAACGGTCTTGATGCCGGATTTTGATTTTGATGCCTTCAATCACGATACTCCCTACGAGGAAGATATGCCTCAGGCATCCGCTTCTGAAAACGTTTCTGAAAAGCCTATTGATCAGCCGAATACAAACATAGAGTCTGGTGATAATGGTGCAAACGAAGAAGTAGACAAATGGTAGCCTAATCATCCCCAACAAGATATCTATAAAAGGGCCCCATGCCCTTTTTTTAATGACCGTTGGGATCCCTTACTCGCGCATTCGTTTGAATGCATTGATGAGCCCGTTTGTAGACATATCGTGATTGGTTACAGGATGCTCGTCGTTTAGGTCTGGCAGGATTTTATTTGCGAGTACTTTTCCCAATTCAACGCCCCATTGATCAAAGCTGTAAATATTCCAGATGATGCCCTGAACAAAAATCTTATGTTCATAGAAGGCCGTCAATTGACCAAGGGTAAACGGCGTTATTTTCTTGATTAAAAAACTATTGGTGGGTCTGTTGCCCTCAAACACCCGGTATGGATTTTCGTGAGTGGTGCCGTTCATCAAGGCAGCAGATTGTGCAAAAAAGTTACTCAGTAATAAGGCGTGATGGTTGCCGATCGGTTGATGACTATTAGCTGCAGCGATGAAATCACAGGGAATGAGCTGGGTTCCTTGGTGGATGAGCTGATAGAAGGCATGTTGACCATTGGTGCCCGGCTCTCCCCAAATGACCGGACCGGTTTCATACGTGACCCGGCGGCCGGTCCGATCGATGTATTTACCGTTGCTCTCCATGTTCCCTTGCTGAAAATAAGCGGCAAACCGATGCAGATATTGGTCGTACGGAAGAATAGCTTCCGTGGGTGCATGCCAGAAATTACGATGCCAGATACCAATCAGGGCCATGAGTACGGGAATATTATTTCGCCAGGGAGATTGTCTGAAATGCTGGTCGGCATGATGCGCTCCTTCCAGTAATTCGATATATCGATCAAAGCCGATGGAGAGGGCAATCGATAATCCAATGGCGCTCCACAAACTATACCGACCGCCAACCCAATCCCAGAAACGGAACATGCAATCTGGGTGAATACCAAATGATTCAACAGCTTCCCGATTGGTACTTAAGGCTGCGAAGTGGTACTGAATATCAGCGATTGTTCCGCCTTGTTGTAAGAACCACTCTCTGGCTGTGTGTGCATTGGCCATGGTTTCCTGCGTCGTAAAGGTTTTACTGGCTATCAGAAACAGGGTCTCGTCGGATTTGATTTTTTTCAGTGTTTCGGCTATGTGAGAACCATCCACATTGCTTACAAACAAGGGCGTGATGTTGTCAAGCTGATATGGTTTCAATGCTTCCGTAACCATGACGGGTCCGAGGTCGCTACCGCCGATGCCGATATTGACGATATAGCGGATTTTTTTTCCGCTATGTCCGCGTCTTTTTCCGGTGTGTATGTCCTCGCAGAATTGACGCATTTGATCTAGTACCGCGTTTACGGCTTGCATCACATCGTGGCCGTCGACAAATACCGGTTCGTTGCTGCGGTTGCGCAGGGCGGTGTGGAGAACAGCCCTACCTTCCGTTTCGTTAATGGGTTCTCCGCTGAAAAAAGCATCTATGGCCGTGGAAAGTTGACATTCGTTGGCTAATTGAATCAGCGACTGCAACGCATCTTCATCCAGGTTATTTTTTGAATAGTCGAATAGGACATCCTGGTCTAGAACTGAAAATTCTTCAAAGCGTCCTGGATTTAGATCAAAATGGGCGCGTATGGGTGTTGAGCGCAAACGTAGCTGATGAGCCTCGAGGGATTTCCAGGCAGCTGTTTGGGTTGGGTTGATAGTTGGAAGCATGATAATTATGTGTTCACAAAAATAAATACTCTTTGTGCTTTCCGTAAATGGATTTATCAATCAAGATCGATTCAATACGTCTGCCAGCTGATTGATCATGGAATTGTCAATGTCGCGGTGAAAAACCATTCTGATGTCTGTTGGTGATATGGCGAAACAAAGAATGCCTTGTTGTTTAAGACGTTCAACCAGGGTTGTCGCTGTGTAAGGCTGTGTAATCGTGGCTATTAAAATATTAGTTTCTGCCGGAAATATGGATGCGACCCAAGGTTTATTAAGCAGTAAGTCGGCTATTTGGCTGGTATGGACGTGGTCTCTTTCAAGGTCGTCGATGTGATGATCGATGGCAAAGATCCCGGCTGCTGCCAGGATGCCGGCTTGTCGCATGCCGCCACCGAATAATTTTCGATAACGACGGGCTTTATTGATAAACGAGGCTGAGCCAACCAGCACACTGCCTACGGGTGCTCCTAAACCTTTACTCAGGCAAACCGATATGCTGTCAAACAGTGAGCCATATTGCGTTGGTGTTTCCTGTCGGGCAACCATGGCATTCCAAAGCCGGGCGCCATCCAGATGAAAGGGTAATTGGTGTTCGGTACAAACAGCTTTTATTTTTTCAAGCTCAGTTAGTGCATAACAGCTGCCTCCACCCCGGTTTGCTGTGTTCTCCAGGCATACCAAGCGGGTAGGGGCTTTGTGTATATCGACCGGATTGATGGCTTGTCTGATTTGATCGGCGGTTAAACGTCCGCGATCACCAACAAGTGCTTTAGCCTGGCAACCGCTGTGAAAAGCGATACCACCGGCCTCGTATTGGTAAACATGACTGCTAAACTCACAAATAACTTCATCTCCGGGTTGGGTATGGCATTTGATAGCCAGTTGATTGGCCATTGTACCCGTTGGACAAAACAACGCATTGTCCATGCCAAATAACTCGGCAACCTTTTGTTCCAAGGCATTGATTGTCGGGTCCTCGCCAAATACATCATCGCCCACAGGCGCTTGTTGCATAAAATCAAGCATGGCCGGCGAAGGCTTCGTTACCGTATCTGAACGTAAATCAATCAACATTCGACTATTTTTTATTTTTATAAGTGTTTCTGCGCCGAAATTAATGGTTTAGCACGGTTTTTGATATTTAAAAAAAGTGCATAAATCATCGATATTTTTCGTCGATTTACTATGAAATCCCAAAAGCGGCGGTTAATTTTGTGCAACAATTGACGAAAATGATAGTCATAGCGTCATTTCGAACAATTTGC
>CAZZJF010000151.1:0-5992 GCA_964654325.1 uncultured Ferruginibacter sp.
AGCTTTTTTTGCAGCTTTTTTCTTTGTTGCCATTTTTTTAAAATTTAATGGTTAGTAAATAATACTTAAAAGTAAGTACTATTTTCAAATTACCAAAAAAAAATTAAAAAATTTAAGCTACCGGAACGACAGAGACCAAGGTGCGGTCGCCTTTTGATTTTTTGAATTCTACGACACCGTCAGCAGTAGCGAAGATTGTGAAGTCTCTTCCGAGACCAACATTTTTGCCGGGATGGTATTGGGTGCCACGTTGACGGAGAATGATATTGCCGTTAATGGCTGCTTGTCCACCAAATATTTTAACGCCTAAGCGTTTGCTTTGCGAGTCGCGACCGTTCTTTACTGAGCCTTCTCCTTTTTTGTGTGCCATGGGATGTTACGGTTTGATTTTTTTTGGAATGAGTTCGATTATGCGATGGCCGTAATTTTGATATGGGTGTATTGCGTACGATGACCATGTTTTTTACGAAAGCCTTTTCTTCTTTTCATTTTGAAAGCGATTACTTTATCGCCTTTGATCAGGTCATTGATGATTTCCGCTTTTACGGTTGCGCGGGCAGCAGAACCAGTTTCTACGGATTGCCCATTATCGGTAAGGAGGACATTACTGAATTCGATAACATCTCCTGCTTTTCCGGAAAGATGCGGCACATAGAGACTGTCGCCTGCTTTTACCTTAAATTGTTGACCTGCGATTTGTACGACTGCTAACATGATTCTCAAAATTTGGAGGGCGAAGGTACGTATTGTTCACGTAAATCAAGCACGTACGGTTGTTTTTTTTCAAATTTCGGTTTTTTTTGAGCGCAGACGGAGTGCTAGAGGTCTTTCAAGCCACGAAAGACATAATTAAGTATAAATCAGTTAGTTACACCTTTTTTTATTCTAACAGTAATCCGTGTAGCTTTGCAAGATGCGTGTGCTTCGTCGTTTAGTCCGGTTTGGCTACATCGTGTATGTGTTGATTGGCTTTTCCGTTGCGGTTGTTTGCCTGTTTTTTTTGGCCCTGCTCGCTGTTTTTTTGCCCGATCCGACCAACGGTCATTTTATGTACGCGTCGGCTAGGCAGTTTGCCCGTGTTTTGTTTTTTTGCTGGGGTATTCGTATTGAACAGACTGATACCGCTTTAATCGAACCGCATCGACCATACATATTCATCTTCAATCATGTTTCTTATCTGGATGCGATCGTTCTGTTATTTGCGCTTGAAAACAGGCATTTCAGGGGTCTGGGCAAGCAGGAAATTGCGGCTATTCCGGTGTTCGGTTTTATATATCGTTCAACAGTCATCATGGTGAAGCGCAATGATCCGGATGATCGTGCTCGAAGTGTGGAGCGCCTGAAACAGGCCTTACAAAAAAACATATCCATTGCCCTGGCACCGGAAGGTACATTTAATATGACCCAAAAGCCGCTCTTGCCTTTTTTTGATGGTGCATTTCGGATTGCTGTCCAAACACAGACACCAATTTGTCCAATACTATTTTTGGATACCTATGATCGGTTGCACTATGATTCATTATTTTCGTTAAAACCGGGAGTTGTCCGTATCAAATTTCTTCCGCCCATCGATCCAGTCTGGCAGGGGAAAGCCCTGACCTTGGACGAAATGAAATCCCGTGCTCAACATGCCATGCATGACGCGCTTATTACTAATAATGCATCCTGGATAAGACCAGCGCATGACTGATCACGTGCACGATATGATCCCTGACTCCAAATCCTTATTCGTACGAGTTCTGCTTCCGTTACCGCTCAATAAATTATTTTCTTACCACGTGCCAGAGGCGTATCGTCCTGTTGTTGCGGTTGGGAAACGGGTAGACGTGGTTTTTGGCAGAAACAAACAGTACGCCGGGATCATATTTTCAATCGACACAACAAAACCTCCGTATGAAACCAAGCCCATCCTTCAGGTTTTAGATGAAACGCCGATCGTCCCGTCCGATATGCTTTCTTTTTGGAGCTGGATGGCCGAATATTATATGTGTTCGATGGGGGAGATCATGGCAGCGGCTTTACCATCGTTGTTTCGGTTAAGCAGCGAAACAATATTATTACCTGCAGATCTCGATGATCCGCAGCCGGAAAATCTAACAGATGATGAATACCTGATTTTTGAAGCCATACAGATTCGAAAAAGACTTCGAATGGGCGAAGTACATAAATTACTGGATGGCCGAAAAGTTTATTCGGTTGTTCAGGGCTTGTTGCAGAAACAAGGTTGTATTTTGGAAGAAGCATTCGTACATCAATATCATGTCAAAAAAGAGCGTTTTGTTGAATTGCACGAACAGTGGCAATCAGACGAAGCGTTGGCTGGGTTATTGAATACATGGAAAGGAGCACCCAAACAGCTGGAACTGCTACTGGCCTTGTTGCATTTTCAAAAAACAGCCGGTCGTGTATCTCAACCGGCATTCTTGAAAAAGGCCGGAGCCAGCCTGGCTCAATTAAAGGCCCTGGAAGAAAAACAAATCGTAACGATCCGACATGAATCGGTTAACCGAATCCGTTCAACAGAACCTAAACTGGCAATTACCTTCGCACTCACTCCGGCCCAATCCAAGGCGTTGCAACAGATTGAATCGGTATTTGCGATTAAACAGGTTTGCCTGCTGCATGGCGTAACCGGCTCCGGTAAAACCGAGCTGTATATGAAACTGATTGAGCAAGAACTGCGTGCCGGCAAACAAGTTTTGTATCTACTACCCGAGATAGCACTCACCTCACAAATTACGCGGAAGCTGGAAGCCTGTTTCGGAGGGTATGTCAAGGTGTATCACTCCAAATTCAGCGATGCAGAGCGCGTGGAGATATGGAATAACGTGCGCGAAGGGACCCCCTGCCTGGTCGTCGGAGCCCGGAGTGCTTTGTTCCTGCCATTAGCCGATCCTGGATTAGTCATTGTTGATGAAGAGCACGATACATCCTACAAACAACAAGATCCTGCACCACGGTATCATGCCCGGGATGCAGCCATCTATTGGGCTAAACAAAAACAGGCAAAGGTGCTACTCGGCAGTGCTACACCGTCGCTCGAAAGCTATCAGCACGCGCTTGATCAAAAATATGGGTTGGTGACGCTCACAGAGCGTTATGGAGGCTTAGAGCTACCAAACATTGAACTGGTTGATACCAATACGATGGCGACTTCTGAAAAAGTCATTTTAAGTCCACCATTAAAAGAGGCAATACGGGAAACCATAGCCAATCAGAAACAGGTGATCTTATTTCAAAACAGACGCGGCTACCATCCCTACCTAATTTGTCAATCTTGCAGCCATGTGCCCAAGTGTCGGCATTGTGATGTATCACTTACGTTACACAAATACACACAGAAACTCCATTGTCATTACTGCGGCAGTAATTATCCCAAACCAACGCATTGCATGGCCTGTGGTTCAACGCAATGGAAAGAGCGGAATTTCGGAACCGAACGGGTAGAGGAGGAGCTGGAGCAAGCGTTTGAATCGGTTCGCATCGCTCGAATGGATGTTGATAGTATTCGCGGGAAGCGGGCGCATGAACAACTCATTCAACGCTTTGAGCGGCACGAAATTGATATATTAGTCGGCACGCAAATGATCGTGAAGGGATTGGATTTTGAAAAGGTAGCGTTGGTTGGTGTTTTGGATGCTGATGGACTCTTAAGTTTTGCCGATTTTCGGGTCAATGAACGGGCCTTTCAGTTAATGGAACAGGTAAGTGGCCGAGCTGGACGGAAAGGGGCCGTTGGCCGTGTTATCATTCAAACGACTCGTCCATCCCATCCGGTCATACAATGGGTCTCGCAACATGATTATGCAGCGCTCTTCGCACATGAGTCAGCCATGCGGCAGTCATTCGGTTATCCGCCAGTGGGGCGGATGATTGTTATATCGCTACGACATAAAAGTGAACAATTGGTTCAGCAGGCTTCATCACACCTTGCCACGCAGTTGAAAAAAGATATTCCGTTGGGTGTTGTAGGGCCTGCCAGTCCGCCCATAGGACGAGTTCGTGATCAGTTTATCTTGGAATTGATGATCAAAATGGCAGCTGATCCTGCTATCCGGGCGCGCAGCAGAAAGGCTGTTCGTTATCATATTGAGCAACTATCAGTCCATTCGCTGTTTAAATCAGTATCTGTGTTAGTCAATGTGGATCCTTATTAAAAGCTACAGGTGTTTTATTATCGGTGATCCGGAATTAATTTACTTTTGTCCGATTCATAGCTTATCCTGCAAGTATGCCTCCACTGATTTTTAATCAATCACTGCGATCATTTCATACGTTTGGAACAGATGTTTACGCCGAACAGTTTTTTCGATTCTCAACCCTGGATGAAATCCGTGAAGCACTGTCCATGCCATCCGTAAAAAATAAACCATATTTCATACTCGGAGGGGGCAGTAACATCTTGTTTACCGGTAATATTCAGGGCACTGTTTTGAAAAACGAAATCACAGGCATTGAACAGGTTGCTTCTGATCATGATGTTGTGTATGTAAAGGCCGGGGCCGGTGTAGTTTGGCATGAGCTTGTATGCTATTGTATTGAGCATGGTTTAGCAGGCATTGAAAACCTCGCTTTGATTCCCGGTTGTACTGGTGCTGCACCTATTCAGAATATCGGCGCTTATGGAGTGGAGCTAAAAGATGTTTTTTATACGTTGGAAGCAATGCATTGGGCAACAGGCGAGCTGATTCAATTTACCAAAGCGGATTGTCAGTTTGGCTATCGCGACAGTATATTCAAGCATCAGTATAAAGGACTGTTCGTGATCACTTCGGTTACGTTGAAATTATCCAAAATACCTGTGTTCCATACCGGTTATGGAGCTATTCAAAAAGAGCTGGAGAACATGAACGTGGAACAACTTTCGATCGAAGCGATCGCCAGGGCGGTGACGAATATCCGTCAAAGCAAACTGCCTGATCCACGGTTGATTGGAAATGCCGGCAGCTTCTTCAAAAATCCGGAAATCAGTGAAGCGGATTTCACTCGGTTGAACGCGGAGTGGCCAACGATTGTAGCTTATCCAACCGCCAGCCAAACCGTTAAATTAGCGGCTGGGTGGCTGATTGAGCAAGCGGGCTGGAAAGGGTATCGGGAAGGCGATGCCGGTGTTCATGAAAAACAAGCCCTTGTGCTGGTTAATTATGGTAAGGCCAGCGGATCAGAATTGCTGGCCCTTAGTCAGCGAATACAGGATAGCGTTTTCCATCAATTTGGGGTAGCACTTGAGCGAGAGGTGAATGTCATATAAAAAAGCGCCGGTTAAAACCGGCGCTCTAAGAAAATGTTATTTTAATAGACCAAGTCGATTCATTAATTGTACACAAGAAAACCAATCCCGGGCGAATGCTTGTTGGGCATCGCTCAAGTAATTAGCTTTTCCTTCTGCTGCAGCATATAAATTTGCTAAAAGCTCTTCTTTGCTCATTTTATCACCGAGTGAGAGGTAATAAGCATGCTGTTGTTTGAGGTCTTTTTCGAGTTGCGCTTTGATTCGGGTAGCAATTTCGTTTTCACCACATTTCTGAGCGATTTCCATCAATGCATAGGAAATATTGTTGTGATCGGTTCCTCTGGCTGATGTCATGCCATAGGGCATATTCTTGTCACTGATTCCTTTGTCAATTTTTTGGACCAGTTTCTTGGCTAAAGCCAGGTTTCGGGCAGAGTCGGCTTTATAATCCCTTCCGGTGATTAATGCATTGCGGCCCATTTTATCTGCTTCGTCACATAGGTATTTTGCTGTCAAGGCATACGTCTGACGCATCATCAGTAAATGGCCGCGATTGACCTCATCAAAGTATACACCCGGTTCGGAAGCATTCCCAAATTTGAATTTTTGATCGAGGATAGCTACTGTACGTTCTTTATTGATTCCATTAGTTTGATATGGAACCAACCTTTTGCACATGCCTTCGATTTCGAGGTAGGGTTCAAGACCAAGTTTATCCAATTCATCTTGATCAAGTTTGCCAGTATAGTACATCCACTT
>CAZZJF010000152.1:0-5979 GCA_964654325.1 uncultured Ferruginibacter sp.
CTGAAATCGTCCAATCTGACCAACAGGAATTAATACCATTAATTATTCCAATGTTACCTTGTATTGAATTCCCCCACCCTCCTTGCTCGCGTTTACTAAATAAATGAGGACCAAATCCTAGGGCTGCAGTGTAGCTATTTGCCTTAAACCAAACTAACACTGTTGTATTTGAAAAATTAAGTACTGAGTTATGAGCAACTTCAATTCTGTTACTTACCCCATCAAAACTATACGCGTTTCCTGCATTTCCAAAACGATCCGTCGTGAGCGTGGCTCCATTCACCGTTCCGTTATTGCCATTTCCGCTTGCATCATTCGCATTGCCGTTAAAAGGCCAATATCCCACAAGGCCGTTGGTGGGCAGGTAGGATGGCACCTGGGCCATGGCCATTTTGACATTCAACAGTAAAAGGGCAAATGCGAGCGTAAGGAAGTAGCACTTTTTCATAACAAGTGTGTTTGGAGAGATTTGTGAGTTATGCAGGTTTGATGAGTTCAGTATGTTTTGTCCCTCAAGTAGGTTTGAGCTGTTTGGTATTCTATCGGTGCGGCTGGCATTTGATGGATTACTGGTATTGGGCGGATTGGATACCGCTGACATAAATCAATTACAAACCTAATACGAAATTCACTTTTTGCCAAATTATTCACTTTATGACAATGCTTTTTTTTGTCACTTGCGGTATGGCCGGTAAAAAAGAACATATTGGACAGAAAATCAAGCGAATACGCGCTTTTCAGGGGATCAATCAGGAAGAACTGGCCCGTCGGATTGGCCGTACCCGATCACTGATTTCGCATTTTGAGCGTACCGGCAATGTGAATAAATACACGCTTCAGGAAATCGCCCAGGCCCTTGGACTGCCGTTAGATGACCTGGATCATACCCTCCGTGAGCTATCGCCGGCCTATCAAACATCCCCCGGCACGGCTTCGTTGCGCAACAGCGGAAAAAAACAGCCATCGCCCACACGATATAATGAAAACCCGGTCTTGAACCAGCAACTCCGGCAAGAAATCGTGTTTCTGAAAGAAACCATCAACCATCAATGGCAACTCCTCCATGAGATGGCGAAGAAGCATTAGGTTGGTTAAGTACGTTTTTTTGGTATGGTCGATTATGCCAACCTTCCAACCATACCAAACTGAACCACGCTCTTAAACACCGACAGGCAAACACGTAACGATTTAACCCCCACACAACGAAAAACCCAAGAAGTGATCCCCCTCCCCGTTGTATCTTTGCTGATCAATAAACCCCATGTCATCTAAAGGAAAAGTATTGGTTGCCATGAGCGGCGGTATCGACAGTACCGTAGCCGCCCTGATGCTGCACGAACAAGGGTATGAGGTGATTGGTATCACGATGAAAACCTGGGACTATGCCGCTAGTGTGGGCGTTCAGCAAAAAAAAGAAACAGGTTGCTGCAATCTCGATAGTTTCAACGATGCCCGTCAGGCTGCCGTCGATCACGGCTTTCCGCATTTTATCCTTGATATCCGCGACGAATTCGGCGATTTTGTCATTGATAATTTTGTAGAAGAATACCTGGCCGGCCGTACGCCCAATCCATGCGTGATGTGTAACACCCACATCAAATGGCGTGCCCTGCTCAAACGAGCTGATGCCCTGCAATGCGACTTCATTGCAACCGGTCATTACGCCCAAATCCACCAGCACACCAACCAACGCTATTTCATCCGGAAAGGACTCGACGAAACCAAAGACCAGAGCTATGTACTGTGGGGACTGCCCCAGGAACTGCTCAGCCGAACCTTGCTGCCACTGGGCACCTATCATAAAACCGAAATCCGAAAAATGGCCGAATCATACGGGTATCCCGAACTGGCCAAAAAAAGCGAGAGCTACGAAATTTGCTTTGTGCCCGACAATGATTACCGGGGATTTCTCAAACGCCGTGTTCCCGGACTGGAAGCGTCTGTCAGCGGCGGTTCGTTTGTTGACAAAAACGGAAACCGACTCGGTACCCATAAAGGTTATCCGTTCTATACGGTGGGTCAACGCAAAGGACTAGACATCGCACTCGGTAAACCTGTTTTTGTAACCGCCATCGACCCCGATACCAATACGGTTGTACTGGGCGACGAGGCCGATCTCAACAAACAAACGATGACCGTTACCAAACTCAACTGGATGAAATACGAGGCTCCACCAGAAGGTATGGACGTGATCACGAAAATCCGATATAAAGACAAAGGCACCATCAGCACCTTGTACACGGAAAATAATCAGGTACGGGTTCAATTCGTTGACGATGCCAAAGGAGTGGCGCCCGGCCAAAGTGCGGTCTTTTACGAAGGCACAGATGTAATTGGTGGTGGTATTATCCAACGCCCCGTTCAGCCGCTGCACTAATTTTCTTTACCCGCAGACCGCAATCGTTTCTTAATTTTAAGCAATCAATGCATGCCTAATGAATAAACTGGCTTTATGGTTTGTGTTTTTGGTTATGACGACCATCGGATTTGTTGCCTGCTCAAAAACTGAAACCTACCCCACCGCCTCACTGGCTGATTATTTTCCGCTGCGATCCGGCAAATATGTAACCTACCAGCTCGACTCACTGGTTTACCTCGCCTTTGGTACGCGGGACACGGTTGTTTCGTATCAGGTGAAGTACGAAACCGATGCCCCGGTTACGGATAATTTGGGCCGAACCGGCTGGCGTATTTTCCGCTACATCCGCAAAAACAATACCCAAACCTGGCGGCCCGATGCCACATTCATGGCCATCCCCACGCCAACGAACATAGAATTCATCGAAAACAACCTGCGGTTTATCAAACTGCAATTACCGATCGCTTTTGGTGTTACCTGGAAAGGCAATACCTACATCGACACCTATTCGGCGAATACGCCTTACCGTTATTTAGACAACTGGAATTACACCTACGATAGTTTACATCAACCGGCCCGGGTGGGCAATTATAATCTGGACTCAACCATCACCGTCCGGCAACGGGATGAAGTGATTGGCAATCCGGGCGATCCCGCCAGCTACAGCGAAATCAATTTCGCCGAAGAGAAATACGCCCGAGGTATTGGATTAGTGTACCGCAAATTCTTCCATCAGGAGTACCAGCCCGGTAACGGAGGCTATACGGCCGACGGATCCTACGGCATAACCTTGACCCTCATCGACCATAATTAAATGACTTTTCAGATTCGGCGCGCCCAAAAAGAAGATTGTCCGGCTATGATGGCCCTGATACAGGAGTTGGCTACGTATGAACGGGCCCCTGAACAAGTAACTGTTTCCATGGATCATTTCATAGAGAGTGGATTTGGTGATAACCCTGTTTGGTGGGCGTTTGTGGCCGAAGTACCCAATCAGGAAAACACCTGGACGATCGTGGGTTTTGCCCTTTACTATATCCGATACAGTACCTGGAAAGGGCAACGCATGTATTTGGAAGACATCATCGTCACCGAAGAGATGCGGGGCAAAGGGATTGGCAAGGGATTATTTGAAGCACTGATCGCCGAGTATCAGTCCCGTGGTTTACATGGCATAGTTTGGCAGGTGCTTGAATGGAACCAACCGGCGATTGATTTTTACAAACGGTTTGATGGTGTTCAATTAGATGCGGAATGGGTAAATGGGAGTTTGGAACCTCCTACCCATTCTGCAAGCTAATCCGCATGCAGGCGCTTAAGTTTTTTCCACTTTATCTATAATTAGCACGAACCGGGTTCGAACCATGCACGAACTAGGCACGAACCAGGTTCGAATACTGACACTGCGGTCGATATCCACCAATACTGTGATTCACCGAAGCGCCATTTCTTTTAACCCATTGATAATAAATACACTATATTGCTTTAACCGATTCAACAACGAGCCGTAGTAAAAGCAAGCACGCCGCCTCCTTCGACATCCATAATATCGAGCCTTCACTGCTTTATGTCAATCATCTTCTTATGGGTATAAATCGCAGGAAATAACCTTACTTTTGTTCAACATCATTAATGCATATATCATGAAAAATCGAACATTAAAAAACGCATGGCGATTGCTCGTTATGATTGGTTTGTGGGGAATGATTTCATGTCAGAAAGAACTGAACGAATTCCCGGAGGAGCCAACCCTGCCAACAGCCGATTTAACAACCCGTGTCAATGCATCGGTTTCCGGTTTTGTAACCAATGAAACCAATGCACCGGTCGAAGGGGCTATCGTGCAATTCGGATCCGCACAAACCACAACTGATGAATACGGCTTTTTCAGCTTTAACAACACCAGCGTTGTGAAAAATGCCGCCATGGTCTCCGTGAACAAACCCGGTTATTTCCCCGGCATCAAAACATTCATTGCCAGTGAAGGATCCAGTGCGTTTTTCCGTTTGAAATTATTACCGAAGTCATCGGCCGGCACATTCAGTGGCAGCGCGGGTGGATCGGTCACCTTGCCGAATAACATGCAGGTTACCTTTCCGGCCAACGCTGTAATCAATGAAGCTACGCTCGCACCCTATGCAGGCACTGTAACGGTTTCTATGCACTGGTTGAACCCTACGGCTGCTGACCTCAGTCATACAATGCCCGGCGATCTGCGAGGCATCAACCAAGCCGGTGCGCTTCAACGACTGGAAACATATGGCATGGTCGCCGTGGAATTACGAGGCAGTGGCGGACAATTGCTACAACTAGCGCCCGGTGTAAAAGCCACACTCCGATTCCCACTACCGGCATCCCTGCAAGGCACAGCTCCGGCTACTATCCCACTGTGGTATTTCGATGAATCCATCGGTTTATGGAAAGAAGAAGGAAGCGCCACAAAAATCGGCAATACCTATGTGGGCGAAGTAAGCCATTTCTCTTTTTGGAACTGCGATGTACCGGCCAATTTTGTGCAGTTCAATTGCACCATTGTGGATGGTGACCTTATACCCATCTCCAATGTGCTGGTCAAAGTTTCAGTGGTTTCTAATCCGGCCAACTTTGGGGTGGGCTGGACAAACCAAAGCGGATATGTATCCGGAGCCGTACCCCGAAATGCCAGCCTGAAACTGGAGGTATTCACCGATCTGCAATGTGGCACACCTGCGTTTAGTCAGACATTCACCACAACCACCCTGGATGTTTCGCTGGGCAATGTGGTGATACCGGTAACAAACAACTATTTAGCCAACGTAACCGGCTCCGTTACCGATTGTAGTGGTGGCCCGGTCAGCAACGGCTATATCCTCATGCGAAATGGATCAAACTATTACCGACACAACCTCTCCGCCACGGGCACGTACGACTTCAACACGATCATCTGCAACCCGACCGAACAGGTATCATTCATCGCCGAAGATCTGGGCTCCCTGCAGCAAAGCGCTCCCTTGAATTACACCCTGCAGTCCGGACCCAATGCGATACCCTCAATTCAGGCCTGCGGAACAAACATCAATCAATTTTTTAATTACTCGGTAAATGGAACGAACTATTCGCTGATCTATCCGGCCGATAGTCTGTACATGTTTACGAATCCGCAAGTAACACCATCACGGATAGAAGTCCATGGTTATTCGCCCTCCACTGGTACAACACCACCACAATACCGCAACGTATCGTTGCATTTTGCCGATGCGGGCATCGCGGTAGGCAGCAGTCAACCCATGACGATGTTTTACACGAGTGCTATCAACGACAGCACAAACATCACTACTCCAATTCTGGTAAATATCACTGAATACGGACCAATTGGGGGGTTCATAGCCGGCAATTTCAACGGATCCTTAACCGGGGCCGCTCCTACTAATACTATTTACAATATCACCGGTAGCTTCCGGGTTCGCCGAAGACAATAACACAATTAAGCGAAGAAGCATACAAACCCTCCTCGGAGGGTTTTTTTATTGGGATTTCGAAGGAAGAAAATACAAAGTACCAGCCACAGAAAGTAGTATATAGAATCCTGCCATTCCCAGTATCAGCATTGCCTGATCAGGAAAAACAATCATCATGGACCG
>CAZZJF010000153.1:0-5976 GCA_964654325.1 uncultured Ferruginibacter sp.
TAATGATAATGGTAACATTGCCGTCCCATTTTTTAGTAATGCCGGCATTCCTTCTTCATCCTATAATTTTATTGCGCCTGCTGCACTCGGTGCTTGTAATGATATTTTTATCATGCCACATGCGGATCCGACATGGGCCATTCATGGTAATTTATACAACTGGAATCTGACCTATAAGGGAGCTATTTGGATGGGTTGTCATGCCGGCAGCGCATTACACAACACCTATAACCCGGCCAACATCAGTCAGCAGATGAACTTCCTGACGTCCAAAACGAATACGGCCGGAACCGGTATTACCATACCGGTAGCGAATGCCACCTCGTACGCACAAAATTCACTACAGATCTGGGGCAACCATGCCAACCCCACTTTACCGTTTGTAACCTGCTCTGGTACGGTAGCCAGTGGAACGGTGGCTACAGCAGCAGACCCTGTTGCGCAATATATTGGTGTTACCGATGCCGCGCACAACAACGGCTCTGAAAGAAGTTACATTACAGCGAAAAACCAAACCTGGCTGCCATCTACTAAAATCATCACCTATGACGCAACCTCCCCCAACATTCCGGGTATTTCGGCCGGACCTGACGTGATGATTGCTTACGGTCGTGCATTTGGCGATAATAATCGCGGTTTGGTAATGATGGAATCCGGTCACGACATCGATAAAGGAAGTGTTGGTGACGTCGCGGCTCAACGCGCATTCTGGAACTGGAGCTTTTTAGCAGCACAAGACAAATCGGTTGATATTTCTTCCATTAATGGCCTTCCAACAAATGGCATCATCACCGGGTCGTCCAACTATACACTTTCGGTAAACTATGCATCCACGCCAGCGAACTCCGGCTTGAGTTTTAATTGGACTTCCGTTCAAAGTAGTAATGGCTTGCCGTTGGGCAGTTTCACACCAAACGGAACAAACAGTGCGTCAACGACAGTGTTCAACGTACCTGCCGTAACCACACCAACAAACATCGTACTTTCAGTAACCATAACGGATGCGTGTGGCCGAACTTCGTTTGAAAGTTTTCCATTAACAATCGCTCCAGCTGCAGTCAGTATTTCCGGTACCGTTTGGAATGATGCAAATCGTAGTGCAGGAAATAGCTTTAATAACATATTCTCTGCCGGCGAAACAGGCGCCAATGCCAATAACACCCTGTATGTGTATTGTCTCGACCAAGATGGCCTGATTATTGCCATTGATACCGTGAATGCCGATGGCACCTACACATTGAGCAATATTGGAGCCAACACCGGTAACCTGTCGTTAATGCTGTCTTCTCTACCAGGCACGATTGGCAGTCTGCCTCCGGCCGCTGTAATCCAAACAACCGGCTGGACAAACACCACGCCGCTTATACGCACCGGCATCAGCACAACCGCCGCAAATCTGATCAGTTTGGATTGGGGTATATTCTCTTTCCCAGTTGCCGAAAACAATGTTTATGCCACTGATGTAAACGTGGCCGTGTCGGGCAGTGTAGCCGGTAATGATGTGATCAGTGCCAATCCAACCAATCAATGGAATCTGGTAACCAATCCATCCAATGGATCGGTCATTTTCAACACAGACGGCAGTTTTACGTACACACCCAACACAAATTTTGAGGGTTCCGATACGTTATTTTACGCCATTTGCGACCCCTACACATGTGATACAGCTCGTGTGGTCATTTTTGTCACCAGCGCGGCTCCGGTTACGCTCTTGCAATTCCATGTCAAGCACCTAAACCAGCAACAAGCACACATACAATTTTCAACATCGTCTGAAATCAATGCCAGTCATTTTGACATCGAGCGCAGCACTGATGGTCGGACCTTCCGTAAGCGAATTCGACTTGCGGCCAAAGGTCATCCGGAAACGACAACATCGTATCAAACCACAGACTGGCTAGATGCAAACGCACCTGTTTATTATTACCGGCTCAAGATGGTCGACCTCGATGGCCGTTACACGCATTCGGCCATATTAAGCCTGTCGATGAATAATGATCCGACTTCAGATCAATCCGTGATTACCTATCCGAACCCATTCAGCAGTCATTTGAATTTGATCATCAATCATTACACCAGCGAACTGGCCACGATCACGCTTTACTCCATGGATGGCCGTATCGTGAAGCAACAAAAACAACTGTTATATAACGGCTCCAACCTGATTATTCTTCAACAATTGATGGAACTGCAACGAGGCGCGTATTTGCTGGAAGTCAACACAGGCACCGGTAAAAAAATCAAAAAAGTTCTGAAAAACCATTAATCCCATCCAGAAAAGGGTTGTTGAAAAAAAAACCTTTCTTTTGAATAGGCCAACCAGCGATTGAAAAGGACTATAGTTGAGATAAACCTTTGAAAATCGCATCGAACCATTCTGAGGCGCGCTTGTTTATTTGACATGAATCCTAATCAACCTATTCCTTCCAACGCAACCGGGATCGCCACATTGGGTAATGGTTGCTTCTGGTGTACCGAAGCCATCTTCCAATCGCTGAAAGGTGTTGAATCCGTTCAAAGCGGTTATAGTGGCGGTCATATGGACAACCCAGATTACAAAACCGTTTGTTCGGGTACTACCGGCCATGCCGAATGTTTGCAAATTCGGTTTGATCCAACGGTCATTTCATACACCGACTTACTGACCGTTTTTTGGAATACCCACGACCCCACTCAGCTGAACCGCCAGGGAAATGATATTGGCACTCAGTACCGCAGCGTGATCTTCTATCATGACGCCGAACAAGGACAACTCGCCAATAGCTATCGGGACCAATTGACCCTGTCAGGTACATATGGTCAGCCAATCGTAACCCAAATCGTTCCATTTGACCGATTTTTTCCGGCAGAAGATTATCATACCAACTACTACAACCAACACCCAGAAAACCAGTACTGTCAGTTGGTTGTCCGAAAAAAAGTAACTGCCTTCCAATTAGCCTTCGACCAATTACTCAAATAATAAAGCATTCATTTTATTTTTTTATAAAATACTGTTTACCAGCGCATAACGAGTTAGCATTATGATAAATCCCTTATCATAACGTGTTTTCATTATTTTCTTTTCGATTTGCTTGCAAAACTCAATAAAGGCGAGTAGTTTTACGTAGTATTTGATCAATGCTACTTCTCGGGCATACCACTAGTAGACGACGGTCATTCTATCAATCCACGTATCCTCCGAAAAATCTATCATCCTACTTCCTGTGAGCCATTTTCGTAATCCCCAAAAAACAGAAAATGCTTACAACAAACGCAGCCCGTTTTTCCATCCTGACTCTCGCATTGTCAATCATCTCTACCCTAGCCTTTGCACAAAGCGCCATACGCCCTTTTTCATTGGTTTACTCGGAGAATCTGAAAGGTGGTACCACCATGTTTGGTAACACCATGCTTCATATCGTAAACAACGGCGGAAACGCCATTTTGACACGCATGAACGAAACCAGTGATCCCAACAATGGTGTTGGTGGACTAGGTAATAGCCAGTATGGAAATGATAACAGCAACATGCAATTCATCGATATCGATGGGGTAAGTGCTACCAGAAATTCTTCTTCAGCAGACCTGGTTCTGCCAACTGGAACGAATACTATCAAATTTGCACGACTATACTGGGGCGGCCGTATCGATAACTCAACCATTACTAGCGCCCCGGATACGCTCCGCAAGATCAAAATTCGGAAAGGAACGAGCGGCGCCTATTCTAATGTAACGGCAGCGTCTATCAATGTCGATCAGTATGCTATTTCGACCACAGAAAAAGCCTATCAGGCGTTTAGTGACATTACTGCTTATATCAACAGCAATGGCTCAGGAACATATACGATAGCGGATTTACCAATCACACCGGGCACTTCAGGATCCGGCGGAAAATTTGGTGGCTGGTGCATCGTAGTTGCTTATGAAAATACCGCTGAACCGTACAACTCAATTCGCATTTTTGACGGATATGCAAGGGTGTACGATGCTGGAACAACTACGTTATTAAATATCGGACTGACTGGCTTGAATGTACCTGATGCGCCACTGGCCGCCAATGAAGCTGTGATGGGTACCATGGCCTGGGAAGGTGATGCTAATCTGGGATCCTCGACCACAAACCCCGACGGAGACTATATTAAAATTAACAACATCACGGTATCCAACGCATACAACCCGGCCGCTAATTTCTGGAACGGAAGTATCACAAATAACGGAGCGCTTGTTTCTACCAAAAATCCGAACTATAGCAACCAAATGGGTATCGATATCGATCAGGTGAACGTGGGTGTCGGTTACGGCATACCTCCGAATGCAACATCCGTGTCGGTACAATTTGGCACTGAGGCCGATATGTATTTCCCTAGCATTTTCACGTTTATGATTCGCGTAAAAGAGCCTACCCTGACTCTGGACAAATCCGTGACAGATGCCAACAACGACGGCTATGTTGGTTCTGAAGAAGAACTCACCTATGTGCTCTCCGGTTCAAATAATGGCGTTGGCGCATCGTATAACACGTTTGTAGTAGACACCTTGCCATCCAACGTTACCTATGTGGCCAATTCACTGGAAGTTATCAACGTGGCCGGTGTAACAGCCGGTTTCAAAACAGATGCGCAGGACGCAGACCAAGCGTTCAAAGGCGTCAATGGCAGTAAGCATTTTGTCAAATTTTTCCTAGGAACAGGTGCTACCGGAACTACAGGAGGACAACTTCCTGCCGGACCCTCCGGTAATTTCTCCGTTCGTTTCAAAGTAAGAGCAGCCGTAATCCCAGGCACGATCGTCAATACAGCTCGTTTGTTTTCAAGTTCAGTTGTTGGTGACCAGTACACCGACGACGGCACGGCAGTGATTGGTGAAGCCAGTGGCCCGGTACCTGTAAAATTGACTTCCTTCAATGCCAAATGGATGAATGCCAATGCGGCTATTCTCTCCTGGAATACCCAGTTCGAACAAGATAACGACTATTTTGAAATTCAACGCAGCACAGATGGCATCCGCTTTGAATCGAGAGGACGGATTGCCGGAAATGGCACGACACAAATCGCACACGATTATCAATTCCAGGATGGCAACATCAACAGCCAAATTGTGTACTACCGGTTGCGCATAGTGGACATGGATGGCAAATACAGTTTCTCTAAAATCGTCGCCCTACGCAAAGGTGGCAGTCTGACCGTCGACCGCTTTGCCGTATTCCCCAATCCATTTGTTCAAGATATTCGGGTTTCCCTGACCAGCCAGACTGAAAGTCTTGGCACCTTCCGGATCTTGAGTTTTGAAGGGAAAGAGCTTTCTCGTCGCACCGCACAGGTCCAAAAAGGAGACAACATCATCGTGCTGAAAGACCTGGGTAATCTTCCTAAAGCTAACTACATCCTGGAAGTAACCTGCGGCTCGGATAAATTCATTCAGAAAATAGTGAAAAACTAATACTGCAAAACCAGTGGAATGAAGCGGCCTTTTGCCGCTTTTTTTATTGTTTTTTGACCCGCCGCAAATCCAACACATTTTGCGCATTGGGAACAAATCCGGATAACGATCGTTGGCAAACCCAGATGACCTGATCATACCAGATCGGCACTACCGGTACCTGTTCTTCAATGATCTGATTTAACTGTTTCAAATATCTCAGCTGTTGTGGCCTGTCTGTTGTTTCGAGGGCCTGTTCATAGAGTCGGTCAAAATCAGGATCGTGAAATCGAGTATAATTCGGTGGTGCCGGATTCTTGCTGTAAAACACACTAAAAAAGTTCAACGCATCCGGATAATCGGCAATCCAGCTACCTCTGAAAAAAGACAAATTACCCGAAGCCATTTGCTCCATCAAAAAACTCTTTTGCAACACATCCAATCGGGCTGGAATACCTACTTGCTGCAAATCATACACAATACGGCTTCCAATCGAAGCATAGGCCGGAACCGTAGATAACACAATATCAGGAAGAGGCTTATTGCTCACGTACCCCGCCTCTCTCAGTATTTTTT
>CAZZJF010000154.1:0-5945 GCA_964654325.1 uncultured Ferruginibacter sp.
CCCTTTGGCTTTGACCGCGCGCTTGGCCAGCGTCATCGCTTCGGCGGCGGCGGTGGCTTCGTCCAGCATGGAGGCGTTGGCGATGGCCATGCCCGTGAGGTCGCACACCATGGTTTGAAAATTCAGCAGACTTTCCAGTCGTCCCTGAGCAATCTCTGCCTGGTACGGGGTGTATTGTGTGTACCAACCCGGGTTTTCAAAAATGGTTCTTAAAATAACGCTCGGTGTTATGGTTGGGTAGTAGCCTTTACCGATGTAGTTTCGGTAAATGTTATTTTTCGCTGCTAGTTGCTGCAAGTGACACAGGTAGGCGTGTTCAGACATGCCATCGCCAACAGCCAATGGTTTGTCGATGCGGATTGCCGCAGGAATGGTTTTGTTAATCAGTTCATCGACTGATGCTGCCTTCAAAAAATCAAGCATCTCTCTGGTTTCCGTAGCGGAGGGTCCGATATGCCGATTGATAAATTCGTTGTTGGTGGAGAGGTTGTTCTGTTTCATGGGCGAGCGCTGCTTTATTTGCGGCAAAATTACGACGGCTGACCTGTATTTTTGCCTTGCTTTTCCAATGAAAAATGGCTGTGGAAAAGTTCTGGCCTCTTTGAGGATACAAAATGAACAATATGACGGACAAGCAAACCGAAAACTGGCAAAAAAAAGCGGAAGCAAACCAAAAAAAGTATCGTCATTTTCTGAAGACAGTCGACAAGCGGTTGCTTTTGAAGAAATTGCCCGACCTACATGAGGAGGTGGTGGCTCAAACTGATTGTCTTACCTGTGCTGCCTGTTGTAAAAATTATTCCCCCCGATTTAAGACACCGGATATTCGGCGTATCGCCAAACACCTAGGGTTGAAAGAAGGGGTATTCATTGAAACCTATCTCACCATTGATGATGAGGGTGATTATGTGCTGAAGCAAACACCATGTTCTTTTCTTGGTACGGATAACCGATGTTCCATCTATCCAGTTCGGCCTTCTGATTGTGCCCGCTTTCCGTATACCGATGAAGACGTGCTGTTTAAACGACCCCACATCACGTTAGCGAATGTGCGCTTTTGTCCGATTGTTTTTCAAGTGATGGAAAATATCACGAATTGTAGCGATTAGCATCAACTAGGATCGGTATTCCATTTTTCGAAGACTGGGCGCCTTCACCCAGGTAATCAGCACGACGAGCAAGGTCATGCAGCCACCAAAAACGACTGATGGAACGACGCCCATCATTCGTGCTGCGAGGCCGCTTTCAAACTGCCCAAGCTCGTTCGATGAATTGATGAACATGCTGTTGACCGACATCACCCGACCCCGCAACGCATCCGGTGTTCGAAGCTGTAAAATGGTGCCACGGATGACCATACTGATTCCATCAAACGATCCGCCTGCGAATAAAGCGATAAATGAAAGCCAGTAATGGGTTGACAAGGCGAACAGGATCATGCAAACACCAAAACCGGCTACGGCATACAACATGATTCTTCCTTGTTTTTGCTGAAACGGGAAGACGGCAAGGAGGCCTACGGTGATAATGGAGCCAATGTCAGCCGCCGCATTCAACCAGCCAAATCCAATGGCATCGGTGAACAGGATATCTTTTGCAAAAACGGGCACCAGTGCCACCACGCCGCCAAATAAAACAGCAAACAAATCGACGCTCATCGCGCCTAGAATGTCTTTTTTTGTAAACACATAGCGGATGCCCTCTCGAACACTTTCCCAAGTTCGCTGAGCGGTTGCTTGCACAAGCGGTCGGGCCTTTAATGCCAGTATATTCAACCAGGCAACCAAGCAAAGCGCTAACACAATCAAAAATGAATCATGGATACCTAACCACGCAATAAAAAATCCGCCCAATGCATGACCGGTGACCGAGGCGATCAACCAGGTGCCTGTGCTGAGTGCCGTTGCGGAAGAGAGGTGTGATCGGGGTACAATACGGGACAGCGTAGCTGAAAATGCCGGACCGGAAAACGCCCGAATAATTCCGGTCAAAAACAGAACGATCAGAATGAGTACCGTGGTGCCGGTGCTGCCTGCCTGGCGTAAAAGGGACTCACCCGAAAAGAAGAAAAAACACAATACGCAAGCGGCATAAGCCATGATACAAACGAGGATGATTTTTTTATTCTCTTTTTGGTCTACCACGTGTCCGGCATAGAGTGCGAAGGAGAGAGCACCTACCACCTCAGCCAAACCAATCATGCCTAATGCTAGCGCATTGGATGTTAATTGATAAACCCACCAGCCCAGGATGGTCAGTGACATGCGAATGGCCATAATGAACGAAAATCGGCCCCCTAAAAAAAAGCGCAACTCACGAATCGACCAGGCGTCGCGAACCGTTGTTTTTAGTACAGGTGTCTCTTCCCGAGGGGTTTCAGTCATGCGAGGCAAATGAGTCTAGTCAGGAATAGTCAGTGGATGCAGGCCGGGTTCGTAGTCTTTATCCAGGGCATCAAGTAAGAAACGGAAATGCGCGGGCTGATGCAAAAAATCGGTGTTGGAGGCGTCCACAAATAAGGTTTTCACTTCATGTTGTTTGATATATTGCAGATATGTTTCCTGGACGCTCAGCAGGTAACTGTCGGGGATATTTTGCTCAAAATGCCTGTTTCTTTTTTTGATATTTTCCTGCAGCTTGGTGACGGGGCTATGCAAGTAAATCAACAAGTCGGGTTTCACGATTTGCGGGTGTATGATGTCAAACAATTTCTGATACAATTTGAATTCCTCCTCGGGTAAAGTGACTTTGGCAAACAGCAAGCATTTGGTGAACAAGTAATCAGAGATTGTATTTTGCTGAAACAGGTCTTGTGTATGCAGCATGTCTTTCAGCTGCTTGTACCGTTCGGCCATGAAGAATAATTCTAAAGGAAACGCGTATTGTTCGGGCTTTTCGTAGAATTTTGGCAGGAAGGGGTTGTCGGCAAACTGTTCTAGAATGAGTTTGGTGCCATAATGATTACTCAACATATTCGCCAGGGTGGTTTTACCCGCGCCAATATTACCTTCAACAGTTATGAACGAATACTTCATTTGAGCGGCAAAACTACGGCAAAGCAATAACCGGACTATTATAACTTTTCAACAAATAGGGGGTCGGTGCATTGGTCGATCAAGGTTTGGATGGTGAGTCCCGACACAGGATGGCAGAGCGTTGGCGCAATTTCGCCAAGGGGCAAAAGGGTAAATCGGCGAAAGGGCAGTTGTGGGTGCGGAATAGTCAATGTTGGCGTGTTCAACGTGATATCGTCGTATAGTAAAATGTCTATGTCGATTCGGCGCGGTCCGTATTTTTCTGCTCGGACTCGACCCATGTCTGTTTCAATAAGCAGAAGCGTATTTAGTAATTCCTTGGGTGTTAACGTTGTTCTGATTAAGATGACCTGGTTGATGAAATCAGGTTGTTCTGTATTGCCCCAGGCAGCCGTTTTGTAGAGAGCGGATATATGAATCAGATCGCCTGCCCGCACGCTGACCCATTTGCGTGCCGTTTCCAATTGCTTGATTGGTTCATCCATATTAGATCCAAGCAACAGGTAGGCGTGGTGATACATTGCTAAATTGAAGTTCTGCCAAAGGTAAGAAGCGGAATTGGTTGAAATGGTTAGATTTGCATTTGTAACATGAAATACAGTCAGCTGAGGGCGATGCTCTCCATCACCAGCGCCAGTTTGCGGGCTATTACCCGAAGTCCCTCGGCCATGATTTTTAGTTTCATTTTTCCGTTCATATTCATTTTGGTTTTTGGCTTTATCGGTGAAGGAGGAGGCAAGCAAACCTTCACAGTTTCGTTTACAAAAGACAGTGATACAACTAACCGCATTTATGCGTTTCTTACATCGCCTGCCTCGTCTGTTAAAGTGGTTCCGTTGCCTCCAGCGGCCGACTTACAACAAGCGCTTTCCAAACGAACCATACAGGCTGTGCTGCATATAGCGCCTGCTGTCAATGACTCGTCTTATCGGTTGAACATGCAAACCACTTCATCCAACAACGACAGCTGGCCACAGTTACAAGCCTTGCTACAAAACAGTTTGCAACAAATCAGCGACCAGGCTTATCCAAACCGGGCTGCCTATGGCGTTTTGGATTTTAACCCAAAACAAGATGTCGCCCAGCTTCGGCCATACCGAACCATTGATTTTATTTTACCCGGACAACTCGGTTTTTCCTTGTTGAGTGCAGGAGTCTTTGGCGTTGCATTCATCTTTTTCAATCTGCGGAATACCTTAGTGTTAAAACGGTTCTTTGCCACACCTATTCACAAAGGATATATCCTGATGGGCGAGGGGTTGAGTCGGATACTCTTTCAGTTGCTGACCGCCGTTGTCATCATCCTGGTTGGTCATTTTTTATTCGGATTTACCTTGGTGAGCGGATTCGGTACATTCATCAACATGATGGTATTGAGCTTTATTGGTTTGCTTGTTTTTATGGGATTTGGATTTATTGTCAGCGGCATTGCCAAAAATGACAGTACGATACCGCCATTTGCCAACCTGATTACTTTGCCTCAATTTTTGTTGGGAGGTACTTTTTTTTCGATTGATAATTTTCCGTCCTGGTTACAGCCTATTTCCAATGCAATGCCTTTGACTCATTTGAATGCAGCTATGCGTAAGGTGGCGTTTGATGGGGCTTCGTTGTGGGCTGTTCGCTGGGAAATGATTATTTTACTAGGATGGGGATTATTGGTTTATCTATTGGCAATCAGGGTTTTTAAATGGGAATAATGATGAAAATACTAAAGGGCGTTTTGATTGGGTTGCTTTTTTTGGGATTGGTAATCACGGTTATGGCGCTGCTCATGCCATCTTCAGTGCGTTCTTCCGAGTCCGTCACGATCAATACAACCAAAGAACGAGTGATCAATCAGTTGCAAAACCTGCGCACATGGTCAAATTGGTTTCCATTCTCATCCGACTCCAGCACACCAGTCCAATTGGCATTCATTCAAACCGCCGGCCAATTTCAGGCTATTGAGTGGGCTCACAATAACCAAGTGAACCGGATCGAGGTGATGCCATCAGACTCATCCGGACTGTACTACCGTTGGTTGAGTCCGGGGAAGTCACCCCTGATACTTCATTTTTCTATCCTGCCTGTACAGGATCAGGTTTTTTCACTGAATTGGACCATACATACAGTTACCAAGTGGTATCCGTGGGAACGGTTTTCCGGAATTTTTTTCGATCAACAGGTTAAGCCAGGGCAACAAAAGGCGCTCGAAAAACTGAAGGCCATTCTAGCGCAAAAAGTATCTGCCGGTTCCTAGGCGGCCCTTCTATCAAATTGGCCTATTTTTCTTTTTGAATAAAACGGAGATTCCTGCGGATACCTTCATAGCCGGCCCGTTTCATGGGCGAGTGCTTGAAAAACTCAGCAAATAAGGTCTCTGACAGGTCAAACCAATCCTTCTCGCTTGCTTGGAGAATAAATGGGTTGGGATTGAAGGCAGGCTCCCGGTTTGGTTTTGAAAAGCGGTTCCAGGGACAAACATACTGACAGGTATCGCATCCAAACATCCAGTCATCAAATCGATCTCTCCATGTTTCCGGAATGAGTTGATTTTTTAATTCTATGGTAAAGTAAGATATACAAGCATCTCCCCGAACAGTTTTATCAGGTAGAATGGCATCGGTCGGACAAGCATCTATACACCGGGTACAGGTGCCGCAATAATCTTTCGCTATTTTTTTACCAATATAATTATGAAAATCCATCGCCTTAAAATATGCTTCATCAAGCTCCGAATGATTCGCTGTCAGAAAACCCCAAAAGCATTGCTGAAGATTGTAGTTGGTATGATAATCCCCGTGCCACAGCGAATAATCGTGTATCGTGCTGGGCATAAACAAACCCGGCGGAATCGTCCCCTTGCGGTATATGCATCTGCTCACGTGAAGATGGGCATACCACAATTCCTCCAGTATCGGCTCATCT
>CAZZJF010000155.1:0-5940 GCA_964654325.1 uncultured Ferruginibacter sp.
ATGGATTGTTTTCATTCATTATTTCTTTTTCAGATGCTACTTTCCATTCTTCTTTCTCTTTTTTCAATTGAAAGGTTACGGTTTCATTTTTCTTCTTGTTTGTTACAGCAATGCTTGCCTTTTCGCCATCAATCTTTGGTTCGCCGTACTCAATCGTTTTTAATTCCTCAGCAGTGAATGTACCATCATTTGAGGAGTCACTGGTGTCATTATCCGCTTTCATGCCCATTTCCATTAGGTCAAGCATAGAAGCACTGCTTTCGGTGGCATACAGTTTGGCTGTTTTTACATCTTTCTTAGACATGGCTTCCAGGAACTTGGCCAAGGAGGCCTTCGGGTCGCTACTGTCTTTTCCGCCACAAGAAAATAAGACCACGGATGCGGCAATCATTAAAAAAGGGATGATTTTTTTCATATTTGGTGATATTTTTTATGAAGGTATTGATTTCCCGATTAATAAAAAAGTTGAAAGACTGGTTTCACGAACGGAGCCAGGAAAAGATCATCCACCCCGATAAACAGTTTGTCACCAAGGCGACTTCGGTTGAATTGAAAGGATGACCCATCCGCTTGTTCGATTGATTTGGCAATCAATTCGGCGCAGTAAAGCCGATCATCGGTCTGCAGGTCAAATGCCATATCGAACGAAACCGGTTGACGTTGAAAAACGAGTAAACGTTCCAGGAATTTAGCTTTCGTCGAAGTGTCTGCCGTCAGGCGAAATAATCCAACGCCTTTGTTCTCGGTTGGGTTGCAAAATGCCGCGACAGATTGCCGCAAGATTTTCTGATCGGGATTCCACTCCCCACCCAATATGTGATAAACAACCGGCTCCTTATTTTCGATTCGGATCAAGCCACAATGCGAGAATAGTTTACTTCGTCGATTTAAGGTCCGTAATGACTGACTGGTAAAATCGTTGCCTGTCCGCGTAATGATGTCACCGGTTTCAGCAAGGTTAGTAATGGAATCAACCGCGCGAAGATAGGAGGCGTTCGGTGCTGATGAGGAATCAGCTGATTGACGGTTTTGTGGGGGGCGACTAGCGGGCTCGCATGCCAAGAGTGAAAAAATCATCACGATAGCCACCATTCGTACATGTTGGCCAACGGTTATTGTGTGGTTAAGCGATCGGTAGTGCATGCCGGTTTTACGGAGGTTAAACAATAGGCATTGAATCGGATACAATGGAAACTTCGAATAAGCCTGGAAACAAATAAGCCTGTCCGCCCGGTATAACCTGGCAATGATATCGGGTTCTGATTTTTTTTCCGCGGATAAACTCACGGCCATCTTCCGTTTTAAAGCGAGTGCCTTCGATGAGGTCTTCAACCGGCACGGTCTGGCGTTGGATATTGTCGTATTGGCGAAGGGCGCGCATCAAGGGAAGGTCGCCGCAAGCGCTTGCGGCCGGACTTTTGATCGACTGCAACAACGCGTGTTCAATATCAGATGGAAATATTTTTTGGAAAATAAACACATCCAACAACGAAGAGAAGCAATTCTTCCATTCTTTGCCATGAGGTTGAATACGGGCTCCGAACGATTGAAAAGCGACCAGGTGTGCCAATTCATGTAAAAGCGTAATCAAGAAGGCATACGGGTTTAGGTCGCCGTTAATTCGAATGTGGTGTCCGCTCTGTGGCTTGTACGTGTAATTACCCAATACGGATTTTCGCTTTCGGGTTACCGTTAGTTGTACATGATAGCGGTTTAAATAACTAAGAACGGCGGAATCAGTTCCCAAAGGAAGATACCGACTGATGGCGTTTATCGGGACTTCCATGTTGCTCATTTTTTTCCACGGTTAAACTGCAAAACGGTCTTGACTTCGGCTACCAAAAAAATGGGATAAAAGAGCAAAGACCAGCCAACCGTAACCTGGTCAAAATGGGGTCCGCTTGCCAGATAATACACCAATACTCCGACACCGGCGCCCATTAGTTTAAGTAACATGCCTCCGGTGACACCTCGTACAAACGCATGAGCGTTCGGTTGGTTTAATCCGTTTATCTGTATGATGGCCGAGAACAGGGACACGAGAAAGAAGAGTCCGTTGGCCCCATGCATAATCGGAAATTGGATCGGAAGGGTGGGCCAGCCATATTGAATGCCGATTAAAATCAATGCGTTGATTAGGCAAGTCCATATGAGCAAGGGAAATGGAATCAAGTTCTTTTTCATAGCGTTATTTACCGGTTTGCCGAATCAGCTTGTACAGCGAGATCATGATGAACAACAAAGGTAATAACCAAATAGCAACCGGCGTGCGCAGCTCGAAGTAGTCATCAGCCAGATGCCCTGCATAAAGGGAAAGCCCAATGCCGATTAACCATTGGGTGGTCAGGCCGATATACGCTAGGGGTGTGTTCTTCTTCTTTTTATTCATGATCCACGGAATGGAGGATTTATCGTACCGTATCGGTCGGTTTTTGGGTGTTGACTGGCTGATTGGTTAAGGTTTGTCGGACGGCGTCCCAATAGCGTTGTTGCATGGCAACCATGTTTTCCAGGGAATCGGTTCGCCGTTTGAGTGCCCGGTATTCCTTCAGTTGCTGGACGTTACCATAGCCGCTACCAGGTAGGTAATACTTCAGTGGGGTATATACGATCAGCGAGGTGGTTAAAGCAATCAGGAGAACAAACAGCGTGCTGAGAGTCAGGTATACCGTCCAGCGCTCTATCCGAAAGCGCGTAATCTCCCGGTATTGGTATTCATCGGTAATGATGACCTGGTAGCGTCCTTTCCGTTTTTTTAGCGAATGATTCGATGCGGATTCCATAGACTGTACAAGGTACAAATTGAATTAGAAACCTGGCGGGTGATTTATTGAATTTATTCACGATAAATACCTGTTTTTGATGTCCTTTTAAATCGAAACAGGGGCAGACATTCAGGCTTTTTTAACGTGGCCATAACGTTTTGACCCTGTTTGGTAGCCCGAACCTTTTTTGGGGTTTCCTGAAAAACCGGAACTTTGTATACTTGTGCCCAATGCCTAATTCAAAGACATTTCTATTACTGACATTCCTTGCTGCCGGGATTGTCTTTCTCCAATCACACGTACAGGCTCAACCAACCTGGACGTTCAATCCGTTTGGCAACGAAAAAAAGCCGGAGAAATACGAGGAAAAGATGCTGGGTTCTGAAAAAACAGCCACAAAAAAGTTTACCTTCTTTCGAAAGCTCACACAGAATACGGTTTCTCACTACAACTATTACTTTAACGCAAACCGAAAATTGAACCTGGTGCTGGAACAGGCGCGTGTTTCACAACAGGATGACTACACGCAATTATTGCCATTCTACCCATACACACTCGAAAGTACAAACAGTCAAAAGACCGAACTTGACTCGGTTATTTACAAATGCACGGCCGGCATCCTGCTGCACGATCTTCGTACCAACTGGGTAGACAACATGTACCTGTTGATCGGAAAAGCCTATTATTTCCGAAAAGAGTTTGACTCGGCGGCGCTTACCTTTCAGTTCATCAATTATAATTTGTTCCCGCGTCAAAAAAATGAAGACGATGATCGGATTATTGGAGAAGGCTCCACCCAAACCGGTGGATTTCTTTCCATCGCCAACCGTGAAAAACGTTCTTTTTTCAAACGAATGTTCACGACGCCTCCAAGCCGAAACGAATCCTTAATTTGGCTTGCGCGCACATACATCGAACAAGATATGTTTGGTGAGTCAGCCGGACTGATCAACATTCTTCAACATGATCCCAATCTGCCCAACCGCTTGAAAGATGATCTGAACCAAGTGACCGCGTACTGGCATTTCAGACAACAAGGTTCCGATAGTACGATCGTTTATCTTGAAAAAGCGCTCGGAAGTGCCGAAACGAAAGCCGATAAGGCCAGATGGTATTTCTTGCTGGCTCAACTCTGTGAAAACACAGCTAAGTTTGAACAGGCCGGAATCTACTATGAAAGAGCCGCATCGATGACGGTTGATCCGCTGATGGAAATTTATGCTCGGCTGAACAAAGCCCGGATGTTCAAAGGGCCCGGAAATGAAAAGGAGTGGTCAAACAGCGTGTCTAATCTGATCAAGTTAGGTCGAAAAGACCGGTACGAATCCTACCGGGATATCATCTACCACAGTGCCGGTATGCTGGCCATTCGCATTCCGGATACTACGCAGGCAGTGCAACTATTTCAAAAATCGCTTGAGTATAATACGGGCCAAGTTGGGAACAAGAATAAAGCACATCTGCAACTGGCTGATATCGCGTTCAATCAAAAAAAATATGTGGTGGCAGCCGATCACTATGATAGCCTGGATCTGACCCACCGATCACTAGCCCCCGATTCGTCGACTATCGCGTTGCGACGAGAGGTAACCAACCGCTTGGCAACCTATAAACGAGTTATCCAGTATGAAGACAGTCTGCAAGTCATCGCGGCAATGTCGCCAGCGGACCGTGATCAGTTCTTGAAAAAATTATCCAAAAAACTCCGAAAAGGAGAGCCGTCTGAATCAAACGACGATATGGGTTCACTGCCTGGACTGTCATCTTCGTTTGGCGCTCAAAATGCACCAGCTGATCTGTTTGCATCCTCTTCCAAAGGCGAGTGGTACTTCTACAACGCATCTATGAAATCAAAAGGGTACAATGAGTTTAAAGCCAAATGGGGGAAGCGCGAAAATGTAGATAACTGGAGAAGACAGTCGGCTATGATGGCTGCCATAAACACCGACATCACCGATCCATTGGCCCCACTTCCAGCAGATAGCTCAACTGGCGATGAATCCGGAAAACCAGTGCCTAACAGCTACGATGACTTGCTTTCTCAAATCCCACTGACAGCTGAAAAAATAGACAGCAGTAATCGAAAAATAGCACAGGCGCTGTTGTCAATGGCACGTCTTTTTGAATACGAACTAAACGACTATCCGCAGGCCTTGGAGATCTATGAAGAGTACAGAGCACGCTTTCCCGATAGTTTGGATGCCGATTTGTTGCTCGGATTATATCATACGCATCAAAAACTGGGTAACATTACGGAAGCCAATTATTTCAAAGACCTGCTCGCTAAGACATTTCCAACCAGCACCCAGCATTTATTACTCACCAACCCAAATGCGGTCGTGAAAAATCGGAACACGCCTGAACTCGCGAGTACTTACGAATCTATATATCAATCGTTCGTAAGCGGTGACATGAATAAGGCGCTTACACTGAAAAAACAAGCAGATAGTTTACACGGCGATCATTATTGGACACCTCAGTTGTTGTTTTTGGAGTCTGCCGCTTACCTGAAAAATAGGAATGACAGTTTGGCCTTACGGTCATTAGTCACCATTATCCAGCGGTTTCCGGAGTCACCATTGAAAATGCGCGCTCAAAGCCTTATTCGGACAATCACACAACGGGACAGTCTGGAGCAATACCTCAATGCGCTTTCGATAACCCGCTTGCCCGATGATCCGTTGATTGCGTTGCCATCTTCGCCAACAACTCAGCCGGATACAACCCGGAAAGTCGCGATACCAACTGTTCGCCAGCCGGTGCCGTCAACGACTCCTGATACCACACGCTCCAATAAGCCCGTGGCTCAGCCAATCCAGCCAACGCCAACGACCTATGGGTATACATGGACCGATAGCACAACGTTTTATTTGGCTATGGTGTTGGAACAGGTAGACATGGTATATATTCGGGAGGCTAAACTATCATTTGACCAATATAACCGATCCGTCACACCACCGGTTTCCGTGTTACGAGATACCCTGGGCGGACCCAGAACCCTCCTGGTTTTTTCATCATTTTCCTCATCGCAGAAAGCGGTCACTTATTTTGACAGGCTGCGCAAAAATCTCAGTGGCATGATTGGATGGCTCAAGCCTAGTCAATATTCGTTCATCATCATTTCAGCAGATAACCTGGCTATACTTAAAAAAAATAAAAACCTGGATGAGTACAA
>CAZZJF010000156.1:0-5928 GCA_964654325.1 uncultured Ferruginibacter sp.
ACTATTAGGTATCAAAAACTCACAAAACAGTCTAAAAAACAAAAAATCAAACAAAAACTAAGCAAATCAAATCCAATTCACATTTACAGTTGCTTGCATTTCCAGGGATTTAGAGTAGGTTTGTGCCCCCAATGTCAAATCTGCAAACGATTCTGGAAACGGCCCGCCGGACTTTTGAGGTGCAATCGGCAGCCATTCGGACCCTGGCCGATCAGGTTGGCGATTCTTTTGGGCAAGCGGTAGAGAAAATTATCTCCAACAAAGGTCGCCTGGTGGTAAGTGGTATCGGAAAAAGCGCTATTGTGGCACAGAAAATCGTGGCCACCCTGAACAGCACGGGCACTCCGTCACTTTATATGCATGCCGCCGACGCCATTCATGGCGATTTGGGTATGGTTGCTCCCGACGACGTCGTACTGGTTATTAGCAAAAGCGGCGACAGTCCCGAAATCAAGGTATTGGTTCCGCTGGTCAAAGGCTTTGGCAACACCTTAATCGGAATGGTGGGTAATATGCAATCGTTTCTGGCTACACACAGTGATCTTGTCTTGAATACCACCATTGAACAGGAGGTTTGTCCCAATAATTTAGCGCCCACGACGAGCACAACCGCGCAGATGGTTATGGGCGACGCGCTGGCAGTATGTCTGATGCAGTTGAAAGGGTTTCGTAAAGATGATTTTGCCCGGTTTCATCCCGGCGGTGCCCTTGGCAAAAAACTCTATTTGCGTGTGGCCGATATTCTATCTACTAATAAGCCGTCGGTAAAGCCCAACACGCCGCTGCCGGAGTTGATCATGGAGATAACTAAAAACCGATTGGGTGCCACGGCGGTATTGAACGACCAACAGCAGGTTGTGGGCATTGTAACTGACGGTGACCTTCGCCGCATGCTGGAAAAAAAAGCAAATACCACTGATTTACGAACAGAAGCCATCATGAATCAAACGCCTCGTACGATCGATCTTCACGCCCTGGCGGCTGAGGCGGTTGAAAAAATGCGCACACACAACATCAATCAGTTGATTGTACATGATGCGGATGTATACTGCGGCATCATTCACATTCAGGATCTTGTTCGAGAGGGAATACTCTAAAATAGTACCATGAAAAACAACCATCATTATGTAGCGATCATGGCCGGCGGTATCGGCAGTCGGTTCTGGCCGATGAGTCGCACGGATTATCCCAAACAATTTCTAGACATTCTGAATACCGGAAAAACCCTGATACAATCAACATTTGATCGGTTTGCCCGCTTTATACCCGAAGAAAATATTTTTGTGGTTACGTCAGAGGGTTATCGCGATCTGGTCAAGCAACAACTCACACGCATTCGCCCGGAAAACATACTCTGTGAGCCATCGCGTAAAAACACCGCGCCCTGTGTGGCGTATATATCGTACAAATTATTGCAATCAGATCCGGAAGCCAATATGATTTGTGCCCCGGCCGATCATTTGATTTTAGATGAAGCCGCCTTTGAACAAACGTGCTTGAGTGCGCTTGAGTTTACGTCGAACATTAAATCGCTGGTCACGTTGGGCATCAAACCAACCAATCCCAATACCGGCTATGGTTACATTCAATTCGAGCAACTGTCAGTGAGTAATAATGTGTATAAAGTAAAAACATTTACTGAAAAACCCGACCGCGATCTTGCCCGTACATTTGTTGCCAGTGGTGACTTTTTATGGAATGCCGGCATCTTTGTCTGGCAAGCCAAACACATCGTAGCGGCCTTTGAAAAACATTTACCCGAAATACACGACGTATTTGATGCCGAAAAAGAACAATTCAATACCAACGAGGAATCGGCCGCCATTGAACGGATTTATCCGCAGTGTGTGAACATATCGATTGATTACGGCATTATGGAAAAAGCCGACAATGTATTCGTGATTCCGTCTTCCTTTGGATGGAGTGATTTGGGTACGTGGGCCAGCGCCTATGAAAACCTGGAGAAAGATTATTTAGAAAACGCAGTAGCCGGAAATCATGTCATCGTATTTGATGCAAGCCGGAACATGGTACATGCCGGTCCGAACAAGCTGCTCGTATTACAAGGATTAGAGGATTTTATCATTGTAGACACCGCCGATGTGCTGTTGATCTGCAAAAAAGATAAGGAGCAGGAAATAAAAGAATACGTTGCGGAGGTAAAGCGCAATAAAGGCGATCGGTTTATCTGAGTACCTTAATTGGATTTGAATTTTGTGTACAGTGCATCAAACTCCGCGATGTCGCTAATTTTTCCACAATTAAACAGCGTGGTGCTGCTTCCATCTTCGCTCGTAACAATTAACACCTTGTCTTCTACAATCAAAAAATGGACAAGAAAGGGCTTTCCGGAAATCAGAAAAGTACAGTCGAATTCGTTCTCGCTCTTTTTAGATATCTCAATCGGAGAAATCTTTTTACTGTTTTTTATGGCAGCGCAATTTAGCTTGAATAGAACGTCCTTATTTTTCTGAGCCACCTCAACAGATTCATATATATCTAGTACACACTCATCCGTCCAGCTACCAATCAACTTTTTAGGAATAATTAATTCCGGCTTTCCGGGAGCAATGCTGACCGTATCAGGAATCCTTGGTGTTGCATCCTGATTGGCTAATGTGTCGTTGGTTGTGTTTTCGGTTTCCTGAACCGTGTTCTGTTCTTGCTGTTCAGGCTCGTTGTTAGAGGAATTGGTACCATTGCAGGCGATTAGCGTAAGAAGGCCGAAAAACAGAAGCAGCGGAATTGGGCGCATATCGGTTAATTCTTTATCGAATTTAGTAAAAAAAGAAACAAAAGACAGAGACCTGCGATCAGTGTTGTTGTCAATACGTTCACCATATTGTTCGTCATCCAACGAATCCCTTTTATTTTTTCGGTGCCACCGGATACCTCAACCCAATCGCCCGTGCGGGTTACATAAAGCACCTGGTATAGTTCACCAATGACCGAATCAACGATTGAACCCAGGATACCCAATCCAACAAGGATACCAGCCACGAGCGAGGTTTTAAAAAAACAAACATGCGTTAAGGCGATCAACGAAGCACCCGCAGCTGACGCGCTCATCCCCAAAATTGTTACACCACCGGAAATGCCGGCCGCTACTTTTTTTCTCGATAAAATATAATAGGGTTGTTTTTTACTGAGTACACCAATTTCGGAAGCAAACGTATCGGCGGCAGCGGCGGCAATGGATGCAAACGCGGCATGAACAAATACAACCTCTTCAGTGAAATAGGCCCCCAAGCCAAGCAGGCAAGCGGGTCCCAGGTTGGCAAAACCCTGCTTCCAGTTTCGCGGTCCATTATCAGAAAGTCGAGCATGAACCCGCGCCTTTTCTTTTTCTTTAAAACGAGTTACCCAGGTAGAGAAAACAAACATGATTACAACGGCGGCCAATATTGCCAGATTGTTTGTCCATATCAGGGAACCGGTAGCGGCCACCAAAAATCCAAACCCGCTTAATGAAATGCGGTTCTTTCGATAGAAAACGAAACCGGCGGTCAAAAAAAAGAAATGAATGAGAAGCGGGTATATCAATGGGCCATTCAATTTGTCGGGTTAATAATATTACCGGGGTCAACCCCAATCATTTTCTGGACAAATAAGGCGATTTTTTCCTGATCAAAGCTTGCGTCTTTTTCTTTTTTGGAAAGATGTTTGAAATAATCTGAAAACAACCAGGATAGCTTTTTATTCTGTTGACAGATATCCTTTACTAAGGAAAGGTAAAGACCGTGCGGCGAAAAGGTTTGATGTGTCCACGGTTGACTGAAAAAGGTTGTGATATTTTCTTTGCGGTCTTTGTCCATATCACGCAAGTCATCATCTAACTGCACCAACAGGCTGTATTTGATATGCTCCTGAATACTTTCCTCCAGTGTTCGATTCGTTGAAAAAGATTGGATAGTAAACAGGCTGAGATGTGTTTTGAGTGCGGACAACGTCAGCTTATCGATGATTTCGTCATCGCTGCCTTTATTAATTGAATAAAAATATTCATCAAACTGCACACATTGCAAATAAAATAAAAGCCGGTATTGATTTTCAAACGTCTCCACAGGCAGCGCCTCTCTTGCCATGCTGATCAGGTCACTGAGCAAACCGTCGGTTATCGGCGTCTTGTTGCTATTGCTCAGGCCGGAAAGAATTTGTTCATGAAAATCTTTTTTTTGTTCAGGGGAAATGGACGGATCGTCCAGTGTTCGGTCTGAAATCACATAAGCTAGTCCGTAATAAAAACCCGCCAGATAGGCATCGTGTAATTTCTTTTTTCGTGACTGAACTGAAAAAAGGGGCAGGTTGATAAATGTTGTTATATAACAGGCCAGAATCAATTTAACCATCTGTGAAATAGCCTCCTTATCAAACACCACGTCCGGGTGCTTTTTTGAAAACGCATTTAACCGCATGTAGAAATCCTTCCGATATTTCTGTACCGTGTTTTTGTAATCACCGCTTAATTTTTTCCCGATATAAAAAGAGAGCAGCGGGATGACGTATTTCCAGGGCGTTCCCTTGTATTCGAATGTTACATTAAAAAAATATTTTGCGACAACATATTTGAAGCGATATTGTCGTGCCGAATAAGCGTCGTGCAGCCGGCTTACTTCTTCTTGAGCGGGCGCCGGAAAACCACGATGTTCTTTGTAAAATCGGGCAATAACCGCTCGGGCTTCATTTTTAATCGCCTCATAACGGGCAAGATTTTCTTCGTAACACGGTTGCATATAGGATGTTTACACTGAACATAATGCTACAATTATATGGAAATAAGTAGCATTAAGAAAACAATGTATACAAAAAAACCGACTTAATCAACTTCGCGTTAACGGACAAAAAAAGGTGTTCCGAAGGAACACCTTTGTAAAATATAGAAAAGCAGATTAGTCTTCTTTACGGCTCAGGGCGTAAATGACTAAACCAAAACCAATTTTGTTAATTGCATCAGCAACATTATATACAATATCCATTGCTTTCATTGCAGCTTCGGCGTCTTCTACTAGTTTAAATCCGAAAAGGCCACCGGGTGTACCAAGTATGTAACCGAGCGGGTAGATAGCCCAGCCAACGAGAACAAACCAGGCAAGAATACGCGTTGCTTTTGCTACCTGAGGTCCAGCTGTTTTAGCCAGGTTAGCCACTTCGCCAAACCATACCAGATATGCAATGTAGAAGTAAGCTGCGCCGGAAATCACACCCCACAATACGCTATTTCCACGATCGATTGTTTCTCCAAAATATCCAGTTACCAGCATCACCAATGATGCGAGTATCAACTTCCACAGAAGAGCGATTTTAGCACCGGCTTTTTTGGTGATCAGGTAAAATTCTACACACATCAGAGGCACGGTCAGTATCCAGTCCACATAGCGGAAGAATGTGGGCGAATCACCTGTTTCTAGGTTGTACCCCCGCATGTAGTAGTAGTGTACTGCTGCAATGAAGGTGATCAACCCCGAAACAAGTACAGATGTTCTCCATTTCTGAGAGGTATTACTCAACTCAAAAAAGAAGAACACAGAAGCGGCCATCATGGCCATAGTGCCGATAAAAAACGTAAACGCTACGTAGTTATCGCTTTCAATTTGTAAATGTTCCATTATAAAAAATTGTTGGTTATCCTACTCTTATGGATTTTCGGAAACTCCCCGTTTGTTATGGTTTCTGGACTCCAGGAAGTCTAAACATCGTGTTTAATAAAAAGTTGTTAATTATAATTTTCTACTTCTTTTTTGTTCACTCTTTCCATTTCGGTTACGATAGAAGATAAACAAGAAGTAAATAAATAGCCATGTGTAAACCATTAACAATTGAATGGTGTGATATTATTTGCATGCGTATTTTATTGTTTTTGTTTGGTTTTATAAAACCGATGCATGACTAACACGTGTGGAAAACTGATGCAGGATATGAAAATAAAAA
>CAZZJF010000157.1:0-5895 GCA_964654325.1 uncultured Ferruginibacter sp.
GCCGAGGCTGTCATGCCATTCGAAAATGCGCTTTCGTTTGAGTATGAAATTGGGAAGAGTGAAGACAAAAAAGTAAAGAAAGCTACTGGTTTACTTAAAAAGCTTCAAAAAGCAACTCGATTTTTAGAAAAGTGTTCCGAAGATTCATACGGCCAACAGATAGATGCTGTTGAATCAACCGAGAGTCATTACGACTATCCAAACAGGACAAACTTCCATCTGCTCTCCGATCATAAGTCTAAACAAATTCTTACTGTTCTTCATGAATACATCCGATCTCGGATGAATTCTTTTCGTGTCCAGCCGCATTACATTTTTTGTTGTTGTTCCAAAGCAGGGTTCCTCTTCCTGTAAACCATCGATTTTTTTTAGGAAAGCATCAACAACTTAAAATTGTAATTCACATATGAACTCCCCTATCAGTAATACACCCAAAGATGGGTTACAAGGTCTGAAAGAAAATTTTATTTCCGATTTCCTTTCTGGTTTTATTGTTTTTTTATTGGCACTCCCATTAAGTTTAGGTATTGCCAAGGCATCTGATTTTCCCCCGGTAACAGGGCTCATTACGGCCATTATCGGCGGTGTTGTAGTTAGTCTTATCTCCGGATCAAAGCTGACCATAAAGGGGCCTGCTGCCGGCTTAATCGTCATCGTAGCCGGATCGGTTGCCGAATTCGGAGGCGGCGACATCGGATGGCGGCTAACACTAGGTGCCATTGTTGTAGCCGGCCTTTTGCAAGTCGTTTTTGGTCTGCTGAAGCTAGGTAAATTATCTGATTTTTTTCCGCTATCAGCCATTCACGGTATGTTAGCTGCTATCGGACTTATTATTATTGCCAAACAGATTCCGGTATTGTTAAATGTCGATCCGTCAATTTCAAAAGGGAAGGGACCGATTGAGCTGTTGGCATCTGTTCCTCAATTTGTGATGCATCTGGATACGAAAGGTACGCTGATTGGCTTGCTTAGTTTGGGTACCATGCTTTTATGGCCATTGATACCCAATAAGTCGATTCGAAAAGTACCGGCTCCGCTGATTGTTCTCTTGCTCACAATCCCGCTTGGTTTAATATTTGAATTTGCAAAAGCCGGTCCATCATATTCCTTGGTGCATATTGGAAATATTCTGAATACAGTTGGCTGGAATGTTGACTTTTCAGGCGTTTTCCAGCCTGCTGTTTTTGTAAAGTATGTTGTCATGTTTGCATTAGTTGGTTCACTAGAGTCATTACTTACTGTTAAGGCAATTGATATGCTTGATCCGTATAAACGAAAAAGCAACACCAATCAAGATTTATTAGCAGTTGGTTTTGGTAATATGGTTTCCGGTATGTTGGGTGGTTTACCAATGATCAGTGAGGTTGCCCGAAGTTCAAGCAATGTGAATAATGGTGCCAAGACTCGTTGGGCCAATTTTTTTCATGGATTTTTCATTCTTGTTTTTGTTCTTTTATTTGTTCCTGTTATTGAAATGATTCCCAACGCGGCATTAGCCGGCATGTTGATCGCGGTGGGCATCAAGTTGGCACATCCGCAGGAGTTTGTTCATGTATATAAGATCGGGAGAGAACAATTGGCCATTTTTTTAACAACCATTTTCTTTACCCTGTTTGAAGATTTGCTCGTAGGTATCGCAGCTGGTATTTTGCTAAAAACGCTCTTTCATTTATTTCGGGGCGTTTCGTTGCGTTCATTTTTTACACCTACTATTCGAATTGCCCTTACCAATGATGAATATGATGTAACTATTCAGGATGCCGCTCTATTTACCAACTGGATCAGTATAAAAAACAAACTGCTTAGTATTTCAAAATCCAAACATATTAAAATAGATGTTTCAGGCGCTTCCATGTTGGATCATTCGGTGATTTATAATCTGCATTTGTTTGAGCAAGAGTACCAACAAGCCGGCGGACAGTTTACCATCATAGGCTTAGAACACCTTAAGCCGGTCTCTGATCATGCCATGGCATGCAGAGTTAAAAGAAAGTAATCCTTTCTTAAAACAAACCCATTCACATTTAATTCCTTTAGGATGGCTTCATTCAATAAGGGCAAGGCGCTTCATTCGTTAAAGCATTATTTGCCCTCTCAGACTCCGCTGAAAGATTTCATACATCATAATTCTCTACATGCCTTTCAAGAACATTCTTTTTATAAGGCCATTTTTTCAGCCTCGACCATTTTCGGCTATCATGTCACGTTTAATCTCAACGAATACCGCCGGCTATTCAAAACTGGTCGAATTCGAGAAGACGTTTTAGACAGGATTATTGAGAAACAAAAAAAGCAAGAAACATTCAAGGAGTTTAAAAATAAAGTACTGAATAAGAAGTACACACATGTTTACGAACCTCGTATCGGATTATTGAGGAAAGAATGGAAATCCCGATATCATATCGACCTAGATAATCTGACCCAGCCGCTTTTATTCAGGGTGTTAGGAAGTTATTTAGATCAGGGAATATCCGCTTGGGATTTTCCGCGTACATACAATCATTTTTTGAAAGATATTCTTGAAAATGAAAAAAACAGTTTTTTTCATTTGTTTCAATCAAAAAGGATTCGGCGATTAATATCTGAAAATAGCCTTTCGCTTGAAAATCTCTTACAGATTGTTGTTGGAAACCCCGATTACTTTGAACAGTATTTGTTTGATCAACAGTTCACACATCGTGGATGGAGTGGCATGGTCAGTACGATTGAGGACAAACCTGATTCATTGCTCTATCCGTTAAAGATCTCCCTGGAAGAACTCATTATATTTGAGTTATTACTGGAGATTGATGCATTGGATAATCAGTTGGGAGAGGATTGGAAGCCCATTGCCGAGGGGATAGCTATTCCGCCGACAGATATTCTGGGTGATGTAGACATTAAAGAGTGGCAGCATGTTTTATCTGTTTGGCAGGATGCGTTTGAATGGAGTTATTATGATGAGGTATTATCGGCCATTGTTCAAGTAAATGCCGTTCGTGCACCTAAAAGGTCGGAATCAGAAACATCCTTTGATTTTGAAAATTCACCAAGACATTTTCAAGCTGTATTTTGTATCGATGAACGCGAATGTTCATTAAGGCGGCATATTGAGCATGTTGATCCTTTATCTCAAACATTTGGCTGTCCGGGTTTTTTTGGCGTGGAGTTTTATTTTCAGCCATTCAATGGAAAGTTTTATGAAAAGCTTTGTCCGGCTCCAGTAACACCGAAATACCTGATCAAAGAAAATGCTACTGCATTTGTCAAACATCACGATCCATACTTCAGCAAAGATTCTCATACTGTTTTTAAAGGTCTTCTAAGTGCTCTTTCCTTAGGAATTTGGTCGCCTGTGCGCCTTTTTTTGAATTTGTTCAGACCCTCCATGTCGCCGGCTATTTCTAATGCATTTTCTCACATGAATATTGAAGGGGCGCTTCAGGTCGAGAATGACCATCCGAAGGCCATCGAAAACGGGTTACAGTTAGGATTTACGGTAGACGAAATGACTGTCCGGGTTGAATCTGTCTTACGTGGAATCGGCATGATTCAACATTTTGCATCGATCATTTACATGGTGGCGCATGGCAGCAGCAGCGCCAATAATCCCCATCACGGTGCACATGACTGCGGAGCCTGCAGCGGAAGACCCGGTGCGACCAACGCCCGTGTTTTTTCTTTTATGGCTAATCATCCTGGCGTTCGTGAGCGACTTAAACGGAATGGTATTGTCATTCCCGAAGAGACCATCTTTGTTGGATCTATGCATGATACGGCTTCCGATGAAATCGTCTTCTATGATACACATTTACTGAATGAAAGCCTGAAAAACATCCATCAGCAGCATGTTTCCTTATTTGAAAATGCCCTTGATCTGAATGCCAAGGAACGATCCAGACGATTTGCCTCCATTGATGTCAATAAGCCCATTAAGCACGTTCGTCATTCCATAAAAAAAAGGGCTGTTTCCTTTTTTGAACCCAGACCAGAACTAGGTCACGGAACAAATGCGCTCTGTTTTGTAGGAAATAGAAGCGTTGTAAAAAATATTTTCTTTGATCGCCGAGCTTTCATGAATTCATATGATTACCGAACAGACCCTGATGGCCATATCTTACTGCAGGTTATTCGTCCATTACCACCGGTTTGTGGCGGCATTAACCTGGAATACTATTTTTCGAGAGTAGACAACAGCAAGCTAGGCGCCGGCACCAAGTTGCCCCATAATGTCATCGGTTTGATTGGTGTTTCGAATAGCAGTGATGGTGATCTCAGGCCCGGGCTTCCGTTACAAATGATAGAGGTGCATGATCCGGTCAGACTCTTGCTGATCGTAGAGCATTACCCTGATATTGTTTTATCGGTTGTAAAAAAAGAAGCGACATTATATCAATGGTTTGAAAAAGAGTGGGTGCATCTGGTTGTCCTACATCCCGAAAAGAAATCATTGTATGTGTTCTGCAATGGATTCTTTGAACCGTATGAAACCTTAAATAAAGATATTAAGGTGATGCATGACATCCATGCATTCATCGAACAAGCACCCTTGATGAAAACAAATCATATTCTTGATGCTACCAAAGAGAATATGGATACTCACGTTTTAAACATTAAACAATGAACGCGTATCTGCCTTATTTAACAGGCATCCCACTGGTTGGTCTCCTGTTGATTATTTTTGCAAAAAACGAACACGAAAAATACATTTCGGGAGTCGTTACTACAACGATTACTGTTCACCTAATCTTACTTCTGGTGTTGATGATTTGGTGGTTCACAGCGGGGCAGCCAGCTGTCTTATTTCAACATGGCCCAGTCTTGTATAAAACGGAACACTCGGATTTTTCACTTGATTTTTTCATGGATCTGAATGCATTTGTTTACCTGATGGTAGCTGTTTTGCTCACCCTATTGGTTTCGGTATTTAGCAAGTATTACATGCACCGGGAAAAAGGCTACAAACGCTTTTTTCTAAATATTTTATTTTTTCTGACAGGCTTACAAGTGATTTTGATAGCAGGCAATTTTGAAACAATGTTTATTGGGTGGGAAATCATCGGAGCTACCTCTTTTTTCCTAATAACGTTTTATCGAGAGCGGTATCTGCCGGTGAAAAACGGCCTCAAAGTGGTTTCGTTTTACCGAATTGCCGATATCGCTTTATTGTGCGGCATATGGATCTCCCATCATTATTTTTCAAAAAATATCCTTTTTATTGAATTGCACCAATCAGAACTAAGTCAATCCAATCTAATTGGCGATTACACTCATAGCTGGCTGATTCCCGGTTTGTTTTTGATAGCGGCCATGGTGAAATCAGCGCAGTTTCCTTTTTCACACTGGCTCCCGAGGGCCATGGAAGGGCCAACTACTTCGACATCTATTTTTTACGGTTCCTTATCAGTGCACATAGGCGCATTTCTGCTGATGCGAACATGGCCATTATGGCATCATCATACCGGATTTGTGATCCTGGTCATTTTAATCGGACTGGCCACTTGTATCACATCATCGGCTATGGCCCAGGTACAGTCGTCGATTAAGACTCAGATTGCCTATTCTTCCGTTGCTCAGATTGGCATCATTTGGATGGAGATAGCTTTAGGATTACATTGGCTCGCCCTGATACATTTTGCAGGAAATGCTTTTTTGCGATCTTATCAACTTTTAGTTTCGCCGTCTGTATTGAGTTACCGGATACACGACCAGTTTTTTCATCCTAATCCACCGGTTGTTTTTCAACGAAAAGGGTTTTTAAACAAACTGAAAACCAGCCTCTATATACTGAGTCTTCGTGAATGGCGGTTAGACCCTTTTTTTTATAATTACTTATGGATGCCGTTGAAACAGATTGGTAATCGCCTTGGTTTCTTTTCTAAAAAATCAGTGATTGGGATCTTATTCGCTTTCTAT
>CAZZJF010000158.1:0-5850 GCA_964654325.1 uncultured Ferruginibacter sp.
GAAAGTGTGGACCAAATTTCAGTAATTGTTTTCTTGTGCGATAACAACAGAAGGCAACCTCCCGGGGTTGCTTTTCTGTTTCATAATAATTTGATTTCAATGTGGTAATGATTTGGCAACATGGCTGATTTTATTTTACATACCATGAAACCCATCCCTCATCGTAAATCCTTTGTTCTTTGTTTAGTTGTCTTCGGCTTTGCTTTATCTCTTTTGTATTTTTTTCTCTTACGTCCTTTCGGTGTTGGTGATTTGTTCTATCATACTGGATTTCTCAAAAGCGTATTAATCCATGCTTCGTCCATGGGAGACATGCTTTTTTCGGTTGGATTTTTTATTTTCCTGTATCTATTTTTCAGGGAGCGTGTTGATCTTTCATCGCTGGTTTGTTCGGTCTTGTTTACACAGCTTGCCGTTCAATTGATAAAAAACGCGACACATGATGGCGGGTGGATTCTTTTTCAGGAGCGACTGCATCCGGGTTTTGAGCAAAGCCCTTTCATCTCATCGTATGCAGCAAATACCGGAGTTCTTTTTGGATGGTTATTTTTTCAATGTCGTTCGCTCTGGTGCCGTGCTGGTTTTCTGCTTTTGTTTATGGGATCATTATTATCACGATACATCCTGCTTAGTCCGGAACCTGCATCGCTTTTGTTGGGCGGTATAGTCGGTTTATCCGTGTTGCTAATTACCTTCCTGCTACGCCATTCGATGGTTGCTACTCAATCGAAGACAGTTTCTATTGATCAACCGGACGCCGGTTGTGATCTGGACCACGCCTTTACGGTCTAATGCTTGTTTGCTCCTTTTTTCACTGCACGGCCTGATTTGCCTGAAAATTAAAGTATATTTGCTAGCTTTTCATTTTGTCCATTCCGCCCAATGAAACGTATTAATTCATTGGTTTTAAACAGATTATATGAAAAAGACCGGATGGTTTTTTGTTTTTCCAATATTCATGTTGTTATTCTTCACGGCCTGTACGAGTACAAAAAATATTTACCTGTTCAATGATCAGTTGCCGTCTGAACAATCGCTTGATTCCTTGAGTCAGTTTGCGGTACATACCATCCGTCAGAATGACCGGTTGAATATTACGGTGAGCTCAACCGATCCGGCCCTGACGGCGTATTTAAATCCCTTCAATCTTCAAATGAGTCAAAACAATGTGGGCAATCCACAGATGGGTTATTTGGTTGGTTCCGACGGAAAAATTGAATTTCCATTGTTGGGTCGGGTTGAACTGGCCGGTAAAACAACGGTAGAGGCTGCTGATTTGCTTAAACAGAAATTAACGTACTACTATAAAGACTTATTCATCAATGTAAATATAAACGGGAGGGTTTATTTTCTGTTTGGCAACCGGGGATCCAGTATTCCTATTGTCAATGAGCGGATGACCATTTTGGAAGCGCTTTCACAATCCGGGATGCAAGATCCATTTGATTACAAGAAGCAAGTTTGGGTCATTCGTGAGGATAGCGGAAAGCGGTTGTTCGCACAGATCAACCTCAACAGCAGCCAGCTATTTCAATCGCCATATTATCATTTGCGCAATAATGATCTGGTCTATGTGAAACCCGGCAAACTCACCACCTGGGTTGGTCTAAACAGTCCGGTGCGTGGCTTATTCACCGTGTTAGGTTCCATAGCGGCCATCATCTTTGCCATAAAACAACTTTGATGCAACGCGAAGACCACAATATATGGGAACCCGGTAATCGTGTACATACCGAATATCCCGACAGGCTGCCGAACACCACAACCAAAGTAGGGGGTGTAGATATTGACATTCGCCGGATTTTTTCAATCTGGCCGTTCATCATTCTCTTTGGATTACTGGGTTATGCGGTGGGTAGTATCTACCTGCGTTATGCCAGCGTTATTTATACCGTATCGACCGGTTTGAGTATTGAGGAAAAACAAGAAGTGTCACTCGGACAGGCTTTTTTTGGTAACCCACGGGATCCCTTCAATGACCGTGTTGAATACCTGAAATCGCCTGCCGTCGCGGCTCAGTTGGTCGATACACTTGGTTTACAGTACAACGCGGATGCTCAAGGTCGATTTCGCAATAAGAATTTTTACAAGATCATTCGCTGGCGTTTCATTTTGAATCCCGGCGAGGAAGTGCCTGAATTCAAGTTTACGATTATTCCGAGAGAGGATGGCTTCCGGTATTCATGGAGCAACATTTCCGGAAATGCCAAATGGGATCAACCTTTTACGCTTGGCAAACATCAAATTGTGGTAAACCGGCTCCAGCCGTTCAGTACCCAGAGTCCGATTGTTTGTTACAGTACGAATTCCATCGTAACGGCGTTTGCGCTCAGTAAAAAAATAAGTATTGCTACCACTAAGGAAAGTAACATCATTACAATCAGGTATTCGGATGTTTCAAGTGAACGTGCCGTTGATATTCTCAATGGCCTGGTCGAATTGTGTAATACGGTGCTGGAACGGGATAAATCCCTAGGATTTTCACAGGCGATAGAATTTATTGAACAGCGGATGGCGCCTTTGCGCCGTGAACTGGACTCGATTGAGTCGGCATTGGCTGCGTTCAAATCGTCCAGGGGCTTGGTAGGCAATTCGGCCAACGGCGACCTCTATCTCCAAAAAATGCAGGAGTATGATAAAGACCTGACCAAGGTCAATATCATGGAATCAACGGCTCGATCATTGGAGGGCTTTATCCGAAACCCGGCCTTGAAAGACGCTGACCTCTCGTTTGTCGGAGCCGAAAATCCCGGCCTCTTATCTATGCTGACCCAATATCAGCAAATGCTGCAGCAAAAAGATAAGCTATCGCTCACGGCTCAGCCTACCAATCCAACCATGATTGTGCTAGACAAAAGTATTTCCGACATGCGCAGCAACATGGAGAAGCAGCTTTCCAATTACAAATCGAACTTACAGATAGCCCGAAACGCCTACCAGCAAAAAATTTCAACAGCCAGTAATATCATACGCAACATTCCGGTTGCCGAACGCGAACTGATCGATAAAACTCGCTTTCAAAACATCAAGGAACAACTTTACCTGACACTTTTACAAAAAAGGGAAGAAGCGGCCATTGCCAAAGCCTCGGTCACAGTTAACACCAAAACCTTATTCCCGCCCGTAAAAGTTAATGCCTCGCTTTCTCCGTCTCGATCACAGATTCTGATCATTTCCATCTTCATTGGCCTGTTGCTGCCAATCATCTTTGCGATATTGAAAGAGATTTTCAACAAGAAAATCATTTCCAAAAAACAATTACAAGCTATTACAGACATACCTGTTTTGGCTGAACTCGAACAGATTTCCAACGCAACCAATTTTCCATTTGTCATCGAGGGATCAAGCCGCTCGATGTTTGGTGAGCAGGTTCGGTCGCTGAGGACCAGTTTGAGTTTTTACCTGGATCCGGCGAAGCCTTGTAATTATATCATCCTAACCTCCAGTGTGAGTGGTGAGGGAAAGTCTTTCCTCTCGATGAACATTGCTAAAAGTTTTTCATTACAGGGAAAGCGTGTTGCCATGCTGGAGTTTGACCTTCGTCGTCCAAAAATCACCAAAGCGTTGGGCATGGCGGAGCCTAAAATTGGGTTGTCCTCCATGTTGTTGGGTAAGCAATCGCCTGCTGACATTATTATACCGGTGTTTGATACTGAACATGAAAAACTGGATCTCTTTCCATCCGGTGCCATTCCGCCCAATCCGCAGGAGTTGATATCGAATCCATCCATGATCTCGCTGAAAGAATACTTGGACAAGCACTATGATGTCGTAGTGGTTGATACGCCCCCGTTCGGTATTGTGGCTGATGCGCAGATTCTGGCGGCCTGGGCCGACGTATCAATCATTGTGACCCGTTTCCAACAAACCGTGAAAGAACAGGTACAAGAAATCAATGAGTGGCAACAACGTGGCTTGTTCAAAAGCATGGCGATCGTGTTCAATGGGGTTCGGAATAGCGGTTACTTCGGCTATAAGTATGGTTATTACTACTACAAGCGGAAGTACGGCTACAGCTATTATACCAACGATCCGGAAAAGAAGAAAAAATCATCTTGATTGCCGAGCAAGCATTCATTTTTTTCTTACTTGCGGTAAATCGTCTGTACTGATCTACATCCATTCCAATTATCCACTGTGCGCATGAAGGTCTTGCATATTGTTAAATCACTGGGACGCGGCGGCGCGGAAATGCTGTTGCAGGAAACACTGAAAATCCACCGCAAAGACCTTTTTGAATTTCATTATATCTATTTCCTGCCTTGGAAAAATCAGATGGTCGATGGACTGACCCAAGCCGGCGGCCTTGTAGAAAATGTACCGGCTAAAAACAACATCGCTATTTTATTTCGGATTCCGGCGCTGATCCGGTATGTGCGTAAACATAAAATCCAGGTCATTCATTGTCATTTGCCCTGGGCCGGTATTGCCGGACGAATCATCCACAAAATGACCGGTGTGCCCGTTTTATACACCGAACACAACATACAGGAACGCTATCATTTTCTGACGCGGTTCATGAATCGATTTACCTTCAACTGGCAAAGCAAGGCGATTGCGGTGTCGGCCGATGTGGCCCAATCCATCCAAACCAATATCAAGCCGGCTATTCCGGTTGATACGATCCTGAATGGGGTCAATACAGCATCCTTTCAGCGTAATGATCTTTTGCGACAACAAAAACGCGCGGACCTGGGTGTGGCAGCATCTGAAATCCTGATCGGCACCATCGCTGTCTTTCGGCAACAGAAACGAATCAAGGAGTGGCTGGAGGTTATTGCAGCTGTCCACAAACAACATTCGAATATCAAAGCTTGTATCGTGGGTGATGGTCCTATGCGTGAGGAGATCATGGCTCATGTGCGCACCCTGCACATCGAACACGTCGTTCATTTTGCCGGTCTGCAATCGGATGTAATGCCCTGGCTCTCGGCTTTTGATATTTTTATGATGACGTCTGCCTTCGAGGGACTGCCTATTGCCCTCCTGGAAGCAATGAGTATGGGCTGTGCCATTGTAACCACCGATGTGGGCGGTATCAAGGAGTTGGTTCGTCACGGGGAGGAAGGATTGATGGAATCGGCTGATAACTGGAGGCAATTGGCGGTGCACGTGGAATACTTTTTACAACAGCCGGATCAGATGGCGGTATTTGGCGCCCGCGCACGGCAACGCGTACAGGCCGCATTCAGCATGAAACAGATGGTTGCTCTCCTTGAAAATCATTACGTGGGCTATCAACATTAACAACCATGGAAATAACCCCTGCATACGACCATGATTTTCCGGAGATGATTGCGCTGCTTAAACGTAGTTTGGGCGAGGACAAGATTCCTATCACAGAGCATACCATTCGCTGGAAGCATTTTCAAAATCCGTTTGGTCAGTCAGCCTTTTTCCTGGCCAGAGAGCAAGGTTCGATCATTGGCTTGCGGGCATTTATGCGCTGGACCTGGCAGACTCAAACTGAAACGATTCAGGCAGTGCGTGCGGTGGATACCGCTACTGATCCGGCTCACCAGGGCAAGGGTATTTTCAAAACGCTGACCATGAACGCGGTAGAGGCATGTACCCAGGACGGCATATCCTTGGTTTTCAACTCTCCAAATGAAAAGAGCAGACCGGGCTATCTCAAAATGGGCTGGAGGATAACCGGTAAGATGCCATTACACATGGGTATTGGTGCTGTACTGCCGTCAAAATACCAGGAAGAGCGCTTGCAGGAACAGATGCGTGTGTTAGGGGCTGAGCCTGATTTTTCCGGCCTCGATCCAGATTGGATATTTCCACCGGATTCCGTTTTTTTTCAAACACCGCTTTCCACGCAATATCTGAATTGGCGGTATCGAG
>CAZZJF010000159.1:0-5836 GCA_964654325.1 uncultured Ferruginibacter sp.
GAAGCTGTTTTTCTGGAAAAGATGGCCTTCGACGCGGATCAAAAATGGGCAGTCATATTTGGTAATGAAGTTACCGGTGTCGAACAGGATACGATCCAGCAATGCGATGGATGTCTGGAGATTCCGCAACTGGGCATGAAGCACTCATTGAATGTGGCCACCGCGGCCGGTGTTGTGTTATGGGAGATTATCCGAACGAGGATGCAGCAAAACCAACAGCATGCGTGATTATTTATCCTTAATACGATTTTCACATACCATTTTCGCCATGCCGTTTGCCCTGGTCGGATTAGTGTTAGGGTTGCTTCAGCTGTCTGAACGCGAAGGACGTTCTGTACAAGAACTGGTCGACGAGTCTATGCTGATACATGTATTTCTGCCTGTAATAGGTTGTATGATTTTTGCTAGGAGTGCGGCCATGGCGTTTAATCGTTATCTGGATCGTGATTTCGATGCGCAAAATAAACGTACTGCGAAGCGCGAAATTCCGGCCGGCCGAATTCAGGCTCGTAACGCACTAATTTTTTCCGTGGTTGCTTCGATCCTTTTTATACTCACTACCTTGCTGCTCAACCGTATTTGTTTTATACTGAGTTTTGTGGCGCTTTTCATTATTTTGATTTACAGTTACACTAAGCGATTCACAGCCCTCTGTCACCTGGTGCTTGGTCTGGGTTTATCGATTGCACCGATTGGCGCATATCTGGCGCTGACTGCTACTTTTGATTGGTTGCCCATTTTGTTTTCAGTGGTTGTATTGAACTGGGTCAGCGGTTTTGATATTGTATATGCGTTGCAGGATGAAGAATTCGACCGGGCGCAGCGATTGCATTCGATTCCAGCCAGGATCGGCAAACGGAATGCGCTTTTTATTTCTCGGTTGCTTCATGCTATAGCTATTGCTGTTGTCATCATAATTGGTGTATTGGTCGCGAACTCGATATTCTATTGGATAGGTGCGTTATTATTTTCCGTCATGATGGTCTGGCAACATGCGCTGGTGAAACCACATGATCTTTCTAAAGTCAATATGGCATTTATGACGACGAATGGCGTGGCTTCGATCGCATTTTCACTGTTTGTAATACTTGACTTCATTCAACTTTTTTAACACATGCCCAGAATCATGGCGATTGATTACGGCGGAAAACGAACGGGTATCGCAGTTTCCGATCCCCTTCAGATCATAGCAACCGGTCTGACAACCATCGATACGCCCAAGCTCATTCCGTTTTTGAAACAGTATTTTAGTGCAGAACAGGTAGAGAAACTAATTATTGGCATGCCACTAAACTGGGATGAGTCCGACACGCATGCCACACCACTCGTCAGAAAGGCAATTGATTCAATCCGTAAAACGTTTCCGAATATGGCCATTGAAACCGTGGACGAACGGTTTACGTCTAAAATGGCTAAGCAGGCTATGTTGGAGATGGGATTGCGAAAAAAGCAACGACAGGATAAAAAGCTGGTGGACGAAATTGCCGCTACTATCCTTTTACAGGAATATTTGCAGCGTAATACACCGTAACTGCTTGATCAAATTGTATTTTTGCAGCTAAATCTTTACGCATGATTCTGCCAGTTGTTGCTTATGGTTCTCCGGTACTCCGAAAAACGGCTGTCCCCGTTGAAGAAATAGATGCCGAAATAAATACACTCATTGCGAACATGTGGGAAACTATGTACAATAGTGCCGGTGTTGGGTTGGCCGCCCCGCAGGTCAATCGATCTATTCGGCTTTTTACGGTAGATACAGAGCAGATTTTCAATAATCTGGAACAAGATGAAGAAGGCATTTATCCCGATGCGCCGGGCTACAAGGGCGTATTCATCAACGCACAAATGATCCAGGAATCGGGAACAAAATGGGCCTATAACGAAGGCTGTCTGAGTATACCCCGTATTCGGGAAGATATCGATCGGCATCCCGAAATTATTATAGAATTTCAGGATGAAACGGGCGCACAACACACCCGCACTTTCAATGGAATTACGGCGCGGGTAATCCAGCATGAATATGATCATCTCGAAGGAAAACTTTTTATCGATCATATCTCGGCTTTCAAACGAACGCTCTTGAAACGAAAACTCGACGACATCAGTAAAGGAAAAGTTCGGGTGGATTATCGAATGGTCTTTCATAAATAAAGACATGAAATCCAAGGCAATCGGCTGCTTCGTTTGTGCATGGCTGTGGCTCAGTTCATGGGCACAGAAACCGGTTGATTTGGACAGTATTGCCCAACACTCCAATTACGTAACCCTTTCTGAGGTGATTCTGCGGACCGGTGTAAACGTTCCGGTTTTTTTGGACAAGGTTCGAAATGATACGAGTTTTTATAAAGCGTTTAAAAATTTACGCATACTCCAATTTGAATCGGAAAATGATATTCGGTTTTTCGATAAAAAGGGACGCGTCCTGGCCGCATCTCACTCGCAAACCCGACAACGACGAAACGGGTCGTGCCGCTTTTCAGAATGGATAGATGAACGGGTGCTTGGTGACTATTATCAGTCGGACAGTAGCCTGACGTATTACACCGCCGAACTATTTACCTCGTTGTTTTATACTAAAAGTCTAGTTTGCGGAGAGTCGAATGTGATTGGTAATCGCTCGGTTACAAGATCCGGAAAAAAAGGTATTGAGAAACATAAAGACATGTTGAAAATGTTGTTTTTCAATCCCGGAAAACGAATACCTGGCATTCCCTTTATGGGTTCAAAGACAGCTATGTTGGATGAGGGTAAATTAGGTCATTATGATATGGAGCTACGGGAAGATACCATCGACGGGAAGTCCTTTTTGTTGTTTCAGCAAACGGTCAAGCCCGGTCATGAGGATGCGGTAGTCGTTGATCGCATGAAAACCTGGTTTACCTTCGACTCGTATCAGATTGTCAATCGGGAATACACCCTTAGTTACCGCGCGGGTTTCTATGATTTTGATGTGACAATGCGCGTTAAATTGATGCCATGGAAAACCCTGTGGGTACCCGAAACCATTTATTATCTCGGCAACTGGAAAGTGGCATTTAAGAAGCGGGAGCGAGCCGCTTTTTTTATTCGCTTTACTGCATTCAGCGAATGAGTAGCCTTATTTTTTTTGATGGATATAATGTCGCCATTTTTCAATGACAGCCTGCATGTCTGTCGGTATTGGACTATTGAACAGGCATTCTTCACCACTGACAGGATGAACAAAACCAAGTTCACGTGCATGCAGTGCATGTCGGGCGCAAAGTGAAAACGCGTTATCAACGAATTGTTTGTACCGGGCATACACGGTTCCTTTTACTATTTTATCGCCGCCGTAAAAGTCATCATTGAAAAGCGGATGTCCGATGTATTGCATATGCACCCGAATCTGATGTGTCCTGCCTGTTTCCAGTCGGCACTCCACCAGGGTTACATAATGAAAGCGCTCAAGTACCGTGTAATGGGTGATCGCCTCTTTCCCGTGGTCACCCTCCGGATAGGCGGTAAAAAGCTTTCGGTGTCTCAGGTGTCGGCCAACATGCGCCACGATGGTTCCTTGATCGTTTTCAACATTGCCCCATACAAGCGCCAGGTATCGGCGATGTACGGTATGATTGAAAAATTGTTTAGCCAGATGACTCATGGCTGTTTGTGTTTTCGCCATCACCAGGAGTCCGCTTGTGTTTTTATCGATGCGATGGACGAGGCCATAGCGGGGAAGGGATGTTTCGTCGAGTGCCGGATTTTGTTTTTTGAGATAGAATGCGGCCGCATTCAAAAGCGTATGATCCGGATTGCCACTGCCTGGATGAACGACCATGCCGGCCGGTTTGTTGATTACAAACAACTGATCATCATCATACACGATGTCAAGCGGGATGTCTTGGGGAATGATGTTCGACGCATCCGGATGCTTGTCGTCGTATACCGTCAGCCAATCACCGGGTCTGATTTTATAGTTGCTTTTGATTGGTTTTTGATTGACCAGTACCCGTTCCTCTTCAATGGCTTGCTGGATTTTATTGCGGGTGGCACCCTCCAGTCGGATCATCAAAAATTTATCAATCCGTATCGACTCCTGGCCTTTGTCGACCGTTAAAGACAGCCGTTCATATAAACCATCTTCCGCGTCTGTGGTTTCCTCTTCAGGATTAGACTGATCCGTGTCTCTCATACCTCAAAGGTATTGGATATTATAGAATTCATGTGCCTGTTCGCAACCGGAATCTGTACATTTGTATCATTCATGCACACAATTCAACGGCAAGATTGGGGACTGGTAGATTATGCTGAGGCATGGAGCCGGCAAGAGGACCTGCTACAACAAAACGTTGAACAAAAAATGCGTCATCGGCAGGTATCCGACGATAACGATATAAGCAAAGCGCCAACAACCAGTTATTTCATCTTCTGTGAACATCCGCCGGTATATACCCTGGGAAAAACCGGAGATGAAAAACACCTATTGCTCTCCATGCCCGAGGTCAAGGAGAGGGGTATTGATTTTCATCGAACCAATCGGGGCGGTGATATCACCTTTCATGGCCCGGGTCAAATCGTTGGCTATCCGATAATGGATCTGGAAAAATGGCATACGGATATTGGGCTATATCTGCGTTCGCTGGAACAAGTGATTATTAACACCCTGGCTCATTTTTCAATCATAGCCGGCCGAAGTCCGGGTGAAACCGGGGTTTGGTTGGATGCCGATAATCCCCACCAAGCCCGAAAAATCTGTGCGATGGGTGTCCGGTGTAGTCGTTGGGTGACCATGCACGGTTTTGCACTCAATGTCAATGTTGATCTACAGTATTTCAGTCATATCATCCCTTGTGGTATACAGGGTAAAGCGGTAACGTCGATGCGTCAGGAGTTAGGAGAGGAGTTGTCTTTGCAGGATGTTCGGGAGATCATCGCCAGTGAATTTCAAGCTGTTTTTGGTTTGCCGCTCAGTTAAGCATGCTTTTGAATTTCTCTTTCGCGATATACATGCGGTTTTTTTCAATAAGGTCGTTGCCTCTGTAAATATCGAAGTAATACCATCCGGCTTGTTGAAAGTTGGCCTTCTGCAAGGTGATGTACGGGTCTGTCAATTGGTTGATCTCAAACAGTTTTTCATTGTTCTCCCGGTAGAATACGATACGATATTGTGTCAGATCCTGTTGAGGGAATGACAGACTGATTTGACTGTTTTTACTGACAAAAATTCGCTGGCTGGGATAGGATGTGACGATGAGTTTGGGTGTTTGAATTTGAATGGATGTCTGCGGTAAGGAAGTGGGCAGACTATTTTTAACCGATGGCAGGGGTTGGCTGGTTGGCGTTGGCGTTAGTAATAAGGCAGTTGTTTCACTTTTGGGTGTGCCGGTAAAAACAGTGTCCTCGCTGGGAATCGGCGGATCAGCGACCGGGGGGATGTCAATAGTCAACATCCTGTCTGAGCTGTCAACTGTAGTTACTGTTTCCACTGAATCGCGTGTTGGAATTGATGGCTGAAGTGGGTGTGGTTGCTGGATGGGGTAGTTGGTTACGAGTAGCTCGGGTAATTGTTTTACTGACCTTGGACTGCGTCGAGAAGGGCCGATGATATATTGACCACCTTCATACATTATCATGACCCTGTAGTACATCCATTCATACGGAGGCGATGGATCAAGATAGCCGTTTTCAGTATTCAATGGATTTAATACAGTGCCAATTGTAGAGAAGTGTCTGGTGCTGTCATACGAGCGTTGAATCAGGATAGCCGTAATGTTTTTTTCGGTATGCATCCATTTTGTAATGACCTTTCCATTATATGCATTTACGGAGATGTCGGGGAGCAGCAGTGGTTGGGTATATCCGGCAGTAATTGTTG
>CAZZJF010000160.1:0-5746 GCA_964654325.1 uncultured Ferruginibacter sp.
ACGTTTCCCGTCGCATCATTGGGGTATGATTTTATAGAACCCCGCTTTTTACCCAAGGACAAGGATGAATACTTTTTACGAAATCAGCAACTAAAGAATAAAGGGCGATACAAAAAACTGACCGCCCAACAGCGGGCCATCCTGCAATCGAACGGCAATACCGCTTCGAACTGGAACGATATACGGGTGAGTGCGGGATTCGATCCAACGCTCGTCCATAACTGCCGGTTTTTTGGATTGGTGCGCATCGGAGACTTGAAACCCTCCTATCATGAATTTCATAACCTTCGCATTGCCGAAGGTCTATACAACAGCACAATCATTAGCGCCGATATCGGCGACCATGTTTGCATAGATCAGGTCCGCTACTTGAGTCACTACATCATCGATGAGTACGTAATGCTGGTGAATATCAACGAACTAGCCTGCACCGATAAAGCAAAATTTGGTAACGGTATTCTCAAACAGGGAGAAACCGATGAGAAACGCAGAATCGTTATTGAAATCTGCAATGAAAACGGCGGTCGCAGCATCATTCCTTTCGACGGCATGCTGGCCGGTGACGCATACCTGTGGAGCCGCTATCGTTCAGATAAGCTACTGATGAAACGTTTTCGTGAACTCACCGAAAAAAAATTCGATGCACAACGAGGTTATTACGGACGCATCGGCGCACGCACCGTTATCAAGAACAGCTTGATCATTAAAGACACCCTGATTGGCAGTGATGCCTATATCAAAGGTGCCAACAAATTAAAAAACCTCACAATCAACAGTGATGCTGATCGTAAAACACAAATCGGTGAAGGATGCGAACTGGTAAATGGCATTGTTGGATATGGATGCCGGATTTTTTATGGCGTAAAAGCCGTACGATTCATTACCGCCTCGCATTCGCAATTGAAATACGGCGCCCGACTGATCAACTCGTACCTTGGAAACAATTCGACTATTTCCTGTTGTGAGGTTTTGAACACGATGGTGTTTCCCGCACATGAACAACACCATAACAACTCTTTTCTCTGCGCCTCCCTGGTCATGGGCCAAAGTAATATTGCCGCCGGAGCGACCATCGGTAGCAACCACAACAGCCGCGGTGCCGATGGTGAAATCATTGCCGGCAGAGGCTTCTGGCCCGGCTTGTGTGTAAGTCTGAAACACAATTCCCGCTTTGCCTCTTTTACCATCATTGCCAAAGGCGACTATCCGGCAGAACTCGATATACCGATTCCGTTCTCACTGATCAGTCAGGATATGTCCAACGACCGACTCGTGGTCATGCCGGCATACTGGTTTATGTACAACATGTACGCGCTGGCACGCAATGCCTGGAAATACGAGGATCGCGACAAGCGGATTCATAAAATGCAAACTATCGAATTTGATTACCTGGGTCCGGATACCATCAACGAAATCATGGATGCCATTCGGTTCTTGCAAAAGCTCAAACCCAATGAAAAAGATGAGGCTATCATAACCGGCTGGGAAAACTCCAAACGAAAAATTCTGATCACCAAGGTATCCGCCTCTCTTGCAGTATACCGGCAACTGGTCCACTATTATTTTGGATCCTTGCTGATCAACCAACTGGATGTGCAACAAACAACGAATTACAAAAAAATACTTTCCTCGATGCGTCCGGAAAACAAGCGTTCCCACTGGATCAATGCTGGCGGTCAACTCATACAAGCGGATCGTATTGACGCATTAAAAAAAGCGATCAAGGCAGGAAAAATAAATCAATGGGAACAGGTGCATCGTTTTTATCATGAAGAAGGGGAAAAATACAGTCTAAATAAACTGCGGCATGCGTATACCTGTTATCTCGAACTCGAATCCTTAAAACCGGCCGCTTTCACCAAAAAACAATGGATCGCCCTGCTGCAGACGACAGGCCAAACCAAACGATGGATGACAACCGGTATCCGAACCTCGCGGGAAAAAGATTACCAAAATCCGTTCCGCGCAATGGTCTACGAAAACCGAAAAGAGATGGATGTGGTGATTGGTCCAATCAGCGAAAATAGTTTCATTCTGAACCAGGAAAAAGCGCTGCGACGTTTTGAACGGAAAATAGCGACCCTACTGGCGAATCCTCCTCGCTAACGACTTCATTATTGAATAAAATAGTGCAGGGCCAGTTCGTACCCCCGGAAACCCAAACCGGAGATCACACCTTTGGCGTGCGCACTGATGTGGGAGATTTTACGAAATTCTTCCCGCGCCTGTATATTGGAAATGTGAACTTCGATAACAGTGGCCGGTATGGCCGCCACCGCATCGCCAATCGCAACTGATGTATGGGTATATCCCCCCGGATTCAAAATGATACCATGCACATCAAATCCCACCCGGTGAAGCTCATTGATGATCTCCCCTTCCACATTGCTTTGAAAATAGCTGAATGTAACGTCGGTATATGTTTTGGTGAGATACTCCATATACTCTTCAAAACTACGTGTACCATAGATATCGGGCTCCCGTTTACCCAGCAGGTTCAGGTTGGGGCCATTGATGATCGCTATTTTCATGATGAATTATTTATGGATGCTTGAGGTTCCTGCCAAGGGATCAGGAGCGCACAGCATGGGTTTGCATCATTCGCACAAAATCATCGAACAAGTAACGACTGTCGTGCGGACCAGGGGTCGCTTCGGGATGATACTGGACGGAAAATGCCGGTTTATTGTTCAACCGAATGCCTTCAATGCTCTGGTCGTTCAGGTTTAGATGGGTTATCTCCACCGCCGGATTCGCGCGGACCGATTCCGGATCAACACCAAAACCATGATTCTGTGTGGTGATTTCCGACTGACCCGTGATGATGTTTTTTACCGGATGATTCAATCCCCGATGACCATGGTGCATCTTGAATGTTCTGATTCCGTTTGCGAGGGCGAGCAACTGATGCCCCAAACAAATACCAAATAAAGGCTTACCGGTTTCCAAAATCGCTTTCACCGTTTCCACCGCATAGGCCATAGCCGCCGGATCGCCTGGACCATTACTCAGGAAAAACCCATCGGGATTGTATGACAGCAGATCACTGATACTTGTTTTTGCCGGAAATACCTTGACGGAAACCCCTCGCTCGGTTAGACAGGAAAGAATATTTTTCTTCACACCAAAATCAAGCACGGATACCCGCAGTATCGGATTGGCTGCTTCCAGTATGTACGGTTCTTTGGTTGATACCGTTGAGGCCAGTTCCCTTCCTGACATGGACGCCGTCGATTTAAGCATGCCCGCCAAGGTTGCATCGGGTGTACCATCAGAACTGACTATGCAATTCATCGCACCCTTGGTGCGAACATGACTGACCAGCGCGCGCGTATCAACGCCGTCAATACATACAATTTGTTGCTTGTTCAGATACGTGTGCAGATCGCCTTCGGCCAGTTGGCGACTAAACGCTGCTTCTAGATTGCGGCCAATGACTGCATTGACTTTTACGCCATCGCTTTCCACGTCAGCGGCATACACTCCATAGTTTCCAATATGGGCATTGTTCATAATAATCACCTGGCCAGCGTAACTGGGATCCGTAAAAACTTCTTGATAGCCGGTCATACCGGTATTGAAACAAATCTCTCCCGTGGCCGTACCAATGTATCCAAAGGCCCGTCCGATGAATCGGGTACCATCTTCTAAAATCAGGGTTGCGCGGTGTTTGGTTTCTGTTGGCATCATTGTTTCGCAAAGAAAAGGAAGTTAGGAAATAAAAAAAAGCCCCGAATAAATTCGGGGCCATATCGTGAACAAAATGCCATAATTAGGCTTGCGTTTCGGTGTCGGTACCGCTTGTTTCGTTTTCGGCTGGTGTTTCCGGAGCCGCTTCGTCAGTGGCTGCCGCTTTTTTCTTAGCGCCGGAACGACGTGTTTTCTTCACCGGAGCCGCTTCGGCATCCGCCGACACGCCTTTGCCGTAGATTTCGTTGAAATCGACCAGCTCAATCAGGGCCAGCTCGGCGTTATCACCGATACGAGCGCCTAATTTGATGATGCGAGTATAACCACCCGGACGACCGGCTACTTTCGGCGCAACGACGGTAAACAGTTCTTTCACCGCTTGTTTGTCATTCAGGTAGCTGAATACAATCCGATGGTTGTGCATGATCTCCTCTTTCGTGCTGTTCGCTTTGGTTTTGGTGATCAGTGGTTCGATATAGGTACGCAGTGCTTTTGCTTTAGCCAAGGTGGTAGTGATACGCTTGTTGGCAATCAGCTGACATCCCAGGTTCATCAGCAAGGAACGACGATGAGAAGCCGTTCTGCTTAAGTTGTTGTTTTTGTTTCCGTGACGCATGACATTTGTTTTTGACCCTATACCGTGTCAGGAATTACAGGGTGTTGATAATAAAGCGAAAAATAGTTGACCCCGTTTTCGCCGTGTTAGGTTTACTCGTCGTCGAGTTTGAGTTTGCTCAGATCCATACCGAAGCTCAGACCACGCTCGTGCAACACCTGGTCGATTTCACTCAGTGATTTCTGACCGAAGTTGCGGAATTTCATTAGGTCTTCTTGCTCGTACTGAACCAGTTCGCTCAGCGAATTAATTTTTGCTGCTTTGAGACAGTTGAATGCACGAACCGAGAGATCGAGGTCTTCCAATGGTGTTTTCAGCATCTTGCGTAATTGCAGGGTATGCTCATCCACCAGATCTTCTTTTTTATCTTCTTTGGTATCAAAGGTGATATTCTCGTCGGTGATAATCATCAAGTGCTGGATCAAGATCCGGCTGGCTTGCTTGACAGCATCTTCCGGATGAATGGTTCCATCGGTGGCTACTTCCATGATCAACTTTTCGAAGTCGGTCCGTTGTTCCACCCGCGTATTCTCGATAGTATATTTCACATTCTTGATTGGTGTAAAGATGGAATCAACCGGGATATATCCGAAGTGATTGCTTTTTTCACGGTGCTCCTCCGCCGGAACGTATCCGCGACCTTTTCCGATGGTGATTTCGATATCCAGTTTAGCGCTGTTATCGAGTGTGCAGATCAGCAACTCCGGATTCATGACTTCAAAAGCAGGTGAGGCATCGCCGATCATACCGGCTGTGAATTCGGTTTTATTTTTGATCGACAGGGTGACTTTCTCAGAAGAAACATCCTGATCGCCTTTCACTTTGAACCGAACCTGCTTGAGGTTCAGAATGATTTCCGTAACGTCTTCGGTGATACCCTTGAGCGTTGCAAACTCGTGGTCAGCACCGGCTATGTTCACACCAATGATCGCGTATCCTTCCAGGGAGCTGAGCAAAACGCGGCGAAGGGCGTTACCGATGGTTACACCGTATCCGGGTTCCAGCGGACGAAATTCGAATTGCGCTTCAAAATCAGTCGCTTTCTGAAGGACGATCTTGTCTGGTTTAACAAAATTAAGTATGGCCATGGTTGTTGTTGTTTATGGTTGGTGATGTCCGTTTTTTTCGAATCGTGGCAATGATTACTTAGATTACTTACTGTACAATTCGACGATAAGTTGTTCACGGATGTTTTCTGGAACCGATTCTCTTTCAGGATAGGCGACAAAGGTGCCTTTCATCTCAGATTCTGTCCAGTCGAGCCAGTTGAACTTCGGATTTTTACCACGCAGCTTCTCCGTGATGGTATTGTTAGCGGCTGATTTGTTTTTCAGACCGATCACGTCACCCGGAACACAGCTGTACGAAGGAATATTCACCACCTCTCCGTTTACGGTGATGTGTTTGTGACTAACCATCTGGCGGGCTGCCTGACGGCTA
>CAZZJF010000161.1:0-5710 GCA_964654325.1 uncultured Ferruginibacter sp.
AATGCCTTTGATTTTCCGGGATTTGTTCCGGCCTATATTCGGCCATTGTTTTGCGAGGGGAAAGGTCCATTTCGCTGGGCTGCCCTAAGTGGAGATCCGGAGGATATTCGGGTGACGGATGAATTAATGCTTCAGTTGTTTCCTGAAAACACAGGTATGGTGCGCTGGATTAAGATGGCGCAGGAGCGGATTGCTTTCCAGGGCTTGCCGGCCCGTATCTGCTGGATCGGACAAGGCGATCGTCGTAAAGCAGCCCTGGCGTTTAATGAACTGGTTCGTACCGGAAAAGTGAAAGCACCCATTGTCATTGGCCGAGATCACCTGGATACAGGCTCTGTGGCAAGTCCCAACCGTGAAACTGAGGCCATGCTTGACGGAAGTGATGCAGTGGCTGATTGGCCAATCCTGAATGCTTTGGTGAATACGGCCGGTGGTGCAAGCTGGGTATCTTTACATCATGGCGGTGGTGTTGGCATGGGATACAGTATCCACTCGGGTATGGTCATTGTCGCTGATGGCACCGATGAGGCGGCTGCTCGACTGTCAAGGGTATTAACGAATGATCCCGGAATGGGTGTCATTCGTCATGCTGACGCCGGGTATGAACTGGCCCGCGAAACAGCTGCCAAGCATCAACTTGATATTCGGCAAAAACTCGGACAATAAAAAAGGAGGCACAAGGCCTCCTCATCCACGGGCGATTGGGTTTACAAATTGACTCCCACTCCCAGACTAATGTCCAGAACACCCATTTTTTGCTCGATGGATACATTACGGGTACTTCCGTTTTCAGTAACATCGTAACTCCATTTTGGCCGCATGAAATTGTAGTCCACATTGGTGAAAAAACAGGCCCTGTCTGTAAAATTATACCGAAGGTTGGTTCCGATCTGCCAGGAAAAAGCATCCGTCCAGCGGTCAGGCGTAACCGCGGATAAATCCGGGATGCCTTCCAGCGTGAAATTGATCACCGGTAAATTAGCCCGGGCAAATCCCATCAGCGCCCGAACATCCAGGTACACATTATCACCCACATCAATAATGCCCATCGGTCCCGCCATAATGCCCCAGTATTGCCAGTGGTCAGCTGTTGCACTCACACCACTGCCACCGGATCCATTTAAAAAACGGGAGACTGCGTCATTATCGACTTTAAAGCGCGACATGAAAATACTAGAGGATAAACCGAAGCCCTTAGTGAGTGTATAGCCGGCGTGCAGGTTTAAATTATAGCCTGTTTTGGCCAATCCAGCCTCATCGTCGGTGCTCAAATCCGCCGAAGCGAACTTACCCACAGGGAATGCAGGACCTATAGATGCGGCCAAATAAAAATTACGCGCCTTCTTTGTACCTGTGCTCACATCTTGTGCTCCAGCCATGCCGGATAACATAATTAGAAAAAGGGTCAATGCGTGTTTCATAGTTTACTTTTTTTTGTGCTTGAATAATGTAAATCTACACAACGGCAATCCGGATAGTCATGACAAATAGGTAGGTAACCGATGATTGCGGTTAGTTGATAACAATAGTTCTGCTGTTATTCGTAAAAGTTATTAGCATCTGACACGCATCATTGGATAGTACAATCGCGGTCATTTAACGCGCTTGTTTCATTCGCCATTTTTGGATGGATAATCTTTTACAATGAATCAGGCAGATGCAACCCGGTGGCAGTCTAAATACGAACATATGAAGCGTGTGATTTCGTATTACGAACGGCAGCTGGATGTATTGGATGATATGCTGTTGGAAGTAGGCGACCGGTTTGTGAATCACGCCGATCATGCGGAGGAGGAAGAGCGAAGCCGGTTTCAACAAGCATTTGTTGATTGGAAGAAGACTCTGTATGGTTTGAAGAATACATTAAATCGAAATGCCTATTTGCTGCGAAAAGACCTGATTGAAAACAAGGGAAAGTTACTGGATACGCTCAATCACGACAATGTTGTCCTGGTTGAACATGTAGGAATGATGGAGCAGGAATGGCGCGGGTTGACCAATTCGTTTAAATCATTTGTCAAAAACCTAGATTAAAAAAAGCCGATAAATCGGCTTCGTGCAACTTAGTGGGCTCGAACCACTGACCCTCACGTTGTCGACGTGATGCTCTAAACCAACTGAGCTAAAGTTGCGATGCACAAAGATAATTAATTGTATGAAATAATTGGTTTCATACAGGTAGCAATCCCTTCAAGCTTAAAACATCATGGAGGATCAACACCCAACCCCGGTGAAAACAGACTGGCAGGGATTGAATGATTCGCAGGTGTTGGAGCAACGTCGGTTGTTTGGTGTAAATACCTTGCCAACGTCACAGCACCGTACCCGCTTCCGGCTGTTGCGCGAAACGGTCACCGAACCGATGTTTTTACTGCTCTTGCTGACGGTACTTATTTATTTCATCATTGGCGAGTATCGGGAGATGGCCATTTTACTGGTAGCCCTCCTCCTTGTATCTTCTATTTCTGTTTTTCAACAATTGCGCAGTGCAGCAGCTCTCAAAGCCCTTCAAGAGCTCACCGAACCTGAAACAACCGTATATCGGAATCGCAAGCGAATATTGGTACCCGTGCAGGAGGTTGTGGTGGGTGATATGGTCATGCTCGAGGAAGGCGTAGTTGTGCCGGCCGACGGCCTCCTGTTGGAGGCTTTTGATTTGAGTATAAATGAATCTATGCTAACCGGAGAAAGTTTGCCTGTATTGAAAGGGATGGGCGAGCGTAATCCCGTTTATCGGGGTACCATGGTGCTTAGCGGCTCCGGAGTGTTTCGTGTCACGGAGGTTGGCATCAAAACGTTGTTCGGCCAAATTGGTAAAACCTTGCAAACTATTACGCCGCCACCTACACCCCTTCAACAACAGATCAAGCGCTTTGTGCAACGGATGGCCTGGGTTGGATTCATTGCTTTTGTGCTCGTGGTTGCGTTAAAATTCGGACAGAGCGGAATGTGGATTCATGCGTTGTTGCATGGGCTCTCGCTAGCCATGAGTATTATTCCGGAGGAGATTCCGGTTGCCTTCATGACCTTTTTGGCGTTGGGTGCCTTTCGGTTGCTTAGGGAAAACAAAATTATTGTTAGGCTGCCACAGTATGTTGAAACATTAGGATCGGCCACGGTGATTTGTATTGATAAAACCGGCACCATCACGCAAAATCAAATGTCGTTGCAGGGGTGTTATGCACTCCATGATAATCAGGTGTTAGAAGAAGCTGCTTTGAAGCCGGGTGATATGCCTGACTTGTTACACTATGCGTTCTGGTCCAGTGAAGTTGATCCGTTTGATCCAATGGAAAAAGAAATTCATCGTGTATTTAAAAAATACGGTATTCACGATGGACAGCAACAATGGCGATTGATACATGAGTATCCGTTAAGCGGGAAGCCTGCGATGATGACCCATCTATTTCAGAATCAACAAAAACAAACAATCATCGCTATCAAAGGAGCGCCGGAAGCCCTGATGGCCAATGCTCAACTCTCGCCGGATGAACGGAATAAACTGGAGGCTATCATACAAACATGGACAAACAACGGGTTTCGCGTGTTGGGCATCGGAAAGTCATCCTGGAAAGAAACGCGCTGGCCTCTTGATCAAAAAGCGTTTCAGATTGAAATCCTCGGGTTGCTTGCCTTTTACGATCCACCCAAACCGGCTATTGAGTATACAATCCGGCAATTCCGTGAGGCCGGGATTCGCGTAAAGATGATTACCGGCGACCATGCCAATACGGCCTTGTCTATTGCCCGACAAATCGGCATGGAAACAACCAACGAGGTTTTGACCGGCGATCAGGTTATTTCGATGAGCTTGGATGCATTAAAACAAAAAGTGAGTGAGGTCGTTGTTTTTGCCCGGATGTACCCCGAAGCCAAAGTAAGGGTCGTGGAAGCCTTGAAAGAAAATAACGAAGTGGTGGCCATGACCGGTGATGGTGTCAATGACGCACCGGCATTACAGGCGGCTCATATTGGTATAGCAATGGGAAAGCGGGGCAGTGCGGTAGCAAAGTCAGCCGCCGCCTTGATCTTAACGGATGATGATTTGTCACATATGGTGGATGCGATACGGCAGGGGAGACGCGTGTATTCAAATTTAAAGAAGGCCGTCCGATATATCATCTCCATTCATATTCCAATTATTTTGATGGTGGCAATGCCGTTACTCTTGGGCTGGCAAGTAGTTGATCTTTTTTTTCCGGTTCATATCATATTTCTAGAGTTAATTATGGGGCCGACCTGTTCGATTGTCTATGAAAATGAACCGCCGGAACCCGGACTCATGCAGCAAGCTCCCATACCGATGAATAATTCCTTTCTATCCACATCGGCGTTGTGGTTAAGTATCAGTCAGGGTGTGGTTATTGCCGTTGGTATATTAATCGCTGGTGATTGGCTGTTACGGCATGGTGGATCGGAGCAGGCCGTTCGTACGCTCTTTTTTTTTAGCTGCCTGTTTTCGAATGTGTTCCTGACCCTATTCAATCGTTCCGATGAGCAATCTGTTTTTAATTCGCTAATCAATCCAAACCGATGGATGTGGGGTATCCTACTGACCTCTTTTTTGTTAATCATTCTAATAGCCAGCATGCCGCTTCTGCGTGATCTTTTCTTGGTGGATGCGCTTACGGCATATGACTGGCTATTGTTTGCCGGCATTGCCCTCGGTACTACCGCTTGGGTTGAGGGGTGGAAATGGTTAAAACGGCGTAATTCCTGAAATACTATGGGTGAATTGGATACTTTTGCACGATCATCATGTCATCGGTTATCGTTCATATAGAGCAACTGGAAGTCGTAAAACAGGAAACATTCACCTTGAACATACCCTCTTTTTCCTTGACTATGGGCACACGCCTGGGTATCATGGGGGAAACCGGATCGGGAAAGACTAGTTTTTTAAAGACAATCGGAGGGTTGGAAGGATGGGAGCGTGGGCATATTCGAGTCAATGGTCAAAACATCATTCATCCGGATCAAAACCTCATTCCGGGGCACCCCGGTGTTTGTTACTTGAGCCAGCATTTTGAGTTACGCAATCATTATCGGGTAGAGGAGCTTGTTGACTTTGAGCCGGCCGTAACGCAAGCTGAAAAAAAATCCATACTTGATTGGTTTGGATTAAATCAGCTTTTGACCCGAAAAACACAAAGCCTGTCTGGAGGAGAAAAGCAACGGGTGGCGCTGGTGCTGCAATTATTAAAAAAACCATCCCTGTTATTGTTGGATGAACCGTTTTCGCAGAATGATCCGCAAACCCGACGATCACTCCTGGACTGGGTCATGCACCAAACGACCAATCAGCAGATGACTTGTATCCTCATCTCGCATGATCCGCTGGAAGTCATGCGGTTTGCAAACCGGCTGATGATATTACAACACGGAAAAGTAATAGCGGATGACTCACCACAGGCCCTTTTTTTTAATCCGGCTGATCAATATGTTGCGGGACTCTTAGGGGAGTATACCAGTATCGCACATCCTGCTGCATTATTCAATGTGACGAAGCACGCGTTGCCGGAATTGATTTTGCGCCCATCACAGGTTCATATAACAGATGATCAACAATCGGCATTGATTGGACGACTTGAAAGCGTTCATTTTTTAGGTGATTATTATTTATTTACGGTTCGTATTCAGGATATGCTGATCAAAGGGATGCATCCACCCCGCGATCTACTACCTTCCCCTGCCCCTAGCGCTTCCGTTC
>CAZZJF010000162.1:0-5676 GCA_964654325.1 uncultured Ferruginibacter sp.
GTGCCAGCGGTACGGGTAACATTGCTTCGTTTGCTGGAACAAATACAGGAACGACTCCTGCTACGGCTACGATTACGGTAACGCCTACGCTGAACGGCTGTGGCGGAACTCCACAAAACCTGGTGCTGACGATCAATCCGGTTCCGGTGATGACGGATCCGGCGGACCAATCGGTGTGTAGCGGCGCGACGATCGGAGCGATCAACTTCAACAGCAACTCGAATCAAACCAGCTATGCGTGGTCGAATACAAACCCATCGATTGGACTGAGTGCCAGCGGTACGGGTAACATTGCTTCGTTTGCTGGAACAAATACAGGAACGACACCGGCTACGGCTACGATTACGGTAACGCCTACGCTGAACGGCTGTGGCGGTGCACCTCAATCCTTTGTAGTTACGTTAAAACCGACGCCACAAATCAGTCAACCGGTCGATTTGAGTGCTTGTAGGGGAGGTCGGTTACAGCCTGCAGCCTTCTCGTCAACAGTACCTGGTACCATTTTTACCTGGTCGAACAACAACCCTTCCATCGGATTGGGCGCATCCGGTACCGGTAATATACCTGCCTTTCAAACAATCAATGCGGATTCCATTCCTATGTATGCGACTGTGACGGTTCAGGCAACGGCAGAACAATGTCCGGCCTCACCGCGCATGTTTACCATTCTGGTTAACCCTGTGGGTAGTATTGACAGTATTCCGGATATGAATGTTTGTAACGGTAAACTGGTGCCATCTGTTCGTATTTCAGGTAATATGGCCTGTACCATTCATTTCTGGATCAATGACCGTCCTTCGATCGGATTGCCGTCATCCGGAACTGGTAATATTCCAGCTTTTACAGCCCGTAACAATGGAAACGCCACAGAATTAGCCATCATTCAAGTAGTTGGTATTACTGCCGGACAATGCAGTACTGCTGTTCGTACATTCAAAATCGCAGTAAACCCTTCCCCCAATGTAGTAGCAGACAATGATAGCCGGATTTGTCGCGGTGCTCGTGTCAATCTGACTGCCTCCGGAGCCGCTACCTATTCCTGGTCGCCCAACCGGTATTTGACCTGTGGTGATTGTGCGAGTCCGGTATCAACGCCTACTCAGGATGTGGTTTATGTGGTCGAGGGAACCAGCGCAAGCGGTTGTAAAAACACCGATACGGTTCGAATTAATGTCATCCAGCCGTTTAATATGTCGGTTTCCCCCAATGATACCCTGTGTGCCGGAAATTCGGTTCAGTTGACTGCCCAGCGGGCCGTACGCTACGAATGGAGCCCCGCCGTCGGTTTAAATAATCCAACAATTCCTAATCCGGTTGCTACGCCCTTGACAAGCACACGTTATCGGGTTATTGGATACGATTCAGAGCATTGCTTTACGGATACTGGATATGTGTATCTTGTTGTAGGTCAAAACCCTACAGTTAATGCAGGACCTGATATCGAGGCGTCAACGGGTTCAACGGTGAACCTGAATGCTACAGCCCAAAATGGTCCGATTGTCAGCTGGAACTGGACCCCCTCCAACGGGCTTAGTTGCAATAATTGTCAAAATCCTGTGCTTTCAGTCAATAATAACACCACTTTTTACGTTACTGTAGAGAATCGTTTTGGCTGCAAGGCGGTGGACACGGTCAACGTGGTCACTTTCTGCAAAAACTCCGAGGTTTTCATAGCCAATGCGATCACGCCCGACGGTGATGGCATCAATGACATACTCATCGTTCGCGGAAGAGGGATCACGGTAAAATCATTCCGAATCTTCAACCGCTGGGGCAACCTGGTTTTCGAAAAAGTTGGGTTTCAACCCAATGACCCTAAGTACGGATGGGACGGCAAAGTGAAAGGAGTACCCGCCAATCCCGATGTTTATGTATATGTAGCCGAAGTGGTTTGTGACAATGGAACGCCCTACCTATACAAAGGCAACGTCACCATCCTGAAGTAAGCGACCCTACCCAAGAATCCGAACCCATTGTACATCGTGCTTCGCGCACGAAACCAGTACGCTATGAAAACAAATATCCTTACAAGAACCCTTGTGGTTTTGGTATTGGCACTTACCCTGCTAAATGGCCAATCACAAGACATCAACTTCTCGCAGTTTTATGACTTGCCCATTCTTCGTAATCCGGCCATTGCCGGTCTCTTCGACGGGGATATTCGGGTAACATCCGCATACAGAAATCAATGGCAGAGTGTCACGGTTCCTTTCCGAACCATAGCATTGGGTGTTGAGATAAAAAAAGTCGTTTCTCGCAACACCGGCGATTTCATCACCTTTGGCATCCAGATGACTAATGATCAGGCCGGTGATTCAAAACTCACCCGCACGCAGGCGCTCCCCATGATTAATTATCATAAATCATTGAGCGCTGATCGGAATCTCTACTTATCAGCGGCCTTTATGGGCGGAATCGTAATGTCACGGTTTGATCCAACGCAATTACGTTTTGATGATCAATATGCCGGTGGGTCTTACAATGCCAATAACCCAACCAGACAATCTTTCTCTAACACCAGTTTGACTTATTGGGATCCGTCTGCCGGCATTTCGTTGAGTGGTGAAACCGGAGAGGCAGGCAACTTTTACGTTGGCGTTGGTCTGTTTCATATCACACAACCTAAGGTATCATTCATGGCACAAAATGATGAGCGCCTGCACCGCAAATATGTGATCAATGCCGGGTATACAACGCCTACCAGTGATGAAAACCGACTCACCTTTTATGCCGATTTATTTAAACAGGGTGGTGCGGCTCAGGCTCAGGGAGGCGTATTATATATGCATGACCTGACACAGTTTGAAGATGAAAGTAAAGTGAGTATTTCCGGAGGTATGTTCTACCGCTTGAGTGATGCGTTGATTCCGGTTGTCAAGTTGGATTACAAGAAGTGGAGTATGGGTGCTACATACGACATCAACGTAAGTAAACTTGTTCCCGCTTCGCAATATCGTGGTGGATTAGAGGTAACCCTGCAGTATCGTACGTTGTCACCGAATCATATTAGTGATGATTCATATCGTACCCGTTGTCCGAAATTTTAATTTTGAGCGCGTTTTATATCTGTTGACATGTTTTTATATCTGCAGAAAAATCTGTTTTTAATTCTTTTACGCTGATAGAGAATAAAGATATTATCGGTTGTCAAAAACGAATTTTTCTGATGCGATAGGAGGCAGCAATGTATAGCATATTGTTCATCCAGAAATTTCCATAAGGGGCACTGATAGAAGCGTTGGTTGCCACTCCATAGTCTCCCCCATAAAATAGTGGACCATCGCCCAATGTGGCCGATTGGCCGTTCCCTCCGATGGTGCTTATGATACCTGCGCTGGTTACTTTTCGTATTCTGTTGTTTGTATAATCACTGATGTAAAGATTTCCCGTATTATCGACCGAAACACTTTGCGGGTTGTTTAGTTTGGCTGAAGTAGCTGCTCCTCCGTCGCCAGTAAAACCATAGTTCAATGATCCTCCAATACCTGCTACGGTAGATATAACGCCACTGGTATTTATTTTTCGAATGGCATGATTGCCCTTGTCGGCAATATAGAGGTTGCCCAAGGCATCGATACATACATCATAAGGTGAATTCAAAAGGGCTGCTGTTGCCGCACCACCATTTCCACTGTATCCACTGGTTCCGGTTCCCGCGATGGTGCTGATGATTCCATTTGTAGCAATTTTCCGAATCACATGTTTTCCCGGATCAGCAAAATAGATATTGCCTGCCGGATCCACACACATTCCTGCGGGGGCACCGAGTTGCGCAGCGGTAGCAAGCCCGCCGTCACCTGAATAGCCATATACACCGGGTGTACCGGCGATGGTAGAAATGATGCCACTGGTAGAAACTTTTCTGATGATTCTATTGCCTGCATCCGCAATCAGTAGATTGCCGGAGTTGTCGAACGCCAATCCCCATGGGTTATTCAATTGAGCCGAAATGGCCTGTCCACCATCTCCGGAATATCCTGAAGTATTGTTGCCGGCAAATCGGGAAATAATGCCATTGGCATCCACTTTTCTTATCGAATAATTGGTGGTGGCACCATCTGTAAAGTATACATTGCCGTTATTGTCCGCAATCACATCCATTGGAGTGAGCAATGAGGCAGATAAAGCCGGTCCACCATCTCCGGATGTACCCGAACCCGTACCGGATGTGTTGTTGCCAGCAACAGTCGTAATCATGTTGGCTACATTGGGCAGGGTATAGGTAATGGTCGACGTATCGGCAGGATTGGCTAATTTCTGCCAAAGTTGTTTTACATCATAAACAACAGATGTGCCGTACAGATAACTCATTCTTATGGTGGTAGCGTTGAGAATCCGCCCTCTGGGTGTAATGCCGCTACCAATTAAAGAATCGCCCTGAGTCGGGTAAATCTGAGTGGGGAAATCAACTGTCCACCAGGTTCTCGGATTTCTTCTGTTCTGGACGAACTGAATGGTGGAATCATTGATCAGGGTTGCCTGGGCTGCGAAGGTGTAGGATCTTGTCGCACCGTTCGACAAGATGGTGGTGGTTTCCGTAACTCGATAATACCCGGTCACGTAGCTGTACGCCGAGGGGGTTGTGGTAAAACTATTGATCAAAAAAGGAGCAGAGGAGGTGTCGCCGGATGCTGTATACGCATAAACCCGACCGCTATATGACGCATTTGTTAAACCGTTGAACGTATAATTGGTATTGGTGATATCGATTGAAATTTGGTTGCCGTTCAGTATGATTTTGTACTTGACAGTATCATTGTTGTTCGAGTTGGTTGCGGGCGTCCATTGAATTGTTGCTGATGTGGCCAGTCGCTGTGTAACACTAACGCTAAAGTTACCCAACATGTTGGTCGGGACCGGATTGCGGTCCACATCCTTCTTGCAAGCAATAAAAACGATTGTGATAACGACTAAGGATAGAAGTAAGTTTCTCATGTTACGAAGGTAGGGTTGAGATATTTATTAAACCATCACAAACAGCCCGTTCGTCCGCCATCTACCGGTAAGTTAATGCCGTTGATGTAGGCGGCTGCCGGTGAACATAAGAAGGCAACGGCGGCACCAAATTCCTGTGGTTGTCCGATACGCCCTGCCGGAATTTCAGCGATCAGATCGTTCATCACATCCTCCTCCGATTTCCCGGAATCAGCCGCTTTCTTTTTAATGACATAGTCGGCTCGTACGGTGGCGGTGAAGCCCGGTAATACGTTGTTGACCGTAATGCCAAACGGTCCAAGCTCAGTGGCCAGGGTCTTACTCCAATTGGCAACCGCGGCACGTATGGTATTGCTGACGCCTAAACCGGCAATGGGTTGTTTGACTGAAGTGGAAATAATATTGATGATACGGCCAAAACCGACTGCTTTCATGCCGGGTACAACAGCCTGTGTCAGAATATGGTTGTTGAGCAAATGTGCATTGAAGGCCTCGCTAAACGCGGATACCGGTGCGTCAAACGCTTTGCCGCCTGCAGGCCCTCCGGTGTTGTTCACCAGGATGTGAATACTATTTCCTTTTGAAACGAAATCATGGATTTTTTGCTGGACCTGTTGATTGTTGGAGAAATCGGCAACCAGGTATTGATGTTGCTGATTCTTGCTGACATCCAATTGTTGTAGGGCTGATTGCAGACTGTTTTCATTTCGGGCCATCAGTACGACATTCGCGCCCAGTAAG
>CAZZJF010000163.1:0-5672 GCA_964654325.1 uncultured Ferruginibacter sp.
GGCTCGCTTCGCCAGTTTGGGATTAAGGCCCAGCTCCGCGGCCATGATCGCACATAAGTTCGCTGTTTCGCGGCTATGCATGAGCAGGTTTTGTCCGTAAGACGAACGGAAGCGCATACGGCCTACCATCCGAATCAATTCTTTATGCATACCGTGAATACCAAGTTCCATCACCGTACGCTCACCGATTTCCATTACCTGGTCTTCCAGTTGTTTGCGGGTTTTTTCAACCACCTCTTCAATACGGGCCGGGTGAATACGTCCATCAGCCACCAGTCGCTGCAGAGAAAGACGGGCGATTTCGCGGCGCAACGGGTCAAAGGAAGAGAGAACAATCGCTTCAGGCGTGTCATCCACAATCAAGTCCACACCGGTAGCGGCTTCAATGGCGCGAATATTCCGGCCTTCCCGACCAATGATGGAACCTTTGATTTCGTCACTTTCCAGGTTGAAAACCGTAATGGTATTTTCAATCGCCTGTTCGGCCGCTGTTCGCTGGATGGTTTGAATAACAATCTTACGGGCTTCTTTATTGGCTTTTTGCTTGGCCTCTTCGATGATTTCCTGCTGAACGGCCAGGGCGCGGGTTTGTGCTTCCTGACGCAGGCTTTCGATCAGTTGGGCTTTGGCATCTTCGGCCGACAAGCCGGCCACTTTTTCCAAGCGGCGGATATGCTCTTCCTGATGCCTTTCGAGCTCGGTACGCTTGATGTTCACCACTTCAATCTGACGGTTCAGATTCTCTTTGATGGTATCGTTTTCCTTGATCTGTTTCTCCAGATTGGCGTCTTTCTGGTTCAGGCTTTGCTCTTTCTGCCGGATGCGGTTTTCTGATTCACTCAATTTTTGAGTACGCTGCAGCACGTCTTTGTCGTGGTCAGCCTTCATTTGAACGAATTTCTCCTTGGCTTCCAGGAGTTTTTCTTTTTTCAGCGTTTCGGCCTGTGTTTTGGCGTCGGCGAGAATTTTTTCAGCTTTTTCACCAGCTTCTTCCAGTTGTTTCTGGGTGTTTTTGGCAAAAATGAATTTACCCAGGACGATGCCCGCAGCCAGGGCGGCAACGCCGATTACAGCGAATAATATATTCGAGTCCATGAATTGCTATGTTTTTATTCAGATTCACAAAATGGTTAATAAAAAGCCTGTTTATTGTACAGACTTCATGACACGGCGCGAAGATACCGAATTTATTTCAGTAACAGCAGGGCATAAACGGCTATTGAAGGGCTTTGTCCAGATGGGACTCAAGTCGGGCGAGTTCGGTGCTAATGGCCTCAGTATCAGCCGGATTAACCGATTTCCCCGTTAACTGGGTCGCATACCAGATAACGACCATGGACACATAATCCTGCATGTCTTTACCGGCAAACTGGGTTTTGAACTCAATGATTTTGTCGTTGATGAGTTTTACCGTTTTACGGATGGTTTCTTCATCCGACGGAAGGGTTTTGATCCGGTAGGTCCGGTCGGCGATGACAATATTGAGGGGAATGAGTTCTTGTGCCATGATGATGTTTATTCGCTCAGGAGCGCGATGCATTTATCGATTTCCCGGATGTATCGGTTGATGGCCTGTTCAAAGGATTTCTTATCGGCCGTGGTCAGGCTGCCGGCCGCGGCTTTCAACACGTGCTGTTGTTCCTCCAGTCGGCGGATTTTATCCTGATCGGCCTGCGTTTTTTGCCGGAGTTCCTGGATGGTTTGTTCCTGCTGGGCCGTTTTCTTCTGCAACAGCGCATGCCTGCGGATCAGTTCCTGGGTTTTGGCCTGGATGCGGGTGATATGAGCCTGTTGTTTTTCCAATGCGGTTATTTTCGAATCTGTGCCTGGGTTTGTTTTTCGTATGCCTGTATCAGCGACTGAACAAAACCATCCACCTGTTGGTCGGTGAGTGTTTTTTCATCGTCGGTGAACGTGAAACGGAGGGCCAGCGATTTTTTATGGGCACCCAGTTTCTCATGTTCGAACACATCAAACAAACCAATGGCAGCCAGCGGCTTGATTTTACAAGATAAAGCTATTTGCTCGAGTTGGGAATAGGAAACATTTTTATCCACCACCAGCGCCAGATCGCGCTCGACGGCCGGGAATCGGGAGATCTCGCGGTACCGGATGGTTTTTTCAGGTAAACGCATCAACTGCTCGCTATGTAAGCATGCGAAATAGACTGGGACCTTGATGTCCGCTTTTTTGAGGATGGCCGGCGACACCACACCGCATTCGGCCAATACGCGGGCACCTTGTCTGAAAACGCCCATTTGTTGGAAGCGGTCATCGACAGCCGGTTCAAAAACGGTTTTGATTCCGCTGGTTTCAAGCAACCCGGAAACAAATCCCTTCAGGGTATAAAAATCAGTCGCAACCGGTTTGGTTCGCCAATGTGGTTCATGATCGTTGCCGCAAAGGAATAACACCAACTGCTCTTCTTCCCGAAAATGGCCCTCCGGATCAGTGCTGTATATTTTTCCAAATTCATAGAGCCGAAAATCGGCTTGCTGACGGTTGAGGTTGTGTCGGATTGCGCCAAGACCGCTGTACAGCATGTCGGGTCGCATCATATTCATCTCCGCCGAGAGGCTGTTGATCATTTTGATGCCGGTTCGCTGTTGCTCTTCGGTGTACAGTGCCGCGTCGGTGATGCTGTTGGTAAACAATTCACGGAAACCCCATCCATTCAGTAGGCCATGGATTTTTTGCTTCCAGCGAAAAACGCGACCATTTTTTTCAATCGATGGCGCGATGGAAATCGTATCAGGAATCGGGATATTATCCAGTCCGTCGATGCGCATGATTTCTTCGGCAAGGTCTGCCGGAATGCGGATATCATTTTTATAAGAAGGTACTGTCACGGTCCATTCGTGATCATTGATTGGTGTGCATTCGAACCCCAGTGCGGTAAGAATACCACTGGTTTGGTCAGCGGTGTAGGCTTTGCCGCTGATACCCGACAAATATTCGGTGCCGAAACGCACCGTTACGGCAGGCAGGGGCTCCGGATAAATATCGTTTATGCATCCCCGTAATGTACCACCGCAAATCTCGGAAATTAGTTGAGCGGCCCGGGCAAGGGCCACGGGAACCAGGCTGATATCGGTGCCTTTTTCAAACCGCGAAGACGCGTCGGTGCGCAGTTCATGTGCCAGTCCGCTCATACGGATCCGGCTGCGATTGAACTGGGCCGATTCCAGAAATACGGTCTTGGTTTCAGCCGTTACGCCGCTGGTTAAACCGCCATAGATACCAGCCAGACAAAGCAGTTTTTCGGTATCCGCGATCACGATGTCACTTGGTTGCAGGTCTCGTTTTTTGCCATCCAGCGTAACCAGCGTTTCGCCCGGTTCGGCGGAACGGATGATGACGGTCTGGCCCGCAATGGTGTTGGCGTCAAATGCATGGAGCGGTTGTCCGGTTTCGTGCAGAACAAAATTGGTGATATCCACCAGGTTGTTGACCGGTTTCAGTCCGATGCTTTGTAAGTGATGTTTCAACCAGGCCGGGCTTTCGCTGATGGTAACATTGTCGATGGTCAATCCGGCATACCGGGCACAAATGGAGGTATCTTTCAGGTCGATTTGTATAGCGGAAATGGCGTTTGTTTCGGCCAGCTCCGAGGCAGGTCGTTTTGGCCGGATGGTTTCATTTCGGTGATGACTTAGATAGGCACAGAGATCTCTGGCCACGCCCCAATGACTCATGGCATCGGAACGATTCGGTGTAAGCCCGATTTCAAAAACAACATCTTCATATACCTCAAACAGACTGGCAACGGGGGTTCCTGGCACACTGGAGGCCGGCAGAACCAGGATGCCGTCATGGGACTCGCCCAGTCCAACTTCATCCTCCGCACAGATCATGCCCTCACTGAGTTGACCACGGATCTTCGCCTGTTTCATGGTGACGGGTTCGCCTTGTAACGGATAAATCGTGGTTCCCACGGGTGCTACAATGACTTTCTGGCCAACGGCCACATTCGGTGCGCCGCAAACAATCGATAGAATCCTGTCGTTGCCCACATGCACACGAGTCAATGAGAGCCGGTCGGCATCGGGGTGTTTGGCACAGGCTATTACTTCACCCACCAGCAATCCCTTAAGACCGCCGGGCACAGAGGCGTAGGATTGCATCTGTTCTACTTCCAAGCCGATGGACGTAAGAATCTGCGAGGTTTCGTCCGGGGTTAGTGTTACCGGCATGTATGTTTGCAGCCAATGATAGGAGATAGTCATTCGTTATTCACTGTATTCGGACAAAGATACTTTGTTTCATTGGTTGATAAACGCCCGGCTCCTGTGGATAAAGGTGGATAAAGCGGCCAACCTCTTTCTATTTATCAACAGATTTCCGGGTTTGTACAATTGGCGGTAATTTAGTTGTCCTTTACGTCATTCACACCGGGCAGCCGCTCACAAAATAGCCAATAATGGAACTCACGAATTATAATCAGGATCGAAAACAACGCCGTAAACCGGCCGGAGATCCGTCGTTTTTATCGGTAGCCCGTGTTCAACCCCAGGCCCGCGAACTCGAAGAGGCCATTTTGGGCGCCATCATGCTCGAAAAGACTGCTTTTGATGTGGCCTCCGAAATTCTGGTACCCGAGTGTTTTTATGTAGAGGCACACCAAACGATTTATAAGGCCATGCTCGCGCTGACAAACAAGAGCATGCCGATTGATCTGTTGACGGTCGTTGAGGAGCTGCGCTTTCAGGAAAACCTGGATCGGGTAGGTGGTGTGTATGCCGTGACAAAACTGACCAACGCCGTGGTTTCGGCTGCAAACATTGATGCGCACTGTCGGATTGTCATTCAGAAATATATCCAGCGGGAGTTGATTCGCATCAGCGGTGAGATTATCGGAGAAGCCTATGAAGATTCAACTGACGTATTTGACCTGCTTGATTCAGCCGAGGGAAAACTCTTTCATATTACCAACAATCACCTGCGTCGTAACTACGACTCGATCCAGTCGGTGATTCTGAAAACAATCAATCGGATTGAGGAGATGCGTAACCGGAAGGAAGACCTCACCGGTGTGCCTACAGGTTTTGAATCGCTGGATCGGATCACCTATGGATGGCAACAGACCGATCTGATCATTTTAGCCGCCCGTCCCTCGGTGGGTAAAACCGCTTTCGCGCTCAACCTCGCTCGCAGTGCGGCCTTGCATCCAACTAAGCCAACCGGGGTAGGTTTTTTCAGTTTGGAAATGAGCAGCGCGCAGTTGGTTACCCGTATTCTCAGTGCTGAAAGTGAGATCTGGCTTGAAAAAATTTCTCGTGGTAAACTCGAGGAATATGAAATGAAGCAGCTTTATAAAAAAGGAATCGAGCGACTGAGCAATGCCCCGATTTATATCGATGACTCGCCGGCCTTGAATATTTTTGAATTGCGTGCCAAATGCCGTCGGTTGAAAAACAAAAATAACGTCGGACTCATCATCATTGATTATCTGCAATTGATGAGTGGTAGTGGCGACCGGAACTCGAATCGTGAACAGGAGATCAGTAAAATATCCAGGGATCTGAAAGGATTGGCCAAGGAGTTGCAGATACCGATCATCGCCCTTTCTCAGTTGAGCCGGGAAGTGGAAAAACGAAAGGAAGGAAACAAGATGCCACAACTGAGTGATTTGCGCGAATCGGGTGCGATCGAACAAGATGCCGACCTGGTCA
>CAZZJF010000164.1:0-2466 GCA_964654325.1 uncultured Ferruginibacter sp.
CAAGACCTCTCTCTTTCGCCCTGGCCCGGATATTATTTCCATAATCAAAGGTTATGGCGCCTCGTTTCTGCAAGTCAAGCATCAAAGCCACATGGGTTTTCATGCTCTCATAACTCATCGATACATAATCGTCCGGATTTTGTGCACGAAGAATATCAGCCTCGGTATTGGAAAGATTGTGCGGAATATATCCAATGAGCGGATCATGAGCACTGGTTTGATCGGTAAGGGTATCCGGTATGATATCCCGTTCGATTAACCGTTGCAGTAAGTGCACCGCATTGCATAAGACCCCGATGCTTTTGGCCTCTCCTTGTTTTCTATAGTGCAGGGCCTGGTCGATCGCCTCATCGATATTCGTATATTTTTCGTCGAGGTATCTGGTTTCAATTCGCTTGTCGATACGCCATTCCTCTACCTCGGCAACCAGGGCTACGCCCTCGTTCATGGTGATCGCCAACGGCTGTGCGCCACCCATTCCCCCTAAACCGGCTGTTACATTCAAGGTGCCGCGCAAACTGCCGCCAAAATGCTTATTGGCCGCGGCCGCATAGGTTTCATACGTTCCTTGTACAATCCCTTGACTTCCGATGTAGATCCAAGATCCGGCGGTCATTTGTCCATACATCATCAGGCCTTTCTTTTCCAATTCATCAAAATGCTGCCAGTTGGCCCAATTTGGAACCAGTTGCGAATTACTGATCAGCACTCGTGGCGCATCGGGATGCGTTTTGAGCATGGCCACGGGCTTGCCGCTCTGGATCAATAAACTTTCATCATCTTCCAGTTGCTTCAATGCTTCTATAATCAGATCAAGGCATTCCAGATTGCGGGCGGCTTTCCCTCTTCCGCCATACACAATCAATTCTTCGGGCCGTTCGGCCACATCCGGGTTCAAATTGTTCAACAACATGCGCAATGCCGCTTCTTGCACCCATCCTTTACAGGTAAGGGTGGTTCCGGTTGGCGTCTTGTACTTAATAGCATCGTATCCGGTCATCGTACTCATGGAAAAAGAATTTATAAATTGTTTTGCTGTAAAAATTGGACGCTCAGAATCATATCGTGATGCAGGTAGCGATCCTGCTCATTGAAGGGCACTTGTTTCCTGTATGAAACAAGAATTTCTTCCAAAAGTTCAGACGTATGAGCCGGTCTTCTGAACGCAATGGCCTGTGCTGCTGTCATCCATTCGATAGCCAGCACTTTTTCGAGATTCATCACTACCCTATTGCATTTGACAGCCCCGTTGGCTCCCATGCTGACATGGTCTTCCTGGTTAATACTGGATGGGATTGAATCGACACTGCTGGGCGTACATAATTGCTTGTTCTCGCTCACGATACCGGCGGCCGTGTATTGCGGAATCATAAACCCGGAATTCAGCCCCGGATTCTTAACCAAAAAGGGCGGCAAGCCTCTAAGACCACTAATTAGCTGATAGGTCCTACGCTCACTGATATTCGCCAGCTCACTGAGTGCGATCGCCATAAAATCAAGCGCCAGCGCCAGGGGCTGTCCATGAAAATTACCCCCACTGATTATAAGATCTTCATCCGGAAATATATTGGGATTATCCGTAACTGCATTGACCTCTTGCATAAAAACACCGGCCACATAATCCAAGGTGTCTTTCGTTGCCCCATGAACCTGTGGTATGCATCGGAAGGAATACGGATCCTGAACCTGTGTCTTTGGCTGTCGCGCAATCGCACTGGTTTCTAAAAGCGTGCGCATGGTTGCTGCAACGGCTACTTGTCCTTTATGAGCCCTAATGGCATGTATATGTGCATCGAAGGGATACAGCACACAGTCGAAGGCATCAAAACTGAGTGCCGCAATACGGTTTGATTGCTGGAATAGCCGACGAGCGTTCAATAGTATATGAATGCCATAGGCACACATAAATTGAGTGCCGTTGATAAGGGCTAGTCCTTCTTTACTCTTCAGGGCAATCGGATGCCATTGTTTTTCGTTCAATACGTCTCGGGCTTGTTTACGTATACCCCGATGATTCACTTCACCCATACCGATCAGCGGTAAACACAAATGAGACAGCGGAGCCAGATCGCCGGAAGCGCCCAACGAACCTTGGGTGTATACCACAGGTAAGATATCTTCATTGTAAAAATCAATCAGTCGTTGAACGGTTTCCCATTGCACACCCGAATGACCGTAACACAAGGAACGGATTTTTAAAAAGAGCATCCATTTGACAATGGCAGCAGGCACTTCATCACCCAGGCCACAGGCGTGTGACTTCAACAGGTTTGCTTGCAGGGTTTCGAGTTGTTCATTGTCAATGCGCACATTTTGCAAATACCCAAAGCCGGTATTGATACCATAAAACAATCCATCGCCCGAGGCCATTTTTTGATCAAGATAGAGCCGGCAGTTGATCACCGATTGACGCACGCTTTCATCAGCAACCAGCCGAGTATCAGCATCTAATGCTTCCAACTGTTC
>CAZZJF010000164.1:2566-5448 GCA_964654325.1 uncultured Ferruginibacter sp.
TCGTTTCGGGGACTGAGTGTGGTCGACGACCGCGTTGTATGGGTCAGCGGTAGCAACGGAACGGTTGGTCGCAGCATCGATAGCGGACGGCATTTTACGTTCATCCGGGTTACGGGTTACGAAAAAACCGATTTCAGGGACATCGAGGCCTTTGATGATATGACGGCCATTATCATGGGGATTGATTGCCCGGCCCATATTTTAAAAACCATCGACGGCGGTAACAGCTGGAAACTGGTTTTCAAGGATACCACCAAGGGTATGTTTTTGGATGCCATGACCTTCTGGAATGAACAAAGCGGCATCGTAATCGGCGACCCGATAGATGGGCGGTTGTTTGTTGGACGAACATTTGATGGCGGAGAGCATTGGCAGACGATTCCAATGGAGCACCGGCCACAAACTAATGAGGGCGAAGCCTGCTTTGCCAGTAGCGGAACGAATGTATGCACAATTTCCAACGAAGAAGCCATCATCATTACCGGCGGGAAGCACTCGGCACTATTCAAACGGGATACCAAAATCACACTGCCCGTCAAACAAGGCACCGAAAGCGCCGGCGCAAATTCCATTGCGGCCAAAAACAAACAATTTTATATGATCGTCGGTGGTGACTTCAACATGCGGGAAGATACTACCGGCAATGCGGTATACACTCCCGATGCCGGTAAAAATTGGCTCAAACCACTATCTCCGCCTACCGGATACCGAAGCTGTGTGGAATTCCTCTCCCAAAAAACCTGGATGACCTGTGGACTGAACGGGGTGGATATCTCTAACGATGATGGTGTTCACTTTCAAAAAATCAGTGATACGGGATTTCATGTATGCCGGAAAGCAAAAAAAGGAATGTCTGTTTTTCTGGCAGGCGGTGGAGGCCGGATTGGTGTATTTCGTTTGCCCTAAACCGTTATTTTCTTGTTTTGCCTGATTGCAGATTAAACCGTTTTGAGAATCCGATAGCTGCAAAATAAGCCGGGGCATTGGCTGTGATACGGGTTCCTCCGGAGATATCCATCATAGTGTGATCATTAATCAGATAGGTAAATCCACCATCCCAGCGATGATCCGCCTTGGCGCCGTCTGGCGCAAAACCATACAGCTCGAGAAACATGCCCAGCTTTTTCGTAATGGAGACTCCGGTAGACAGGGTATACAAATAAATAGGCTGCGCCGACTCCCCATCCCATTCAGCGCCAAGATTATAGCCAAGCGAAACCCTGGACGACAGCGTGTGTTGCATAAGAAATCGAAAAGATGGCGCGCCGTAGGTCGTATGAAATGAATCTGACCCCCAGTTGCTGGTAGTATAATGTCCGATGAACGACATTTGAGGTACGATTCCTTTTTCTTCACACAAATTAGCCTTGAAACCAACGGTCAGTGGCAATAGTCCAGCTTTTTTTTGATTGCCAACCGTTGTTTGAAACCGCTCGGCAACCAATCTAAACTCAAATCGATCATTTAGGCCGATTTTGATCAAGCTGGTCGGTAACAACCAATTCCGTTCCTGATCATTGACTTGCTCCATCGTCACACCCGTTTCAACCTGTAGATAATTGACGGGCACCAGAAAAGGACTCTCCGTTTGGTCGGGTCTATCAGTAATGATTGGATCTAATGACTGGGCGAATAGCTGATTATTCAGTAAGAGAACGAACAGTACGATAACAAAACGATGTTTCATAGACGACATACTGATGTGGGACAATTATTTGATGATTTTAAAGGTCTTCCGGCTACCGTCTTGTTCATAAAGGACATCCAATATATAAACACCCCTTGCAAGCATGTCCATGTCCAGACGAAGCATATTGGATCCGCGGTTCACGCCAACACGAGATCGACGCAGCAGCTGGCCAACGCTGTTATACAACAGGATTTCCACGGTAGACGGCTTGTTGGATACGACATACAATCTTGGATCCGGTCCCGGATTGCCATACACCCGTATCTGCGTTTCGTATTGAATGACTGAGCTGTCAAACCGAACTTCCGTTTGATACGTGGTTGAGCGAATGCATTGACCATAAGCATAACTATAATTCAACGTATGAACGCCCAGGCCGGCAACCTGCGGATTAAACGTATTACCTAACACACCCGGACCGGACAAATTTCCACCGGGCGGATTCAGCTGAACAAGCACCGGATTGTCGGTATGAAGGTATAACGGATCGACTCCGCTGATCGTTGGTGGTGCATCAGGAGCTACAACAGCCGTTAGCGGAAAGCGACTGCCATCATTGCAGGTTTGCGGAACACTTTCGATTTTCCAGTTATAGAAAAACGGATAGTATTTGTCGCCGGCAGAGGATCCAACAATATTCATCACACTACTAACCTTATACGGATAGCCGATATTGGCATTGACCGTATTGTTGGCATAAAGATTGGGCGCACCTTGTGTAACGCTGACGCCTAGCTGCAGGTTTAGTCCTACCGGCACTTGGAAGTCTAATGCCACTTCTTGTACGCCAGCTCGAAGCACGACGGCCCTTTCCTGGATGACATCTCCATATGTAGTTCGTAGCTGGATATAGCGAATACCGGCCGTGTAGGCATTCACCATGACTGACTTGAGTTTGAAAGGTTGAAACGCATTAAAGACCAGATAGTCTTCACGTGTCATATTGAAATCACCGGTGTTGGTAAACGCTGTATTTACGGCACCAACCGAATCCCACATCGCAGCAAAGGATGTGCTGACTGCAAAGCTCGCAATCCTTGCCGAAGCTGCTCTTGTGACACACGGCCAGTCACGTGCACAACAAAGCCGACGCGCATCGACCCATGCATAAACATTGAAAGTTTGACAAGGGCTGCCTCTGCTGCGCTTAACTCAATGCGCTGGCCAACAGCCGGCGCAGTAAGCGCGCGTT
>CAZZJF010000165.1:0-5392 GCA_964654325.1 uncultured Ferruginibacter sp.
CTCATAGCTTTGTCTATTAAGAATCAGGTGTAAAGATACTCTTTTGCCATAAATGTTTAATGACTGGGAAGCCAGGCTGGATTTATTTAACATTTGCCTATTTGTACCGCTTATTTATGCCCTTCAAAACGGCTAATAATGTACTTTTGTTGCTCATATTGCATTATGTCTACAATTGATCAACTGCCTGTAGATCAGGAAAAATTGAGTTTTGAAACGTTTCGAAATGAGGTTTTAAACGACTATCGCGTTTGCTGTATCAGTCGCGAAACGAGTCTTTTAGGGCGTAAAGAAGTACTTACCGGAAAAGCCAAATTTGGCATTTTTGGTGATGGTAAAGAGGTCGCCCAGGTAGCGATGGCCAAATTTTTCCGAAACGGCGACTTTCGCTCGGGGTATTACCGGGATCAGACTTTTATGTTCGCCACCGGATTAGCGACGGTTGAGCATTTTTTTTCCCAGCTCTATGCTGATACCAACATTGAGCACGATCCGTTCAGTGCGGGCCGTCAGATGAACGCGCATTTTGCCACACCTTTCGTGGATGAGCATGGACAATGGTTACCCCTGACTTCTACTAAAAATGTGTCCAGTGATATCGCGCCCACCGCCGGACAAATGGTTCGCGCACTGGGATTAGCCCATGCATCCAAAGCCTTTCGGAACATTTCCGCATTGGAGCAGTTTCCAACGCTCAGTAAAAATGGAAACGAAATCTGTTTCTGTACCATCGGGGATGCATCAACCAGTGAAGGGCAATTCTGGGAAACGATGAATGCCGCCGGTGTTCTTCAAGTGCCCTTGGCTGTATTCGTTTGGGATGATGGATACGGCATTTCTGTGCCCAAAAAATATCAAACAACCAAAGAGTCGATCTCAACGGCCTTGTCCGGATTACGCAAAGACGGTCAATCCAACGGAATCAATATCTATAAATTAAAAGGATGGGATTATGCCGGCATGTGTGAGGTTCTTGAATCAGCTATCCAGCAGATTCGGGACACTCATACACCTGCATTATTTCATGTGGAAGAGATAACGCAACCGCAAGGACATTCCACGTCCGGAAGCCATGAGCGGTATAAAACACCGGAACGCCTGGCCTGGGAAAAGGAGTGGGATGGCATTCGTCAGATGCGATCCTGGATGCTGGAGAACGGCTTGGCTGAAGAAGCGGAGCTGGTTCGTATAGAACAAGAAGCCGCAACGCATGTAAAAGAGAGTAAGCAACAGGCCTGGTCAAGATACCTCGAGCCAATCAAAACATGGGTGGACATTACTATTACCCAATTACAGGCTATTGAAGCGCATCATCCGCCGTTATCGGAACTGGCGCGTGAATTATCGGCCATGCGCGAACCGATGCGTCGGGATGTATTACGGCTTTTGTTCAGTGCAATACAAAGCACAGCGCACTTGCCATCCGATCTGACCAGTAATCTTAAAAGCACCTATGAGGCATTTCGCAAGCACGGTGATACGTTGTATGATACGCATCTGTACAACGAGGGTCCACGTTCAGCAATGAACGTGCCCGTGGTATCCCCTCAGTTTGCCACAAACGCACCGGTTTTGAATGGCTATGAAGTGTTGAACCACTACTTTGATCGGTTGTTTTCCAGTGAACCACGGGTATTGGCTTTTGGAGAAGATCTGGGATATATTGGCGATGTCAATCAAGGCTTTAGCGGTCTGCAGGAAAAATATGGCGAGGCTCGCATTTTTGATACGGGTATCCGTGAATTGACGATTATCGGTCAGGGCATTGGGATGGCTATGCGTGGTTTACGGCCAATCGCCGAAATCCAATACCTGGATTATCTCTTATATGGTTTACAACCACTCAGCGATGATGTGTCTACACTTCATTACCGGACAGCCGGACGGCAGAGTTGTCCGCTCATTGTTCGCACCCGCGGGCATCGACTGGAAGGGATTTGGCACAGCGGCTCACCGATGGGCATGATCATTCATGCACTCAGAGGGATGTATGTATGTGTGCCTCGTAATATGACACAGGCTGTGGGCATGTACAACACATTGTTGCGTGGAAATGATCCCGGACTGGTTATTGAATGCCTGAACGGCTATCGATTGAAAGAAACGCTTCCTGATAATTTGCTCGATTATACGGTGCCGTTAGGTGTGCCGGAGATTGTGCGTTCGGGTGATGATATCACACTTGTCAGTTATGGTTCGACTTTGCGAATCGTTCAGGAAGCCGCCGAGATGCTTGCATCGGTGGGCATTTCATGCGAAGTGGTCGATGTGCAGACTTTGCTGCCGTTCGATATTCACCATCAAATTATTCAGTCGCTGAAAAAAACCAATCGAATCCTGTTTGTGGATGAGGATGTGCCGGGAGGAGCTACCGCGTTCATGTTCCAGGAAGTAATGGAAAAACAAGGCGGTTACCGCTGGTTGGATGTGTCACCAAGAACCTTATCAGCGAAAGCACATCGACCTGCATACAGTAGTGACGGTGATTATTTTTCAAAACCAAGTACCGAAGATGTTTTTCGGGTGGTACAGGAAATGATGGCCGAGTAGGGTAATCGTTTGCTAAAATTCCTATTGAATACCCAGTACATCTTTCATCCGATAAATACCCGGTTGTTGTTTTTGTAAAAATTCGGCAGCCAGTACGGCGCCTATGGCAAATCCATCCCGGTTGTGTGCTGTATGCGAGATGTCGATGGTATCTACCGCTGATTCGTAACGCACCACATGGGTACCGGGAGCGGGATCGATCCGGAAACTTTCAATGCTCAGTTTGTTCGGTTCCTTCGAAGGACCAGTGATCCAGCCATTCAACTGCGAATGGTTGTCGGTGATGCCTTGAGCCAGTGTGATGGCTGTTCCGCTTGGAGCATCTTTTTTGGCTGTATGATGGGTTTCTTCAATTCGAGGCACATACTGTTCGTAACCACTCATGAGTTTGGCCAGGTATTGGTTTAATTCAAAAAATAGGTTCACGCCAATGCTGAAGTTACTTGCATATAAAAATCGTCCTTGTTGGTTTTGGCAAATCTCAATTACACTATCCCAATGATCTAGCCACCCGGTACTGCCGCAGACAACCGGAAAGCGGTTTTCAAAGCAAAACCGCAGATGCGCTACAGCCGATTCCGGTCCGGTGCATTCAATCACGACGTCAGCATGTTGAAGGAGCGCGCGATTCAGTTGCTCTTTGTTAGAAGATTGGATGATAGCTATAATTGTGTGTCCACGTTGCTGAGCCATGCGTTCGATGGCTTTACCCATTTTTCCGTAGCCGATGAGTGCGATGTTCATGCTATACTTTTTTTAAATCAGCGGATGTTCAGGATTAGTTGCATACCTGCATTGCGGGCGATCTCCGAATAGCCGGCTTTCAAATGAAGGCTGAGTTTGTCACTTACATCAAAGCATTTGAGGTGGGCATCTACGGCGGCGTCTACTACATTGAGTCCCCAAAAGGCAATAAAGAATAGCACGCAGTAATCCATGTTCTGTCGAACCTGGTTACGGAATACGCGTATGCGTTCCGGTTGGTTCCGAACGCTGAAATAGGGTTCAATAATTTGAGCGTCGTTGAGCGGGTCCGTATCGGTGGCCAGCTGGTAGGCGAGTCTTGAATCCCTGTATTGCTGTAAGTTTCTGAAAAAAAGATAGGTGGTGGTTCCCAATGCTCCGTACACAATCGGGATCTTCCAGTATTTTTTATTGTCGGCTTGTCCCCAGCCGGGAATGATGGCGGAATGAATGATGGCTTTTCGGGGTGAATGGAGTTTAGGGGGTGTTTTTTGGAGCTGGAGGGGGACGCTGTCTGCCAAAGCCAAGCATGACTGATGAACAGACAAGCCAATCATCAGCAACATAAACAGAGGCAGTATTGGTTTCATCATTATCCGATCGTTACCTGAAGTTTATCCAGCAGGCCGTTCAATTCATCTAGGGAATAATATTCAAAACTGATGGTTCCGTGTCCTTTCTTATTGTGGTTCATACGCACCTTGGTGCCGTATTTGTTGGAGATAGCATCCTGAATTTTACGGTAGGTGTCGGGTTGCGTCGGTTTAGACGTGCCCTTTGGTTTTTCCTGCTCGCCCTTCATCCGCCGAACCAGCTCTTCGGTTTGACGAACCGACAAGTGTTTGGATTGGATCTCCTGAAAAATGAATAGTTGTTTATCGACGTGATCCACATTGATCAGCGCGCGGGCGTGGCCCATGCTGATCACGTCATTACGGACAGCAACCTGGATGGTCGGAGGCAGTTTGAGTAAGCGCACATAATTACTTACGGTGGAACGGTTCATGCCCATGCGTTCTCCCAGCTTTTCCTCTGAGTAGCTCAGGTCTTCCATCAAGCGTTGGTAGCTGAGGCCAATCTCAATCGCATTGAGGTCTTGACGTTGCAAGTTTTCCAGTAGAGCCAGTTCCAGGATGGTGCTGTCTTGCAGCTGGCGAACATAGGCGGGAATTTCTTTGAGGCCGGCAATCCGGGCGGCACGAAACCGGCGTTCACCCGAGATGAGCTTGTATTTGCCACCGCCGGTAGCCATTACCGTTATGGGTTGGATTATGCCGTGTAGGCGAATGGACTGGGCGAGGTCGGCGAGTGCGGTTTCGTTAAAATCTTTTCTCGGTTGTCCCGGGTTGATTTCGATACTGTCAAGGGCGAGTTGGTTTACCGACGTGGTTTGCTCGATAACATCCGTTTTTAATTTACCCTCGGTGGTTTTTAGTTCCGTATTGATATTTTGAAGCAAGCTGCGAATGCCTTTGCCCAGTTCGTCTTTTTTTTGTTGCATAGATGATGCGCTGTTTTCAGTTGCTGAAAGTAAATTATTCCATGACTTTTTCTTCCTGACGGATACGAGTCATGTTGTTTCTTTGTAGGATCTCTTTTGCCAAATTGAGGTAATTGACGGCTCCTTTGCTATCCGAGTCGTACTGAATCACCGGCTTTCCTACACTGGGGGCTTCACTGAGCCGACTATTACGGTGGATGATGCTGCTGAATACCAAATCCTCAAAATGTTTACGCACTTCACTGACTACCTGATTGCTTAATCGCAGTCGTCCGTCATACATGGTCATTAATATCCCTTCTATTTTGAGAGCAGGGTTTAAGCGACTTTGTACGATTTTGACAGTGTTTAATAATTTACCAAGGCCCTCTAAAGCAAAAAATTCCGTTTGAACAGGAATCACGACACTGTCGGCTGCTGTAAGTGCATTTACGGTGATCAGCCCAAGTGAGGGCGAACAGTCAATGATGATGAATGCATAATCATCCTGAATCGGCTCAATAATTTTTTTTATAACTAATTCACGGTTGGGGTAATGAATCATTTCAATTTCAGCACCAACCAAGTCGATGTGCGATGGGATTAAGTCGAGGTTCG
>CAZZJF010000166.1:0-5280 GCA_964654325.1 uncultured Ferruginibacter sp.
TCACCCTGAATGAAACAGTATGAATCGTATTGGACGCATTTTTTCAGTAACAATCTGGGGTGAATCCCACGGCCCCATGGTGGGTGTTACGATTGATGGTTGTCCACCGGGCATAGAACTGCAACCGGCGGATTTTGAAACAGCCATGGCACGAAGATCCGGCGGAAATCAAGTAGGGACAACGCCCCGAAAGGAACAGGATAGTCCCATCTTCCTGTCCGGACTGTTTCGCGCTAAAACCACCGGAGCGCCCTTAACTATTGGATTTAACAATACCAACACCGATAGCGCTATCTATACCAAGCAGCGTGCGATACCCCGTCCGGGTCATGCAGACTGGGTCGCATCGCAAAAATTTGGCGGATTTGAAGATTATCGCGGTGGAGGTCATTTTAGTGGGCGATTGACTGCTTGTTTGGTAGCAGCCGGCGTCGTAGCCGATAAGTTGCTCCAATCACAAGGGAAACTATCATGCCGGGCTACACTCCTGGAAGCCGGTGGCTCAACGGAAATCGAACAAGCTGTTTTGGAAGCTCTGCAATCAAACGATAGTATCGGCGGATTGGTGGAATGTCGCGTATCGGGCATACCCGCCGGTTGGGGAGAGCCTTTTTTTGATTCGATGGAGTCTATGATCAGTCATGCTGTTTTTTCAATTCCAGCTATCAAAGGCATTGAATTTGGAGCAGGATTTGCTGCAGCCCGTATGACTGGCAGTCAGCATAATGATGCTATCATTGATTCAACGGGCGTAACCGCCACGAATCATGCCGGAGGTATCAATGGAGGAATCAGTAATGGTAATGAACTCGTCTTTCGTGTTGCGGTAAAACCCCCTTCGTCTACCCCTGCCCGGCAGGAGTCATTCAATACTGAAACCGGCCTTGTCGAAACTTTTACAATTGAAGGTCGTCATGATCGCTGTATCGCCCTGCGCGTGCCCGTCGTACTGGAAGCGGTCACGGCTATTGTATTGGCTGATTTCTTGCTGATTCGCAAAACCCAACAATAAAAAAAGAGCACCATTTGAATTGGTGCCCTGATATTTTTTTTGAGTAGAGTTAATTGATTAGAATGACCGTGCCTTTCATCTCTACAACTTTTCCGTCGCGATCAACGCCTTTGATCATCCACACATACGTACCCGATGGTTGGACCTTACCCATGTAAGTGCCATCCCAGCCTTTCAACCAGCGATTGCTTTGGAAAACCAGCTGACCATAGCGGTTGTAAACTCTGAACCATTCGGTGTAGGCGATGCCTGCCGGAACGGCCCGGAAAATATCATTGAGACCATCGCCATTTGGAGTGAACGAGTTGGGAACATAGTAGCGTGGTCCGTCGAACACTCGGATGAAAATGGAATCAGAGCCCAAACAACCTTCCGCATCGGTAACGACGACCACAAATAATTGGTCATCGGTTAGCGTGGCCAGTGGGCTTTGTATGGTAGATAAGTTCAACGGGAAGGCAGGTGACCAAAGATAGGAGGCACCACCGACCGCATGTAGCTGATGGGGTAAGCCTCTCGCGGCAATGGTATCGCGTCCGGCATAGGCCGGTACAGGCGGTTGTACAAAAACAGTAACCTGATCCGTCACTGAGAAATTACATCCATAGGCATCGGTAACCGTGAGTGTATAAACCTGAGTACTGTCTGGGTTGGCTATCGTAATGGCCTGATCGGGGAATGTGACCGTGTTGGCAGGACTCCACGAATAATTCACCGGACCGGAAGTATCACTGACCGATCCCACCAGGATCGTATCGCGCTTGTAGTTACAAACCGTCATATCAACTCCTGCGTCTGGAATCGGCTTGTGAAGCACGTTGACTTGTATGGTATCATATCGGCTGCAAATACCCCACGTGCTGAGTACCACGTATACTGTTGTATCCGTAGGTGTGGCAACGGGTGTTTTGATGTTGGCGTTACTTAAGGTGGATACCAGTGCCGGGTTGGGTATGGTTGTCCATACAAACTGGGTGGCCTCTGGACTAACGTTAGGGCTTAGTTGCACACTGCTCTCCACACAAATCGTGGTGTCGGGAACCGGTGTAATAACCATGTTGTCAATCAGGGCAACAATCACATTGGTTGATGCAACACAGCCGTTGTTGTCACGCACGCGAATATTCGAATAGTTGCCACCGGATACGATGAACAACGGTGCGTTCTGATAGTTTGATCCGCCGTCAATGGAGTAGGTGTAACCCGGTGTGCCATCCGTGCCGGTAACAGTTATTTGCCCGTCATTGCCATTGCAGGTACCCGGAATGCTTGTTGCCGTAGCGATCAACTGCGTTGGTTGAGCAAGTGTGACGATCGTATCCTCCGTACAACCTACGTTGTCTTTTACTCGAATAGTATACGTGCCGGCAGTTAAACCGTTAAACGTAGAGCCGGTTTGATAGTTGACACCATTATCGATGCTGTAAGTGTATGTGGGTACTCCACCGGCAGGTGTCAAGGTGATTGATCCGTCATTGCCAGCAAAACAAAGAGGCATAGTCATGGTCAATGGGGTGATAATAGCCGGATTCGTTGTAAGCGAAGCAGTGCCGCTTCCCGTACAGCCGGAAGCTTCCGTAAATGTATAGGTATAGTTTCCGGGAGGCAAACTGGTGAACGTTGCATTGCCCGCCTGGGTGATTGAACCAGGTTGTCCGGGATTCAAAACAAACGTGTAGTTTCCGGCAGCCGGAGGATTGATGGTGATAACACCGTCATTGATACCAGCGCAGGGAGGATTGGTAACAGCCGTTGTTGAACTCAGTGGTGGACCTTGGGTAACAACCGGATTGGGTGTAATCACACCCCCGCATCCGTTTGGACTGGAAAAAGAAATGGAGTATGTGTTGGGAGCCAGTCCGGTGAAAACCGGGTTGTTGACTTGTACAACATTACCTGGATTCAGCGTGTACGTGTACGGCCCACCGGTAGTTGGTGGTGTAACCGTAATAATGCCATTGTTGACAGAGGAACAAGTGGTTCCGGTTGTTGTTGCCGTAGAGGTTAATGGCGGGCCATTGGTGACCCAAACATTGGCTACGGTTCCGGAACATCCTTGCGCGGTGGTAAAATTGATAGTATAAGCGGCGGCGGCCAGTCCGGTAAATACCGGGTTGTTGTTTTGGACGATGTTGCCCGGATTCAATGTGTACACAAACGGACCACCCGTTGCCGGAGGTGTTATTGTGATCTGGCCATCACTCACACCTGGACAAGAGGTTGATTGTGATGTGGCCGTTGCTACCGGTCCGTTTCCTACGTTGATGTTGATATTGTTGACATTTCCGGAGCAGCCGATTGGATTCGTGAACGTGGCAGAATAAACGCCTGGCGCTAATCCGGTAAATACGGGGTTGTTGTTTTGAACTATGTTACCCGGATTTAATGTGTATACGTAGGTGTCTGGTGACGAGGGAGTTATAGTAACACTTCCGTCGTTGACGCCAGGACAAGTGCTGTTTTGTGCGGTCGCTGTTCCATTCGGCAAGCCACCAACAACCAGGGTAGTGGTAGCGAAGCAGTTTTCACCGGCGGGCGTGGTTGCTAAAACCGTATAGTTGTAGCTGCCTTGCTGAGAAGGGGCTGTTACACCGGTTGGATTTTGTAAAGTAGAGGAGAAACAATCTGGTCCGGTCCATGTATAGGTTGCACCTGCCAAGGTACTCGTGAGGTTGATGCTTTGTCCTGGACATACGGGGCCCGTGTTAGCCGCTGTGATATTACAGATTACATTGCAGTTGGTGGATGCGGTGCCACCATTTTGCTGAAAGGTGATATTGCCGGGTTGATTGGAATAGTTAGTCAAGAGCAGTACATAATACTCGCCAACTTGGGCGTTTGGTATATTGCAATTTTCTGTATTGGATGTGGAGTAACTGCAGTCGACGATATTCGTTGATGCGAGACCGTTACAGCTTGATGCCAGATCAGGAAAGGGCCCCCAGCAGGCAAAGTCAACATCGAGTTGTGCACCAGTCGTGCTCGTTTGAACAATAAGGATATCCAGCGGACCTGGATTTTGAATTTGGAAATAGTAAAAAACTGGATTGGGCGTGCTGAACAAACAGCCATAAATACCACCACTGCCTAACGAAGGAACGTTGGTGTTATTTGGAAAATCGTATACGGTGCCAGTACAAAAAGGTTGTGCTGATGAACAGTTTGAATTTGGACCGGGAGGAGGTGGGATGGTCGCACAAATACCAAAGGTCCCCGGATTGTCGTTATTGTATTCCCAGAATCGTATCCACACGGTGTCGCCAACGGTTAATCCGGTACGGTTGATCATGGGCATGAGCCCGTTTGGACTATCATCGTCATCACATTCAACCAGTGTAAGTGCATTACAGGTGCCGGTATATAAAGCCATACCCCCATCGGTGATGCCGCCTGTTTGGGTATCAAATTTGATGCTGCCGGTACAGGGTACGACCGCTTTAAACCATACATCTCCGCTGACATAACTTGCGCACCCAGGCGCTGTTACGCCAGTAGTACCCGTTGCATTCAGGGTGGTAAAATTTTGGTAGGTACAAGCGTTTTGGGCAGTCAGTAAAATGGCGTTACACGGGTTGTCGTTTACGGGCGCCTGCGCATGGGCAGTTGCGATTAGAAAAAAACTCGAAAGGACGAACAAGAGCGATTTAGTCACTGGTATGTTTTGGATGTTGGAAATCAATGTTTAAAACCGTGTTAAAGTTAGCAAAATCCTACTCTTTTGAACAATAATTCAGCCAAAAAAAACAAGAATGTGTAAACAATCATTCCGCACTGATTTCATCGGCAAATAACCAAGCTTCGTGTCCTGAACCAGGTTGACCATTTGGAATCTTGCCTTTATTGATCGCATTAATTTTTATGTACCTGACATACAGTTTTTTATGAATTTCAAAAACAGGATGTGCACCACTGACTGCAGCACGCATTGACCCAATACGCTGTAATTGTGCCAAATCGTTTCCGACAAACAACTCGACCTTTTCAGGTGCATAGATCCAACTAGCGGGTTGTTCAAAACAATGGAGTCTGATCACAGACAGCGACTTTGACGCGCCCAAATCCAACGTGGCATTCAAATCGGTCCCCCAAAAACCTAAAAACTGCGAAGATCGTGACATGCCCTGCGTATTGCGGATACCATCAACCAATGTTAGTGGCCCGCCATTGGCATACGATGCATTGGGTTGGGTACGAAGTGTTATAGATGAGCCGGTAGCCCGGTTGACCTGAATCGGTAAATGAATGGGAGATCCGGGTCGGTTTCCGTC
>CAZZJF010000167.1:0-5233 GCA_964654325.1 uncultured Ferruginibacter sp.
AACAAGTAGAGTGAGATTTATTAAAAGCATATTGGGCAAAAGCCTCCCAGTCGGTCCAAATTTTTTCAAGTATTTCTTTGGAATGACCTTTGGATCCTGCACCTTCAATAAACTGAACTTTCATTTTATTCAGCGTTGCTATCTGCTTCTTGCCCATTGCTTTACGCAACACGTCAGCATCGCCTTTACTGAATCCGGCGAGTTTTTGGGAGAGTAACATCACCTGTTCCTGGTAGACGGTAATGCCATAGGTTTCCTCGAGGTATTCCTGCATTTCGGGCAGGTCGTAGGTAACGGGCTCTTTGCCGTGTTTTCGCGCGATGAATTGGGGAATATAGGCCATGGGTCCCGGTCTGTAAAGGGCATTCATGGCTATCAGGTCTTCGAAGGTATCGGGTTTGAGCTCCCGGAGGTATTTCTGCATGCCGGCACTTTCAAATTGAAAGGTGGCATTGGTGTCTCCCCGTTGGTAAAGCTCATAGGTTTTGACATCATCCAGCGGAATGGTATCAATATCTATCGTTATCCCATGATTTTCCTGGATCAGTCGCAGGGAGGTCTTCAAAATACTAAGTGTACGAAGACCCAGAAAGTCCATTTTGATAACGCCGGCCTCTTCGATGGTATTTCCTTCGATCTGCGTTAACCACAGATCGGAGTCTTTGGCCGTGGCCACCGGAATGAGATCGGTCAGATCCTGTGGTGCAATGATAATGCCGGCTGCATGCACGCCGGTATTTCGGACCGAACCTTCGAGGATTTCAGCTTCTTTCAGGATATTGGCCTCGATGCCGTTTCCTTTATAGATGTCGCGCAGTTTTCGAACGGCTTCCAGGTCATCGGCTAATAATTGTTCTTTTTCTTCAAGCGTTTTCTCGCCGTTTTTTGCTTCCTTGGCATTAATGGGTGCATGGAGTACCCGTTTCAGCGAGATACCCGGTTTATCGGGAACGAGTTTGGAGAGGTTACGGCTTTCCTGAATGGGTAAATCCATAACCCGGGCCACATCCGCGATGCTGCTTTTGGCGGCCATGGTGCCATAGGTAATGATTTGTGCCACCTGATTCTTGCCGTATTTCTGGACCACGTAATCGATCACACGCTGCCGGCCTTCATCGTCAAAATCCGTATCGATATCGGGCATCGACTTTCGTTCCGGATTTAAAAACCGTTCGAACAGCAAATTGTATTTGATTGGATCGATGTTGGTGATGCCGATGCAATAAGCCACGGCACTGCCCGCGGCTGAGCCCCGACCGGGTCCAACGAAGACACCGATTTCCCGACCGGCATTGATAAAATCACCCACGATCAAAAAATAGCCGGCAAATCCCATTTTTTCAATTACCCCCAGCTCAAAGGCGATCCGCTCTTCGATTTCGGGCGTTAGAATCTGGTATCTTTTTTTGGCCCCGGCCCAGGTAATGCTGGCGAGGTATTCGTCCTGTGTTTTGAAAGAAGCAGGAACGGTAAAATGCGGAAGCAGAATATCTTTTTTGAGATTGAGCAACTCAACCTTGTCAATGATTTCATTGGTATTGTCAATGGCTTCCGGTAAATCATGAAAAACGGATTTCATTTCCTCGGTCGTCTTTAAAAAAAACTGATCGTTGGGGAAGGCAAATCGTTTATTTTTTGATTGTACGTCGTCATCGGTGAATTCGCGCAGGGCAGGGGTGCTCAGTTTTTCACCGGTATTGATGCACAATAAGATATCATGGGCGGTGAAATCCTGCTGGTCTACATAGTGACTGTCATTGCTGGCGATCACCTTCACGTTATATTTCTGAGCGAACTTGAGCAATATATTATTTACCCGGTCTTGTTCAGGCATGCCATGCCGTTGCAGCTCCACGTAATAATCTTCCTGGAAAATATTCAGCCACCATTTAAATTCATTTTCGCCTTCCTCTTCACCGTGTTTGAGAATGGTTTGCGGAACCAGGGCGCCCAGGCAGCAGGTGGTCGCAATCAGCCCTACATGGTATTTATGAATCAGCTGCTTGTCGATACGCGGGTATTTAGAATACATGCCTTCGATGTACCCGAGCGAAGTGAGTTTGACCAGGTTTCGGTACCCGATTTCATTTTTGGCAAGTAGAATCTGGTGGTGACGGGGATCCCGTTCTTCTTTACTGAATGTTTTTCGTGTGCGGTCTTGAGTAATGTAGAATTCGCAGCCCACCACCGGCTTTACTTTGGGCTTTCCAGTTTCATCCAGATGATTGTATGCTTCTTTGACAAATTCAAAAACACCAAACATGTTTCCATGATCACTGATGGCCAGTGCCGGCATGCCGTCCTGCAGGGCTTTCTTGTACAAATTCTTGATCGAAGCGGCACCGTCGAGCAGCGAATATTGTGTGTGGACGTGAAGATGACTAAATTTCATATAGGAGCAACCGGACCCAAAACCGGATTGGAAAATTAACGAATAATGCGACTGCTTCGAAAAGAAATTTAGGTTGGAGATAATACGCCCTTGGACCGCTGGCTGAAATGCGGGCTTACTCAGCGGGTACTATTGAATCATCTTTGTTTTTTGGTTGTCCGACAGCTCCACTTTTCGTGCATTGATGTAAAAATTTCGGTTTGGTTTTATGGTGCTTACTGTTCCATCATAGTTTTTGAATTGCCATTCGGCCTGGGGTACCAGCCACTCTTCTTTTATGCCTGGCTTTCGTTCAATCAACACCGGCATTTGAAAACCTGGAACGGTATTTGTCCAACGGTAGTACAATCGGTTTGGAAATTTTGGATTTGTTGCATATTCGAGTACTGGAATGCGGGTAGTACGCAGATACTGATCGAAAATCTTGGAAAGATCTTTACCGGTTTGATTAGAAATATACTGTTCAATGTTCTGTGTGGTAACAATTGAGTGCCGGAACGTTTTATTCAGTCCGATCATAATTTTTCGAAATACGGTATCATCCTGAATGAGTTGCCGGATGGTATGGATTAGATTGGCCCCTTTATAATACATATCACTGGATCCTTCCTTTTGGACACCATAAGACCCGATGATTGGCTTATCATTCATGATGTTTGATCGTAACCCGATTGCATAATCATTACCTGCTTCTTTACCAAAGTGAAATTCGGTGAATAGGACCTCGCTATAATTAGTAAATCCTTCTTGAACCCACATGTCGGCCACATCAGCGGTTGTGATACTATTGCCAAACCATTCGTGCCCGGCTTCGTGTACAATAATATAATCCCATTTTAGACCCCAGCCGGAGTTAGACAAATCGGTGCCCAAATAACCTTTTTTGTATTCGTTTCCATAAGCGATGGCGCTTTGGTGTTCCATGCCAAGATATGGTGCCTCCACGAATTTGAATCCATCTTTATAAAACGGGTACGGACCAAACCACCATTCAAAGGCTTTGAGCATGCGGGGTACGTCTTTGAATGACTGTTTGGCTTTTGCTTCATTGTAAGTGAGCACATAATAATCAAGATCCAACGAACCATCCAGACCAGCATAGGTTTCTTGTATGTGCGTAAAACGGCCAATGTAGGGAATGATGTTGTAACTATTGATCGGAGATAGAACTTCCCAGATCCATTTCGTTCGGTTGTTGGTTAATGGAGTCTTCTTAACCAATCGGCCGTTTCCAACGGCCTGTAGATTATCGGGCACAATGATCTGTAGTCGAGCACCTTGGTCCGGCTCATCCGACTGATGATCTTTGCACGGATACCAAACACTGGCGCCAATACCCTGGCAAGCAACACTCACAAATGCGTTTCCCATTCGATCTTTTTGCCAAACCCAGCCGCCGTCCCACGGTGGATAGGTTGCTTCGGTTGGCTTGCCCGAGAAATGGATGCGCAGTAAGCGTTGAGTAGGGTATGGGTTGGATGGTTTGGGTATGGTAACAAAAAAAACCGACTTGTTTCTTACCCAAGAACATCGTTTCGTATCCAATAGAATGCTATCGATTTTCATAGGCTCTTGCAGATCAATTTGCATGACCTGTACGCCGCTATCGGCAAACTGGATTTGTTGTATGCCGGCGATTGTTTTTTGCGCGATATTCGGTTCGATAGTAATATCATAATGGAGGACATCCCATTTTTTTCGGTATTCGCCAATACTGCCCCGCAACGAATCAGGATTGGTAAAGGACTGCCCTTGTGTTAGCAAGGATGTGCCCAATATAAAAAAGAAAAAAATCAGGCAAAAGTCGAGGGTTGATCGCATAACATTGAATAACTTGGCATGAAATTAATCGCTTTTTCTCTTCTTGCTAACCTTTTATAAATATTTAACAAGCCAATGTCATCGAGGAATCGGTAGACTTATTCTTTTAATTATTATGGGTTATGTGTGGAGTGGCTGCCAAACGCACCGTGGTCGCGATGATTTTTTTCGGTACAATGAGTCGGCGAATATAGCGACACTTGATCCTGCCTTCTCCAAAAGCCTGCCTATCATTTGGCCGGTTCGCCAATTATATAACACGTTGCTGGAAACGGATTCAACACTTACGTTGAAACCATCTCTGGCCAAAAACTGGACTATTAGTACGGATCAGAAAACGATCCGATTTATACTTCGCAACGATGTCTATTTTCATGATGATGCTTGTTTCCCGGATGGACGGGGACGAAAAATGATAGCATCGGATGTAGACTTTAGTTTTCAACGATTGATTAGCAAGGAACTGGCTAGTCCGGGTGTCTGGATTTTTCAGAATATGCTAGACTCTGCTAAACCGTTTGTTGCAGTCAATGATACGGTGTTTGAAATGCGGCTGTGCAAACCATTCTCACCCATGTTACAGGTGATTACCAACCCGTATTGTTCAGTCGTGCCCAAAGAGGCCGTGCAACACTATGGTAAATCGTTTGGCCGCCATCCGGTAGGAACCGGACCATTTCGCTTGTTGGTTTGGAAAGAAGGTGTTTCCCTTATCATGACCCGTAATCCGCATTATTTTGAACGTGATTCGACAGGTCAATCGTTGCCGTATCTTCCGGGAGTGTCTATTTCATTTTTGGGCAGTCGGGCTTCCGAATACCTCGCTTTTCAGCAAGGATCCATCGATTTTATCAATGATCCAGATCCGGCGTTCAAGGATGAAATGATCGATCCGATGGGAAACCTGAAAAAAGCCTGGAACCAACGGGCTGTGCTGGTTAAACATCCCTACCTTAATACTGAATATGTTGCTTTTTTGATGTCGGCTACTGATGAAAATAAGTCGCCGGCCTTATTACC
>CAZZJF010000168.1:0-1263 GCA_964654325.1 uncultured Ferruginibacter sp.
CATCAGGATCATACCTCCTGGAAGTAACACAAGGTCGCCAGCAGAAGACGGTGAAAGCCATCAAGCTTTAGGTTTCAATTAAATCTTCGGATTTAGATCATAAAAACAGCCCCGATTTGGAGCAAAAAGGCCCACGGTTTAAACCGTGGGCCTTTTATATGTACCGCTTCTCGTTGTTATTTCACTATAAATACCATTTTAGGATTCAGTCCATCATCAATCACACGAAAAAAAATTAAAAAAACCTCCGCTTAACACATTCCTATGATTACGCAGCGAATAAGGAAGAGTCGAATTGTTTTGAGAATAAACATAAAAAATAATGTATTTTTCTTTTTGATATGTAACTTTAATTCTCAACGTTACGAAACGCCGAATGAAATATAATCTGACGACAGCGATAAGTATTGTAATTGCAAATATGGTAGGTACCGGGGTTTTTACCAGCTTGGGATTTCAGCTGTTTGATTTGAATAATTTATATTCTATTGCTTTACTTTGGATCGTTGGCGGTTTTATAGCACTCTTAGGCTCTTATTGTTATGCCGAGTTGAGCGCTGCCTTTCCGCGGTCGGGTGGTGAGTACCATTTTCTTCGAATTTCGCTTGGAAAAACGATGGGTTTTTTATCCGGATGGACGTCAGCTGTTGCAGGATTTGCGGCCCCCATTGCGGCCTCGTCGATAGCGTTTGCAACTTATTTTTCTACTGTTGTTGACACGGGCTTGTCGATAACGGCCATTGCCTTTATATTATTGCTGGCACTTACCGTTGTACACTCATTACATGTTTCAGTAGGAGCGAATTTTCAGGTTTTTTTTACGATAGGCAAAGTGCTATTACTTATCTTTTTTATTGTTGTGGGCCTTTATCATTCATATCAAAATGAATTTTCGGTAACGGACCTAGATGTCTCCATGAATTGGAGTGATTTGATTTCTTCCGGATTTTGGGTTTCGCTGATTTACGTCTCCTATGCTTATTCCGGCTGGAACGCAAGCGTGTATATCATAGACGATATTAAAAACCCGATTAGAAATGTTCCTAAATCAATTTTTATCGGAACAATAACGGTAATTGTGTTGTATGTTTTAATTAATCTGGTTTTCCTATTTTCTGCACCGGCTTCAGCTCTTCGCGGGAAAGCGGATGTCGCTCACGAATCAGCCCTTTATATTTTTGGAAATACGGGTGCATCAATAGTCAGCGGAATGATTTCATTTTTTCTTATTTCAACGATCGGATCAATGATTATTGTTGGTCC
>CAZZJF010000168.1:1363-5222 GCA_964654325.1 uncultured Ferruginibacter sp.
GAATGATTTCATTTTTTCTTATTTCAACGATCGGATCAATGATTATTGTTGGTCCGCGAGTGATTAAGCGTATTTCGGATGATTATTCGGAATTCTCCATTCTTGCTAAAGAGTCCAAAAACGGGGTTCCCTTCCGGGCCATTTTGCTTCAAACAGTGATTGCCGGTCTGCTTATTCTGACGAGCTCTTTGTCATTTATTATCACATCGATTGGCTTTATTTTATCTGTTTTTACAACATTGACGGCTGTAGCCTTAATCTATCTTCGATATAAACATCCACAAGCCGAGCGAAAAATAAAAGTGCCCTTTTATCCTATAACGCCACTGTTATTTATTGTTTTCAACCTTTGGACCATGGCATACCTGATCATCAACAAGCCCGAGGAAGCGTTGACGGGTGTTGGTTTTGTACTTGCCGGATTACTTTTTTACTTTATCATAAAAAACACCCAATCAATGAAAAAGAAAGGAATTTCCGCGATGCTCCTTATTGTGTCGTTCATTTCTTGTACATCCAATGAAAATGGTGAAACAAAAAATAATACCGTTAGCGATACCGCATCAATTGCAAAAACAGATAGCAACTCCGTACGGTTTAATGCCAATCCTGAGCTCGACAAACGAGCCGCTCAGATTGCGGGAATGGATACGGGCTGGATTAAAGCAAACGAAACCAAAAAAGCGGTATCCAAGCTTGACAACTCATGGAAAGAAAAGAAGACAGCCATCTTAAATCCTATACGAACGTGGGTTGAGAACAATCAATACTATCCAACGGCGATCCAACAACAATGCCTTGTGTTCTATCCTTTTAGCGGACCAGATTTTGAATTTGTAAACGCATTTTATCCGGAAGCAGATACCTATATTTTATGCGGCTTGGAAAAGGCAGGCAATGACCAGTCTCTATTGTTTTCAAAAGAAACCGCATTAGATTCCTTTATCAAGATGGCTGAAAATTATTTTTATTTTAGCGATAAAATGGGTTTTTTCAGGACCATCGACATGAAACAACAATTTGCAAGGCGCGGCGTTGTAGATATCATCGCTCTTTATATTAAACGCGCCGGAGCGGAAATTGGAGAAGTGTCTTTATCCGTTTGGGATAAAAACACCGGAGAACTTGTACCACCCACCGCCGGTTCGGTTCCAGATGTTTGTTCTTTTGTATTTCGATACCCTAGCGGTAATGTTTCAACCTTGCATTATTTTAGCAAGGACTTGTCGGATGGTGGTCTTCAACAGGATGCTCGCTGGCTTCCGTGGGTAACCAAACAAGCATCCGGGAGGCCTATAGTAAGTCTAACTAAATCTGCCTCCTATCTCATGCATACATCCGAATTCTCGCAAGTCCGATCCTATATCTTGCAAAACAGCATAACCCATATACAAGATGATACCGGTATTTCTTATGATGACATGTTGAAAACGGGCAAGAAAGTAATTTTACACGGTGAGTATACAACTGTTATTCCTGTTTTTAAACATTATTATCAAAAAACAATGGCTGAGCGTTACCGTTCTGATAGCGTTCAACGGCTTCCATTCAAAATTGGTTACAACCTCAGTCACTCAGAGGCTAGTTTACAGGTTTTACAGAAGTAACGTTCAATGAAACACGTCAACTATTTCATGAACATTAAATACCTTCTTGTATTTATTTACATGATAAATACGTGTGCATATGCTCAAACCCAGCGCGTTATTAACGATAGCTTACTTCAACAACTACTAACCGGTTCTGATGCTAATGTAGACAGGGTAATTGCAAACCCCTCGTTTTATGAATTTCAGCTCATTTTCACGCAGGTTCTCCGAAAGGGAGATTCGCTTATTCTCGAAGAGCGATCGATCAACAAAGACAGTGCCTGTTTTTATCCCGCCAGTCTAATCAAGTTTCCGCTGGCTGTCGTAGGGTTAGAAAAGTTACAACAACTCGGAAGCCAAGGTATACACGCACACACAACCATATCATTGAAAACCTGCAGTTGCGATCTTCCAACGAATCAGTATGTTCAAAAAAGCAAAAACCCAAACTTGCTTCAATTTTTGAGAGAGATGCTGATCATGAGTGACAATGATGCATATAACCTTTTTTTCGACTTTGTCGGTACGGGCCAATTCAATCAACGAATGCGTGACTACGGTCTGAATGGAATCATCATGCGACGTCGATTCACCTCTGGCTGTCCCGATTCAATCAACAAAATAAATGGCGGCATACGTTTTTACAATCAAAACAGAGATGTTATTTGGAATCAACCCTGTGATACTGCAACACAATCGTACGAATTAGAAGGCTCATACCGCACGTCGGCCGGAAGATTCCATTATCAAAACGGAAAAAAAATACAAGAACCTAAAAGTTACAAAAACACCAATTTTGTTCGCCTTGCTGATGCCCATACGTTACTCATTCGATTATTTTTTCCATCCTTAACACCTGTTGGAGTTCAGCAACCGAGTCTGGACAGTAACCACAAAGCCATGTTAATTGAGGCGCTGGGAGCATTTCCGAAAGAGCTTAAAAATGCACCCAAAGATTACAGTAAAACGCCTAATCAGTATTATAAATTTTTTATGGATCCTGACAAGATGCATACAAATTCTGATGATATCAGAATCTATAACAAAGTGGGGTTATCCAATGGCTTTATATCTGACGTCAGTTTCATCGTAGATAGTACGAATGGCCTTTATTATTTTCTTTCAGCATCGATGCTCGCTAAAAAAGACGCGACGATTGATTTTGGAAAGAATGAATATTATCAATTCGCCATTCCTGTGTTTAGGAAAATCGGAGGAATGATTTATGATCATGTATTACGCAGCATGCATAAGGGTTCAAATCAATAATCGTACGCAGTCGTAGCTAACCCTTTGTTAATAAAATACCAGCGAGAGGAAAGGCGTGTGTTCTTAATTAATTAAAATCGTTGCATATCCCACTCAAGAGTTGGTCCATCACTGATCCAATACTGAGCGTTTTCCACGTTATTTTGTCGGGTGCCAATGTTGTTTTTTCAACTTGCCTTCCGTTCCCATCATATAATACAAATTCTAAAAAGCGCACTTGGCGATTCTTGCAGTCAAATTCGCAAAGCGTGTGATCAGAGGCGTTTGGTATGGCAACATCATCCCCATTTTCATCCATGATTGTTTTTGATTTATAGTCTCGTTTAATCCAGATTTTGATGATTGTTGCCTTTTTTTGTTTCGTTTTAGACTCATACGTTGATTTATAGGAGAACAAACTACCGTCCTGCTCTGTCGCAACAGACTTCCAATCTTGTGCCCATACCGAACACGTTAGAAGGGATAAAAGAACAAACAAAAAAGTCGATTTCATGTAGATTGATTTAAAACATATTCTTTAATCCGCGATAGCTTATTTTATAATGAATGATTGTGTCTCTGATTGACCAAAATCACCAGTGGCTTTTAAGAAATAAAGGCCACTTTTTAATGAAGGAACGTCCATGTTGATGTTGTTAGTTCCGGAAAAAACGGCTGAGTTTTTTTGGAGCAACAATCTGCCCGCCGGATCGAATACGTTTAATTGAATGATACTGGCTTTTTCGGCGTGGAATTGCATCCGCACTTGTTGGTTTTCAATCAGATTGGGGATGATTTGCAGTCGGTTATTTCGAATGATGCCGTTATTGATGGCAACTACATTACTGTATTTGCGTTGACCATCGTTTGATTCGAAGCGAAGACGGTAATAATGTGTGCCAGACTGGATGTTTTTGTCGGCATATTCGAAAGGCAGGCTGCATCGACTGCCATCGGCAATCAAAGAGGACAGCGCCGTATACTTGTTGTTATTGATGGCCCGTTCGATGGTTATGGTAACC
>CAZZJF010000169.1:0-5129 GCA_964654325.1 uncultured Ferruginibacter sp.
TGCTTAAACCCAATCAAAGTATCGTAAACGAACTGGTTTATCGATCAAAACATTTAAGCGGTGTTTTAAAAGAGCTGAATCCTGAATACCGATTTCCACGTTCCGATGATGTTCCCGCTGCTATTGAAAACGTATGTGATAAGGAGCAGGTGAATCTGTTAGTCATGATACCACAACATCATACATTACTGGATAAGATACTCAATGTACAAGAGACCAGGAAGCTGCTTTTTCACACACATATACCCCTGCTTTTTTTACCGCTCATTGCTACGCCATCTGTAAAATCATCCTCCAATCGCTCCAAGCAGCTTGTATGAATAAAAAAAACTCCCGTAAATCGGGAGTTTTTTTTAGAGTAGTATCCGATTAGTGTCTGATAAATACGCGACCTGTTCCAATTAGATTTCCATATCCATCACGGAGGACAACCACATACCCACCGGAAGCTAGTTGAGGAGCATTCACGCTGAGCAGGTTGTAACCTTGATTAACATTATAAGACTGATTGTAAACTTTAGCACCGCGCTCATCATAGATGGTTACGGATTGTTTACGAATCTGATTGGTCGAACGGATATCATTATAATACGAAACAGTGAAGTTGCCATTGTTCGGATTAGGGAAGATAAACACGATCGATGTAACTGAATCACGAATCGTTATAGCATCGGAAGTGCGATTACAGAAACCATTGGCATCAGCAGCCTCGACAGTGTAGCGTCCAACATCCTGAACGGTTACACGTAATGTATCGGCACTATAGTTTGGAATCACCACATCATCTTTTCTCCAGACGAAGTTGAATCCGGTTGACGGAGTAACCGATGCACGCAAGGTGACTGTTCGTCCGGGTAACAACGCAATGTTTGCTGGTGTAACAGTTAAGGTCACAACCGGCAACGGATTCGCCGTTACACTTACGGTGCTGGTATTGCTGCAACCATTCGCGTTAGTTCCGGTAACGGTGTAGGTGACTGTGTTTGCTACAGATGGATTGGAAGGCAATACAGTTGGCGTTACAATAACAGCCTGACCGGTTAATCCAACGGGCGCCCATGAATAGGTGTTGGCTCCGCTGGCCAGTAAAGTAACTGGTGTGCCTGTGCATACATTCGTTTCAGTTGCAGAAGAGGTAACCGTTGGCAGTGCATTGACCGTTATAACCGCTCCGGTTGTTGCAACAGGTGTTGTACAGGTAGGATTAGACATCAGTACCTGATAAACATTACCACTGATGGCAGCAGTAGCGCCGGTGATCGTATACGAAGCACTGTTGGCTCCGGCAATTGCCGAGAATGAAGTGCCGCCATTGGTGCTAACCTGCCACTGATACTGGATGCTGGTTCCGCTACCAGCAGCGGTCAAGGTTACATTCGATCCGGCACATACGGTCGAGTTGGCCGGTTGAGTAGTTACAGTAACCGGACTTACCACATTCAGGGTAGCGGGATTAGAGGTTGCAGCCGGAGAACATGTTCCCGAAACAACCACCTGGTATTGATACTGATTTTGAGAGGCCGTTACACTATTGACACTGTAAGTTGCGTTGGTGGCACCAGCAATGTTGGTCCAACTCACACCACCGTTCGTGCTCAATTGCCACTGGTATCCAATACCGGTACCGGTTGCGGCAGCGGTAAAAATAACGTTTCCACCGGCACACAAGGTGTTGCTGGTAGGCTGTGTTGTAATTGACGGTAACGAATTGACAGTGAGGGTAGCAACCGTAGATGTGGATGGAACGGCACAGGTCGTGCTGCTGACAATAACACGGTATTTATTGCCGGTTTGTGAAACAGCCGACGTGAATGAGTAACTGGCATTGGTAGCGCCTGTAATGTTTGTCCAGGTTGTTCCACCATCGGTACTGATTTGCCATTGGTATCCAATGCCAGAACCGCTGGCGGAGGCTGTAAGGGTTGTAGTCGCTCCGGCACAGTTTGTGACATCACTTGGTTGAGACGTGATATTCGGTGCTGTTCCAACCGATAGGATAGATGCATTCGAAGTTACCGTGCCCGGACAAGAACCATTGATGACAACCTGATATTGATTGTTATTTAAAGCGGTCGTGATGCCGGTTAAGGTATACGTGGAAGCAGTTGCTCCGGCGATATTGCTATAGCTGGTACCTCCGTTTGTGCTAACCTGCCATTGGTATGTTAATCCTCCTCCGGTAGCCGTAACAGCGAAGGTGTTGCTACTGCCCGTGCACACCGTTGCGTTGTTCGGTTGTGCCGTAATGGCAGGGGATGAGTTGACAACCAGGTTGGCTGCATTGGATGTTGAGGAACCGCAGAGCGCCGTAATAATGACTTTATAACGCGTATTGTTCTGCGCGTTTGTTGTAGAGGCGATGGCGTAGGTAGCTGATGTAGCGCCGCTGATATTGGTGTAAGTAGCGCCACCATCGGTGCTGATCTGCCACTGGTAGGAAAGACCGCTGCCAGTAGCGGTTGCAGCAAAATTCGCAGGGGATCCAGCACATACGGTCACATTACCAGGCTGGGCTGTAATGGCCGGGCCAGTACCTGGTGCGATGACATATGAAATGGTAGTGGTTTGCGTATTGCTGCCGGCTACACCATTGATAGTGATAGTGTATGTGCCCGGAGCAAGGGTGTTGCTGTTGTTCAGTGTAACTGTGGCCGTATTGCCAGGTGTTACGGGGTTCGGGCTGAAGCTAACTGTTGTTCCTGTTGGATTTCCACTGGCTGAGAGTGTAATAGGAGTACTAAAACCACCGTTGGATACAGTTGGCAATGAAGCACTCGCTGTAGCGGCAGAACCGCAGGCCACATTCGAGCCGGCTGATGTGCCAAATGAGAATCCGGTAGGCGGCGGTGTGATGGCGAAGTTGGCATTGTTGATATCAAAGAAGATGTTGCCAACAGCTTCCACCTTGATCCTTGCCGTGGTGGTAGGATTGTTGGGTACAGTGATCGTTTCTGTTCCATCGTTTGGTGTGCTGGCGACTAAAACAACTGGCCAGGTAAAACCACCATCGGTCGATAATGAAATTTTAACGTTGGCACAGTTCACAGGTGCCTGATCGGAACCGTTCACAGACCAAGTAACGGTTTGTGTAGTTCCGGCTTGCCAGCTGATACCGGTAGTGTTGGGTGCGGTAACAAGGGTAGGTCCTGATGTTCCGTTGACTGTTACGACCATATTGTCAGAGGCGGTTCCGCCACCGATATTGTGGTTGTCCCGAACCGTGAAACGGAAATTGAGGTTCCGTTGTACGGATGGTAAAACCTCCCACTGGAAGCCATTGGCTCCGGTAAGGATGTATTGCAAGGATGGATATAATGTTGTTGGGTTGGTTGTTGGAGAATAAATGCGGAACATCGGACCCGTAGTCGCTGTAGCCGAAGGGAATGCGGTTCCGGATGTTCTGTTATCGATTTGTTCCCAAACATACGTAAGCACGTCCGCCGCGTCACCATCAGAACCGGCTCCGGTCAATGCAAAGGGTGTTGAACGTGGGATGATATAATCAGCACCGGCACTGGCGGTTGGAATTAGATTGCCGGTTGGTACGGCTACAGCACAGCTGTTTCCGTTACCATTGTACATATATGTAGTTACTTGCTCAATGCTCTTGCAATGGAAATGATCGATGCTGTGGTCTGCCACGTCAGTGGATCCGGTAATACCGGCGTATCCCATAATGGTAATACCACTTCCTGGTTCCATATTTACACCTGAACCCTCTGTTTGAAAAGAGAATGTGTGATTGGCACCCATCTGGTGGCCCATCTCATGCGTGAGATAATCAATCACAAAAAAGTCCAGTAGAGAAGGATTACTGTATACTGTCCAGCCAAGTCCTTTTGATCCGTTGGTACATACGCAACCGATGCAGCCTGCGTTTCCGTTATCAGCCCCTTTACTTTGGGTGTGACCAATATCGTAGTTGGAATTTCCTACGCGGGTATTCATGGCTGTTTGGTTGGCAGCTCCAGACGGATTGTTCGGGTTGGCAATTGGATCAGAAGAAGCAGTCAGGTAGATGATTGTATCATTGTTAGGAATCAACACAAGACGCAAGGAGAAATCCGTTTCGAAAACACCGTTCGCACGAGTCATTTGAGCGTTTTGAGCAATCAAAACTTTTCCTTTACGCTGTGCATCGGTTGTTTCGGTACCATCCAAGAAGTGATTGGAAAACTCAGCGCCAGAAAGTAAGGCCAACCGATAGGTCCGTAATGTTGGTTGATTGGCGTTAGTTGGACGTTGGGTGTTTGCCGCTTCAAGGGAAGGGAATGACTCAGTCAGACAATTGAAACTGGTATGGACATTCATGGCATCCCTTGATGAAACGCGATAAAATTGATTTTCGATATGGTCGATGTAGACAGTCGCTTGATTGGCATAGCGAATCATGGCGTTGGTACCGATCGGTGAAAGGTCAAAACGAACGGATGCGCCGGGGTTATCGATGCCCTTTCCGTAGAAAGAATAAATGCCTGGATAACGAGCCGCCAGCTGTTCATGCATCACCGGTGCTTGCACAACGGTAAAACGTTCTAACTGACCAGACGCATTGGGGAAGGATACAATCGTTCCGGATTGTGTTACATTCACCCGACGCTCGTGTGGTGCATTGCGCACCGTTTGTGAAAAGGCATTCAGGTCCAGTGAGAAGATGCGAAAATCTTTTGGCATTCGCGGTCCGTTCACTAGTTGAGCATTGAAACCGGAGAACCCGGCAGAGTTCCAGTATTGTTGTGCCACACTGTTTTGGATAAATGAAAACAGCAGCGCAACAATCGATAACGTGTACAGTTTTTTCATGTGAAGTTTTTTAACGTTCGCAAACGGTAGTTTTCTTTCTATATCGAAAGAAAACTACCAACATTTGCGTCAACCTTTTTTTAATGCGTGCCAAATGTAGTGCAAATGGGTACGTCGCCCAAATAAAATGAAAGGCGAAACACCTATAAAATCAAATAAAATTATATCTAAATTAAAATATATCTAATACAGCAAGCACAGTCCACTTTGCATACGTAGATGCTATTTGCTTGGTATAGCTCAGAAAATCAACGGGCGATTCATCTCCCGCCTGATCAGAGATGGTGCGAATGACCCAAAAAGGAACGTGATATTCATCGCAGACC
>CAZZJF010000170.1:0-5120 GCA_964654325.1 uncultured Ferruginibacter sp.
GATGCGGAGATGGAGTTGGCATTGACCTACATGAATGAGGATCGATTTACGGAGGCTATTCCGATTCTGGAAAAAATGATAACATCACCCGATGCGGCTTCGCTGTTGCCCAAAGCCTACATGTACCTGGGGTTGGCTTATTTTAACAAGGGAGATGATGCCCAATCGATCCAGTATTATCAACGCCTGATTCGACAATTTCCGCATGCCGAGGAAACTGAAGATGCTCTTCCGCTGGTACGGCAGATTTATGTTGATGGCGGAAAGGCCGATGAATACCTGACCCTGATGAAAGAAAATGGTATTGTTGTTGCGGTTGATGAAGCTGATTCACTCAGTTATGCGTCCGCATTTACCACATTCAAACGAAACGACCATACGGGTGCTGTCACGGCTTTTGAAACCTATTTGCAACAATTTCCCAATGGTGCTTATCGTTCAGACGCGCATTACTACCTGGGGCTTTCAGCCGTTCGAAATAAAGACATGGATAAAGCCGACAGGGCCTTCACGGTTGTACACGATGAAGGCAAAAGCAAGCATTATGAAGCGGCCACGTTGGAGCTGGCCCGTCTGTGTTACCTGGAGAAAAAAGAGTATACCCGATCAAAACGTTATTTCGAAGCGCTATACAACAATGCCTTGAAGGAGGAAAACAAGCTCGAAGGATTGAGAGGGTTGGTCAGAAGCTATTTCCAACTGAAGGATTACACGGCAGCCAACCAGGCTGCAGCCGATCTCGCTGCCCAAAAAGGAAGCAGTACCGATGATAAATCCGTGGCTTTATTGGTCTTGGGCAAGTCGTTGCAGGTTGCCGGGGATACAGCCGCGGCGATGAATGCTTTCAAGCAAATCCTTCCGATGAATAAATCATCATGGGGTGCGGAGGCCCGCTATGAACTGGCACTTGGATACCTGACAAAGAATAATCTAGCACAAGCTGAAAAGACAGCCATGCTTGTCATTCGGGAAACCGGCTCGTATGAATGGTGGGTAACCAAATCATATATTCTTCTGGGTGATATTTTTCTTCGCCAAAAAGATTGGTTTAACGCTAAAGCAACCTACCTCAGTGTGTCAGAAAACGCAACCACCCCAGCGTTGAAAGAAGAGGCTCGTTTGAAATATGAACGGGCACTGGACATGGAAAAAAAATAATCCATCATCAACCCAATGACGTATGCGAACGGTGATAAGAAATAACAATAATGCGGCTTGTACCTACCTGCTAATAATAATCTGCCTGGTATTGGTTGGGGTGAATTCGACGCAGGCGCAAGTTGGCAAAGACACGACCCCCCAAACGGTAACCATAATTTCTGCCTATAAACCGCAATTGCGCAGCATAGCCAAAATGAATTTCTCTGCAGCCGGTTTACCCGCCGATACGGCTCGGTTTGTTCGGGAATACCGCGTGCCAGTGAAGGAACTTTATTTTGGTTACACCGCCGTTCAAACAACGCCACAGGAACCACCGACTGATTCAGTGCCTTCAACCGGTGACAGACTATATGTTCGTGCAGGCTATGGCAATTTCTCATCGCCCTTACTTAAAGCCGGTATTTACATGGGCGATATGCAACGGCTATACGCTAATATTTACCTCGACCATCAGTCTGCCAAGGGGAAAGCACCCAATCAGCAATCGGTACGATCCGGTTTGATGGGCGTCGCCGGTTATCGCACCGATCGGCATGAATGGACAACCTCGTTGAACCTTCGCATGGAAAACAGGTATCTATATGGTTATGGGTTTCTTCAAGCCGATTATCCCAAAGCACCCGTGCAACAATTGTTCAGGGAACAGGCCGTTCAAATCGGCATGCGCAATACATCTGAAAATACCTGGGGGATCAACTATCAACCAACTATTTCGCTGACTCGGTTTTCCAAAAAAGATTCCATAACGGAGCAAACCATTCGCGTGGAAACGCCCTTCGCTGCTTTTATTCGGGACTCACTATTGGTTTCGTTGAATCTGTTAGCTGATATGACATCAGTAAAGACTCAAAACCGTTTGGCAGGGGATACGTCATTTCAAAACAATCTCCTGCTCATTAATCCGTCTCTCGAATGGAAACGTTATGCGCTGTCGGCACATGTGGGCGTAACCGGCTACAAAACAAATGGAGCGTTCGACTTCATGCCCGACATCCGAATCGCGTATCATGCAGCCAACAGTCGTTGGGGCATTATCGCCGGGTGGACCGGTACCGTTCAAAAAAATACAACCAGAGCCCTCTCGCTCGTTAATCCGTTTGTGCGAATCAATGATCGACAAATCAACACCATCGAAACGGAACTATATGGCGGTGTGCAAACGAGTTTTCTGCGTTATTTCCGCATGTCTGCCAAAGCCGGGCTTGTATCCTACCGACATTTTCAATTATTTATCCTCGACTCATTACCGGGTTCAAATGGGTATGTCCTGTCATCGGAGCCCAAAATGGCAAACTGGAGAATACAAGCGGCGTTGTCCTGTCACGTGGATGAACGGTTTCAACTCAATACGCAACTGGTCATCAATGGTTTCACGGGACTGGATAATAATACCCGTGCGTGGAATACATTGCCATTGGAGTGGACAACCGACGTACAATGGCGTCCCACCAACGCTTGGATGTTTCAAGCAGACCTGTATGCCTTTGCCGGCGGCCAATATCTCCTTCCGGATAAAACATCCGGTAAGATGACTGGTGCAGTTGACCTCAGTCTGGGATCATCCTATGTCGTTAATCGTCATATCAGCGCCTTCATACAGGCAAACAACCTATTGGGAAAGCCTTACCAGCGGTGGCAACGCTATCCCGTATTAGGTACGCAGGTATTAGGTGGTGTGATCTTTCGCATGTAAATTCGCGTGCATGGACCATTTGATTGCTTGGCAACTGGCTTCTACCGGACGCTGGGATATTCCCGGTGTTGGTACGTTTCGTTTAGAACGAACGCCCGCTGTCATGGAACCCGGCGGTTTGTTCCTGTCTGCGCCACATGATGTCATACGGTTTGACATGAGGCCTGTTCCGTCAAACAGTTCGGCTCAACCGCTTTCCAACAAGAATCCAAACGCGGTCGAATGGGATGACATTAATCAAGCCTGGCAGGAGCGCATCATGCAGCTGTCTGAAGGAGATTCAATAACCATTGATTTGATCGGCATTCTACAAAAAAAGGCGGGCGGCCTGTGGCATTTTGTACCGGATCCAACATGGATTCTAAGAGAGGGCCTTGCTGTTCAACGGGTCATTCGGCAAAATCGCGATCATGTTGTACTGGTTGGTGATGCCGAGATGAATCGATCGCAAATCGTTGAACAAGCAGCTGAATCAGCACCCGCAACCACCAAAGAATATTGGTTGGCTATAGCTGCTACATTACTGATTGCCGGACTAATCTGGCTCGGTGTAGAAGGGTTCCGTTCCTCCGGCTCCTTTTCCGACCGATATCAACATCAATCCTATTTCCCGATTGCCGTACCGGAAACGCTTTATCAGCTTAATCCATAACGAATGCATTACCGAACGGAATGTCCAGTTTGCGGGTCAACGGATTTACGACCATCACTTGCCGCCATTGATTACACGGTAAGTCAGGAAGTATTTGATATCCAGCAATGTGCGGGATGCAGCCTCCGCATCACCCAAAATATACCGGATGAATCAGGTATTGGAGCCTATTACCGGTCTGATGCCTACATATCGCACACGGATACACGAAAAGGATTGATGAACAGGCTCTATCATCTGATTCGAAAAAAAACATTGATTGGGAAACGGAATCATATTCGGCAATATGCCGGGTTACAGCAGGGGAGTATCCTTGATATTGGTTGTGGTACCGGTGCTTTTTTAAATACCATGCAAATGGCCGGTTGGCAGGTCATCGGACTTGAGCCCGATGAAACGGCATCGCAGAATGCGCGGACGCTGTACGGACTGGAGACTCGTTCGCCTGAACATCTGTATTCCATGGATGTGCATTCCATAGATGTGGTTACGATGTGGCATGTGCTTGAGCATGTCCATCGGTTATCGGAGACTATGTCGGCTATTGGTCGTGTGATCAGACCGGATGGAACGGTTTTCATTGCCGTGCCCAATTATACATCGCTGGATGCTGTGCATTATGGAGCGGCTTGGGCGGCTTATGATGTGCCCAGGCATTTATATCATTTTTCGCCGGAGAGTATGCATGTGCTGCTTGAACGGCACGGATTTACCTTTAATAGGATTTTGCCGATGTGGTACGACAGCTTCTATGTCAGTATGTTGAGTGAACGGTATCAGGGAGGAAGTATGATTAGCGCTTTTTTAACCGGACTTCGGTCTAATATCAATGCCCTGCGCGACAAGTCCCGTTGCAGTTCCCTCATCTATGTAGCCAAACGAGCGTAATCGATTATCCGCAGCCATGTCGACCGAATCAACATCCTCATCCAAAAAACAACAGTTGCTTAATCAGTTGAGTCAGCGAACGTTTATTCGTTTGGGCACCTCATCGGTACATGGGATTGGTGTGTTTGCCAACCGGGATATTAAAAAAGGACAGACAGGTTTATTTTCAAACGATACGTCTGAATGGATTCACTTGACACATGCCGAATTAGCTTCTTTGCCGCAATCAAGCCAATCATTGATAGCGAATTTTTGCCTCTATGATGAAGCGGGTTATTTTGTACCTGAATATGGATTTGACCTCATTGATCCGGTGATTTATATCAATCATGCGGAAACACCTAATATCCAATCGATGAATGAGGGTGCCGATTTTGTCGCCTTGTGTGACATTGCTGCCGGAGAGGAGCTTTTTTTAGATTACGGCGAACTGGTTGATGAATAGACAACGGAGAATGTTATTCCGGTATTAATCTATGGATGGCCACAGCAACCGCCTCTATGGTTTGTGCATCTGTCCAGGACTGAGGAACAAATGGTTTTCCGATTAGTTTTTCATACAATTCGATATACCGATCACGGATGGTTTGAATCCACTCGGCAGACATGGGCGGAACGGTTTGTCCGGGTTTACCCATAAATTCGTGTTCAATCAGCCACTCACGCACAAACTCCTTGCTGAGTTGTTTTTGTTTCACACCGGAGACCTGTCTTTCTTCAAATCCT
>CAZZJF010000171.1:0-5086 GCA_964654325.1 uncultured Ferruginibacter sp.
ACCGGTTTGCCTGCCGACGTGTTCACCTCAACCGAATATCCAACCGGCACATTTGTAGCGGCCGCTGCTTTTGATCGCCGAACGAATAAACTGTTTTTCGCGCCAATGCGTGTGGGCGATCTGCGCTGGATGGATCTTTCGAGCGATGCGCCACAGTTTTATAAAATGGCCATCCCCGGATTTAAAACCGTGGATCCAAACGATGAAGCATCCAATATCACGCGTATGGTGATTGGTGCAGACGGTAACGGCTATGCGCTGAGTAATGACGGAAACCATTTTTTCACATTCACCACTGGGAAAAAGCCGGTTGTTCGTATGCTGGGTAACCTGATTGATGATCCCGCCAATGCTGGCATGTCAATTCATAATAAGTGCTCCAGTTGGGGAGGGGATATGATTGCAGATGCTTTCGGTAAACTGTATGTCATTTCAGCCAGTCATGCCATTTTTAAAATTGATGTAACAACCCGTGTAGCTACTTTCATGGGTCATATTGAAGGCCTGCCGGCCGGATATACCACCAATGCTGCGGTTGTGAATGACAATGGCGAAGTAGTTCTGGCCAGTGCAAACACTTTTCAAGGGTACTATGTGATGAACATCAATGACCGCAAAGCGGTTAAAATGGAAGGATCTGATGTTCGTTATAATGTATCTGATTTCGCCAACGCCAACCTGCTGCTTCAGAAAGAAGCCAACGAGTTGAGCAACAGCAAACTGCCGGTACTGACACAGTCCTCAAACGCTAAAGTATTCCCGAACCCGGTTTCCAACGGACATTTTAATGTGCTGCTCGAAAACATGGAGCAAGGACGTTACACGGTCGTGGTGGCTGATTTGGCTGGTCGCATTGTACTTACCCGTTCAACGCGTGTCATCGGCGACGGAGCTCAAACGGAGCGTATTAGTCTCAGCAAAAACCTCACCGGTGGTGTGTATATTGTCAAGGTGATTAACGAAAACAACGTCATCGTTTTAAACGAAAAGGTTGTTGTACAATAAATAAAAAAATAGTTTCTGGAAGAGGCTGCCTGGTGCAGCCTCTTTTTTTATCTTCATGTTCGAATCAGTAATTATGCACGACATCGAGCCATACTATAATTGGCGACATCTGTATCTGTCTGAAGAAGATCCGAAATCACCCTTTTATCAACAGGAGCACAGTGAGTTTGAATTTTCACAAACCATCTATAATTTCTACATTCATCCGCAATGGGATAATTTCGGATCACGCACGTTGTTCTGCAAAATCATTTTTGTCGATTACGATGACGGCTATGCGATTATGGAACTCATTGGGGAGTGGAATGATGCCATTGAAAATGATATCATGACGCTCCGCCGAAATCTTACCGATTCAATGCAGGCGCTTGGAATTCGTTTTTTTATACTGATTACTGAAAATGTGTTGAATTTCCACAGTAGTGATGATAGCTATTACGAAGACTGGCAGGAGGAACTGCGCGATTTGGCCGGTTGGGTATCAGTGGTCAACATGCCCCCCTCGTCGTTTCATGACATCCGACTCGCCGGATTGCAACGCTACCTGCATTTTATTGATTTGCCCAGCTGGCGAAATATGAGTCCGGAATTGCTATTCAGTACGGTAGGATCGACCATTCAGCAACGTATTGATTAACGTTTGTGTAAGCGATTTCATGCTACTTCACATTTTTCTTACATAAAAGCCGAATTTGAAGCTGGCTTTCCTAATTTTGCACCGTTACAACTTTTCAATCCTAACGTATGACATTCAAACAACTTTTCACTTCTTCTATCGGAAAAAAGTTTGTCATGGCTTTCACCGGTATTTTCCTGATTCTGTTTCTGATTGTGCACGTAGGGATCAACTCCTGTGTTTTCCTGAATGATGGAGGTAACACGTTTAATGAGATGGCGCATTTTATGAGTCATAACTGGATCATGCGCATCCTCGAATTGGGGTTATTCGCCGGCTTGTTCGCTCATATCGTACAAGGACTCATGCTCTGGGCGCAAAACAACAGGGCACGCCCGGTTGCCTACTACCAAAACAATCAATCCAAAAATTCCAACTGGTACAGCCGGAGTATGGGAATTTTAGGGTCGCTGCTCCTGGTATTTCTGGTTGTGCATTTGGCTCATTTTTTTGTTGGAACCAAAGTCGCTCTGTACTCAGGAGATAAACCACACGATCTCTATCTGCAAATGAAAGTGGTGTTTTCGGAAGCATGGGTGGTGGCAGTTTATCTCGTAGGGATTGTCTCACTATTCTGGCATCTCTATCATGGTTTTCAAAGTTCCTTTCAAACGCTCGGCATTCATCATAAACGCTACACGACAATCATACAAGCATTGGGCACCGGTTACACCGTAATTGTTTGCCTATTGTTTGCTCTGATGCCAATTGCTTTTTTTCTGAAGTGGATTGATTAATAAACGTAAACGCAGTCATATGTCATTAGATGCAAAAATCCCCCAGGGGGCCATGCAAGACAAATGGAAGAATTACAAAGGAAGTGTGAAGCTGGTTAATCCGGCCAATAAACGCAAACTGGAAGTGATCGTCGTGGGTACCGGACTTGCCGGAGCTTCCGCCGCCGCCTCGTTGGGGGAGTTGGGCTATAAGGTAAAAGCATTCTGTTTCCAGGACAGCCCCCGCCGAGCACACAGTATTGCCGCACAAGGAGGTATTAATGCAGCCAAAAACTACCAGAACGATGGCGATTCGGTTTATCGCCTGTTTTACGATACAGTCAAAGGGGGTGATTACCGCGCCCGCGAAGCCAATGTGCATAGGCTGGCTGAGGTGAGTACGTCCATTATCGACCAGTGTGTTGCCCAAGGGGTTCCTTTTGCCCGTGAATATGGCGGCTTGCTAAGTAACCGCTCTTTTGGCGGAACACAAGTTCAACGTACATTCTACGCGGCCGGTCAAACCGGTCAACAGCTTTTATTGGGCGCCTATAGTGCACTGGAACGTCAGGTAGCGCTCGGTAACGTAATCATGTATGCCCGGCACGAAATGCTGGATGTGGTTATGGTAGACGGAAAGGCGAGGGGGATCATCGCCCGTGACCTGGTCTCCGGTAAACTCGAACGTCATTTCGGGCATGCGGTCCTGTTATGTACTGGCGGTTATGGTAATGTATTTTATTTAAGTACCAATGCCATGGGTAGTAATGTTACTGCCGCTTGGAAAGCACATAAAAAAGGCGCTTATTTCGGAAATCCCTGTTTCACACAAATACATCCAACGTGCATTCCGGTCAGTGGAGATCATCAAAGTAAACTCACCCTGATGAGTGAAAGTTTGCGAAACGATGGTCGTATCTGGGTGCCGGCTAAAAAAGGCGATACCCGTAAACCGGCCGATATTCCGGAAGCGGAGCGGGACTACTACCTCGAGCGCCGCTATCCGGCATTCGGTAATCTGGTGCCTCGTGACGTAGCCTCCCGTGCTGCCAAAGAACGTTGTGATGAAGGGTATGGCGTTGGTACAACCAAGATGGCCGTTTATCTGGATTACAAAGATGCCATCATCCGCTACGGAAAAACAGAAGCCGGAAAATCCGGATTGATCAACCCCGACATGGACACCATCCTGAAGTTGGGTAAGCAGGTCGTTCAGGAAAAATACGGGAACCTGTTTGAGATGTATGAAAAAATTACCGGAGAAAATCCATACGAGATGCCGATGCGGATCTATCCGGCCGTGCATTACACCATGGGTGGACTTTGGGTAGATTATGAACTGCAAACAACCATTCCCGGTTTGTATGCCCTGGGAGAAGCCAACTTCAGCGACCACGGCGCCAATCGGTTAGGGGCCTCGGCGTTGATGCAAGGATTGGCAGATGGTTATTTCGTTATACCATACACCATTGGTAATTACCTGGCTGATGAAATCCGAACAGCTGCCTTATCCACAGATCACCCAGCCTTTGAAGAAGCCGAGAAATCGGTAGCAGACCGCCTGCATCAATTGAAAAATATCCAGGGTAAACAAACAGTCGAAAGTTTTCACAAACGATTGGGTAAGATCATGTGGGATCAATGCGGCATGGCCCGAAATGAAGCCGGACTGAAAGCAGCAATCGATACTATCCGGGAACTTAAAAAAGAATTCTGGTCTGATGTTCGTATACCCGGTGACGTAAACACATTCAATCCTGAATTAGACAAAGCCGGACGAGTGGCTGATTTCATTGAGCTGGGCGAATTGATGTGCCTCGATGCCTTGAACCGGAATGAAAGCTGCGGCGGACATTTCCGTGAAGAAAGTCAGACAGAGGACGGAGAAGCCTTACGCGATGATAACAACTTTTCTTTTGTGTCGGCCTGGCAATATGCCGGAGAAAGCCAATGGACACTGCACAAAGAACCATTGCAGTTTGAAATTGTTAAACCATCACAACGTAGTTACAAATAATATCCCAAACGTACACCTCTCAAATAACACGTATGGAACACTACAGCATGAACCTGACATTGAAAGTCTGGCGTCAGCAAAACACAGAAACAGCCGGACATTTTGAAACCTATCCGGTGAATAATATTTCATCTGAAATGAGCTTTCTGGAAATGTTCGACGTGCTGAACGAACAGCTGATCGCTGATGGGAAAGATCCCATCGCTTTCGACCATGATTGCCGGGAAGGCATTTGCGGCATGTGCAGCATGTACATTAATGGACAGGCGCATGGACCCTGGCAAAAAAATACAACCTGTCAACTACACATGCGAGCGTTCAAAGACGGAGACACGATTGTGGTAGAACCCTGGCGAAGCACGGCTTTTCCCGTAATCAAAGATTTGGTAGTGAACCGTTCTGCGTTTGATCGCATCATTCAAGCAGGTGGATATATCAGTGTGAATACCGGTAATGCAGTTGATGCCAACGCTATTCCAATCGACAAGCACGATGCCGATGAGGCTTTCATGGCAGCGGCCTGTATCGGATGCGGCGCCTGTGTGGCTACCTGCAAAAACGGAAGTGCCATGCTGTTTGTCGGTGCTAAAGTTTCCCAATTGGCTCTATTGCCACAAGGTAATCCGGAACGCAACACCCGTGTGTTGAATATGGTTGCCCAGATGGACAAAG
>CAZZJF010000172.1:0-5068 GCA_964654325.1 uncultured Ferruginibacter sp.
CAAAAAGCCGGTTTCGGCGAAAAAAAAGGCAGGTTAAGACAGCGATCAATCCGCTGTATCTGTTAATTTTTGTTTACTTTTTTTAGCTTTTTATTAAACAAAGTCATTTTGTTTGATGCCTAACAAAAAAGAGCTGCCTTGGCAGACAGCTCTTTGAGTGAACGTTTGAATGTGATTCTTACGCGATTTCCACGTCAGCACCGGCTTCTGTAAGCTTGGCTTTGAGGTCTTCTGCGGTTGCTTTATCAACACCCTCTTTGATCGGCTTTGGAGCGCCATCAACGAGGTCTTTCGCTTCTTTCAGTCCCAATCCGGTCAGATCTTTAACGATCTTCACAACGGCCAGTTTGTTGGCACCACCGCTTTTCAGGATCACGTTGAACGAGGTTTTCTCTTCAGCAGCGGCTGCTCCGCCACCACCATCACCGCTAACGACTACCGCCGCAGCAGCTGGTTCGATACCATACTCCGTTTTTAAGAAATCGGCTAATTCCTGAACTTCTTTTACTGTCAGGTTTACGAGGCTTTCAGCCAGTGATTTTACGTCTGCCATGTTGTTTCATTTTTGCCGCCTTCATTGCTTTTATGACTCCGGCGGAGATTAAAAAAATTGTTTATGCCTTTTGGGTACCGTCCGGCCAGGTATTATTTTTCATACAAATAATCAATGTTATGCATCGGCCGCTGGTGTTTCTCCGGCATCGGCCGCTGGTGTTTCTCCGGCATCGGCTGCCGGTGCTTCCGGTGCGGTTGCTTCGGGAGCTGGCGCTTCTGCTGCAGGGGCTTCCGCCGCGGGTGCTTCGGTTTCAACTGCAGCTGCTGCAGCCGCTTCCGGGGCCGCCGCCTCAGCGGATTCAGGACCTTTCGCATTGTCTTTGTTTTCCAACGCACTAATGACGCGTTGAATAGGCGAAAGCAACAATCCTACAACCTCTCCGATCAGCTCGTTCTTTGTTTTGATCTTTGTAAGGTTAATGAGTTGATTATCCCCTACGAACACATCTCCATTGATGAAGGCTGCTTTCAGTACCGGTCTTTCCTGATTGTTTTGTTTCCGGAAACCACTGATGATAACAGCCGGCTCTTTGGGATTTTCACTGAACATAAGGGCCGTAACCCGGTGAAGTGAATCGTATACACCGCTGTATTTTTCAGCGTCGAGGCTTTCGAGAGCCTTACGAATCAGCGTGTTCTTAGCCACTTTCAATTCGACCTGCTTATCGAAGCATGTGCGACGAAGGGCGCTCACCTGCTCTACCGTCAGGCTTTCTGTATCAGTGATATAGAAATTGTTGTACTGGGCGAATTTTCCCTTCAACAATTCAATCACTTCATTTTTTTCTTGTTTAGTCATGACAACTATTTTTTAGCCCGGGGGCGATGGTTAATTAGTTTTGAACAGATTTCGTATCGATCATGATGCCGGGACTCATCGTGCTGGCCATGCTAATGCCTTTCAGGTAAGTACCCTTGGCTGTGGCCGGCTTTAATTTGATGATCGCGTTGATGAATTCCTGGCAGTTCTCGGCGATTTTCTCGGAGGAGAAGCTCACACGACCAATGGAGGCGTGAATGATCCCCACTTTATCAACCTTGAACGCGATTTTACCCCCTTTCAGGTCGTTAATGGCACCCGCTACATCATTCGTCACTGTTCCGGTTTTTGGATTGGGCATCAGGTTACGTGGACCCAGCACCTTACCCAGCTTACCGATTTTCGGCATCACGGCCGGTGTGGCTACAATCACGTCGATATCGGTCCAACCACCTTCTATTTTGGTGATGAACTCATCCAGTCCGACATGATCCGCGCCGGCTGACTTGGCTTCGGCTTCTTTATCGGGTGTACATAGCACCAATACTCGCTTGGTTTTACCGGTGCCGTGTGGCAGCGAAACGGTTCCGCGGATTGCCTGATCGGCTTTTTTAGGATCTACACCGAGACGTACGTGCAGATCGACGGAACTATCAAATTTGGTGGTGTTGATTTCTTTTACCAAAGAGGAGGCCTCCTTCAGCGAATACGCTTTATTGGCGTCAACCTTGGCATTGGCTATTTTTCGTTTTTTAGATATCATGCTTCAAATATTTTTTGCACGGATAATCCGCGCAGGTTGACGATTAGTTATTTTCCCAAGGGGCTTTGCCTTCAACGGTTAAACCCATACTGCGGGCTGTACCGGCTACCATGCTCATGGCACTTTCGAGTGTGAACGCATTCAGGTCAGGCATTTTGTCTTTGGCGATTTCTTCAATCTGTGACCAGGTCACCTTACCCACTTTGTTACGGTTAGGCTCCTTACTCCCACTGGAGATCTTAGCCGCTTCCATCAACTGCACTGCTGCAGGAGGGGTTTTGATAATAAAGTCGAATGATTTGTCGGCATACACCGTGATGAGTACGGGTAGCACTTTACCGGGTTTATCCTGAGTCCGCGCATTGAACTGCTTACAGAACTCCATGATGTTGATACCCTTTGAACCGAGCGCCGGACCGATGGGTGGCGCCGGATTAGCTTGTCCTCCTTTACACTGGAGCTTGACATAGCCGGTAATTTCTTTGGCCATTTTTAATTGGTTTTTGGTGTTAACGTTGCAACAATGGTTACAACTCCCAGACATGCCTTTGGCAGACATGGATCCTAAAGAACTAATTGGGGCGGCAAAACTACACCCATTAGCTGATATAAACAAAAAAATCCCTGAAAAATCAGGGATTTAATGCATTTGTTGTCCGCATTTACAGATCAGGCGATTTTCTCCACCTGCATATAACTCAGTTCAACCGGTGTGGCCCGGCCAAATATTTTAACCTGCACTTTGATTTTCTTTTTCTCGTCGTTAACCTCTTCGATCACACCATTGAAATCATTGAACGGCCCGTCAATGATTTTAATCGTTTCGCCGATAATAAAAGGTTCGCTCATGGTTACACCACCCACGTCACTCATTTCATCCATTTTGCCCAGCATTTTATTGACCTCGGCGCGGCGCAAACAGATGATCTTTCCTTTCGATCCTTTTCCGTCTGTCAAAAAATGCATGACGTTACTAATATTGCTCACGTACTGAATGATGTCGTCACTCAATTCACGGTCGGCCACTTCCATCATTAGGTAACCCGGATAGAAGTTGCGTTCCCGCATGACTTTTTTTCCATTGAGCACTTTGTAAACCTTCTCAACGGGTAAAAAAACCTGTTTGATGATTTTATCCCATCCGTTCCGAATGATGTCTTTGTCGAGATACTCTTTTACTTTCCGTTCTTTTCCACTGACCACGCGCAAGACGTACCATTTGGATTCTTTCCCAACTTTTTCAATGCTTTCTGTCGGTGTTTCTTGCATACGTTAGAATAGTTTATAGATAAATTTCAGTAAGTTGTTGGAGATCAGATCCATCAGGGCTACGATCGCAATAATCAGCAAGGTAGCGCCAATGACAATCATAGTTGATTGTTGTAAAGAAGACCATTTGGGCCAACTGACCCGATCCATCAGTTCCTCGTACGAGTCGCTCAGGAAGGTAAAAAACTTATTCATAGTTGTTCTGTTTGTATACCGGCAAACGTTTAACCGGCGATTTATGCACGGGCACTAGGATTCGAACCCAGATCAAAGGTTTTGGAGACCCGTATGCTACCATTGCACCATGCCCGTAAAGAAACTAAAAGCCATCCTTACCGGACAGCTTTTAGTTGTATGTCAAAGATAATGATTTATCTTCTACGTCCTGATTTTCTGATAGATTACTTCAGAATTTCAGTTACCTGGCCGGCACCAACGGTACGTCCACCTTCACGAATCGCGAATTTGAGACCTTTCTCCATCGCAATAGGTTGAATCAGCGTTACTGTCAGGCTTGTGTTATCGCCAGGCATGATCATTTCCGTTCCGGCATTCAGGGTGATTTCACCCGTTACGTCGGTTGTACGGAAATAGAATTGCGGACGGTATTTGTTGAAGAATGGCGTATGACGGCCCCCCTCTTCTTTGCTCAGTACGTAAACCTCACATTTGAATTCAGTATGAGGTGTGATAGAGCCTGGTTTGCAAAGAACCATACCACGACGGATTTGATTTTTTTCAATACCACGCAAAAGCAGACCGGCATTGTCACCAGCTTCTCCTTCGTCCAACAATTTCTTGAACATTTCCACACCGGTAACGGTAGAAGAAAGTGGTTTTTCCTGCAGACCAACGATCTCAACAGGCTCACCCACTTTGATTTTACCACGCTCGATACGACCGGTAGCAACGGTTCCACGACCAGTGATCGAGAAAACGTCTTCTACGCTCATCAGGAAAGCTTGGTCAACCAGCCGCGGAGGTAGGGGAACGTATTCATCAACAGCAGCCATCAGCTCATCGATTTTGGCTACCCACTTGTCTTCTCCGGCCAACGCTCCGGTTGCAGAACCCTGGATGATTGGGGTGTTATCACCGTCAAATCCATAAGAAGACAGCAGTTCACGAATTTCCATTTCTACGAGATCCAGCAGTTCCGCATCGTCAACAAGGTCAACCTTGTTCATAAAAACAACGATACGTGGAACGCCTACCTGGCGAGCCAACAGGATATGCTCTTTCGTTTGTGGCATCGGACCATCCGTAGCAGCCACCACGAGAATAGCACCGTCCATCTGGGCAGCACCGGTAATCATGTTTTTTACATAGTCCGCGTGACCGGGACAGTCAACGTGTGCATAGTGACGAGTTGCTGTCGCATACTCCACGTGTGCAGTGTTGATGGTGATACCACGCTCTTTCTCTTCCGGAGCACCATCGATGTCATCATAGTTCTTCTTTTCCGCCAGACCTTTTTTTGACAAAACATCGGTGATGGCGGCTGTCAGGGTGGTTTTTCCATGGTCAACGTGACCGATGGTTCCTACGTTCAGGTGGGGTTTATCCCTCTTGAATGATTCTTTTGCCATTTTTCAGTTTTTAAATTGGTTGTTTTGAATGTTTTTGCCTGAGATTTTCGTCGCCAGACAACCGACGTTTCGTTTTTTGAGCCATAGGTGAGAATCGAACTCACGACCCCTTCCCTACCAAGGAAGTGCTCT
>CAZZJF010000173.1:0-5024 GCA_964654325.1 uncultured Ferruginibacter sp.
CTTGTTTTTTTATCATTAGGGTCAAGATAGAATTTGTCAAGAATGACAAATTTTTCAAAATTTATGTTTCCTATCGGGATAAAAATTTTAGGAGTAGAACTTTTATTAAGAGAAGCTAAGTAATAATACTTCAGATAATGACGATTGTTCCATAGTAATCTTGCAGATACAGGGTCAATTAATAGAGTTGTTTTGGATTTGTTTTGAGGAGTAGAGAAACTAATTATCCACTGGCCTTTATCTGCGTCATATAAACTAGAATCTAGAGTTATGGAAAAATTTCTCAAAGGAATGGGGAAATTCAAATTCTCGATAGAATCTTTTATGTGCGTGTGGGTATCGATGCTCTGTTTATAAATGGAGTCGTATTTCGAATTTGCTCTATTTATTCGTTCTGTATACTCCTGCGTTGTTTCAAACGCATCTTTGGCTTTGAATTCTGGGTCCTTTAATTTTAAGTCATCTATAATTTTAGCTAGATTCTCTTTTGTTTTTAATGTTGTTTCATATACTGTTTTTGCTTGATTGAAATCGGTAGAAAAGGTTAGTAATTCAAAAAAATTATGCACCCAAATATATCGATTGTCAAACCACGCTGTGCTCGAATCACTTGCATTGATGAACGATTGTCCAACTATGTTTTTATTAGAGCAAATTATTACACCAATAAGAAAGAATATTTTTAAAGATGAGGCATTCATTTTTAAAATTCACTTTATTTGCTTTTATCCGGTAACACCCGTATAATTCCATGGAGTTATTTTTTTCAACTCGGCTTTTCGTTTGGCGGAGATGGTTAGTTTGTCAATAAACCGATGAATGGCTTGTCGGTCGATGGTTTTGCCGCGCGTCAGGGCTTTAAGGGCTTCATAGGGTTCGGGATATTGATCCCGACGCAAAATAGTTTGAATCGCTTCGGCCACTACGGCCCAGTTTTTTTCCAGATCAGCCCGGATGGCCGGCTCGTGAAGGGTCAGCTTATTCAGGCCTTTGACCATCGATTGAATGGCAATGAGGGTATGTGCAACCGGTACACCTATGTTACGTAAAACCGTGCTGTCCGTCAGGTCACGCTGTAAGCGGGAGATCGGTAGTTTAGCTGCCAGATGTTCTAAGAGGGCGTTGGCGATGCCCAGGTTGCCTTCCGCATTTTCAAAATCTATCGGATTTACTTTATGCGGCATGGCGCTGCTGCCCACCTCGCCTTTTTTAGTTTGCTGTTTGAAATAATCCAGACTGATATAAGTCCACAGATCACGACAACAATCCAGCAAAATGGTATTCATCCGTTTGATAGCATCGAAGTGAGCGGCTAAGCCATCGTAATGTTCAATTTGAGTAGTGTATTGCTGGCGTTGTAAACCAAGCTTGTCTTCAAGAAACCGGTTCCCGAATCGAACCCAGTTAAACGCCGGGAAGGCGGCATGGTGGGCATTGAAATTGCCGCTGGCTCCGCCAAACTTCCCGGAGAACGGAATGTAGCTGAAGAGTTGAATTTGATTTTCGAGTCGTTCCACAAACACCATCAGCTCTTTTCCAACACGGGTAGGGGATGCCGGTTGACCATGTGTACGAGCCAGCATCGGCACGTCGCGCCATTGATGGGCCATCCGGGCCAGCTGATGTTGTAAGTCGATCAGCCGGGGTAGGTATTGAAACTCCATGGCGTCTTTCCACAGCATGGGTACAGCGGTGTTGTTGATATCTTGCGAGGTTAATCCGAAATGAACCCATTCCCGATGTGTGCCCAGTCCTAACGCATCCAGTTTCTCTTTTAAAAAATACTCAACGGCTTTGACATCGTGGTTGGTTACTCGCTCGGTATTTTTTATCTGCCTGGCATCGTCTGTATTAAATCGTTCTACGATACCCCGAATTTTTTTTTGCTCCGAAGCAGCGAGTTTAAAAAACTTTTGTTGAGCCAGGAAGAGCAGGTACTCTACTTCCACTACTAATCGGTAGCGAATCAGCGCCTGTTCTGAAAAATAGTCGGATAACGGCTCGGTGGCCGCATGATAACGACCATCTATTGGCGAAATGGCTTGAAGGGAATAATGCGACATATATAGTGGATTATTCCAAAAGTACACTTCTCCCTCATCAAAAAAAAACCGGAATGGGTGCTGTTATCAGACATTAAATCGGAAATGCATCACATCGCCGTCCTGAACCAGGTATTCTTTGCCTTCGATGCGCAACCGGCCATTATCGCGGCAGACTGCCTCAGAGCCGTATTTTACAAAATCATCGTAGGCAATGACTTCAGCTTTGATGAATCCTTTTTCAAAATCACTGTGGATCACACCGGCCGCTAGCGGCGCTTTCCAACCTTTTTGGATGGTCCAGGCCCGAACCTCCTGCACCCCCGCCGTAAAATAGGTGGTGAGGTTTAAGAGTTTGTAAGTAGAGTGAATCAATCGGTCGAGAGCCGGCTCGGTCATTTTGTACTCGTCCATGAACATCTGTTTGTCAGCTTCATCGTCGAATTCGGCGATCTGCGCTTCGATGGCGTTGGTCATGACAATCACCTCATTGCCTTCATGCTTAACGGCTTCAATCAGGGCTGCCGAAAACGCATTGCCCGTATGCATGGATGCCTCATCCACATTGGCCACATACAGGATTGGTTTGTTGGTAAGCAGAAACAGATCAGCGATGGCGGGCAGTTCTTCTTTTGCCAGACCGAGGGAAAGGATGTTTTTGCCGCTGTTCAGATGGGCCTGGCAACGTTTGAGAATCTCGTACTCCTCACGGATCTTTGCATCGCCGCCTTGCTTGGCCAGTTTTTCTGTACGCTGTATTTTCTTTTCGACGCTCTCCAGGTCTTTCAATTGTAATTCGGTTTCGATGATTTCTTTGTCGCCGACCGGATTGATGGGTCCCTCATCCCGCAGGATATTGTCATCTTCAAAACAACGAATGACATGAATGATGGCATCCACTTCGCGAATGTTTGCCAGAAACTTGTTGCCAAGTCCTTCGCCTTTACTGGCGCCTCTGACCAATCCGGCAATGTCCACAATTTCAATTTGGGTGGGCACCACGCGCTCGGGTTTGACTAATCCCTCCAGGGTATTCAACCGCGGATCCGGTACATTGACCAGTCCGGTATTGGGTTCAATGGTGCAGAACCGGTAATTGCTGGCCTGCGCTTTCGCGCTGCTGCTGACCGCATTGAAAAGAGTTGATTTGCCTACATTGGGTAGTCCGACAATACCTGCTTTGAGTGCCATATATTCAAATTTGGAGGGCAAAGGTACACGATCGGGAAACGCCTGCAAGCTAATTCGACCTGTTTTTCGAATACGATTCGGCTCGTTGTTCAGTGAATCAGCGAATTGTACTATTTTCAGCGCATCAACCAAAAAGTTAGCTGATGGCTTTAAGCAGAATCTGGTCTGTTTTCATTTTGATTGCCTTGTTTACCGCGGCCGTTAAAACGGCCTTTGTGTCCGGAAACAGCACATTGTTTTCATCGATGGTGGTTGGTAAATCAAAAGATACCATCACGATATCCAATATCCCCCTGGCAAAGGCCGAAGAGACCATACGCACGCAAACCGACAGCAACCGGGTGTATAAAGCTAATGGCATCGAAACGAAAAGAACCGGAGACGGAATGATACATACCTACCGGTTGCAGCAAGCCGACGGTCTGCTTGAAACCTGCCAGACGGCTGTCAATATCTGTTTGAAGCTGATCGGATTCCTGACCTTTTTCATGGGCTTGCTGGCGATCGCTGAAAAAGCCGGCGGGATTCGATTTTTGTCCAGAATCATCAGTCCGTTTTTCAGTCGCATTTTTCCGGATGTGCCCGGCAATCATCCGGCCATGGGCCATATGATGATGAATTTTTCAGCAAACCTGATGGGATTGGATAATGCCGCCACGCCATTTGGCATTAAGGCCATGGAATCGTTGCAGGAAATCAATCCGCATCCGGATCGAGCCTCCAACGCCCAGATCATGTTTTTATGTTTACATGCATCCGGTTTAACCCTGATTCCGGTGAGTATAATCGCGCTTCGTTCGGAGGCTGAAAACCCAATGGATATATTCATCCCGTGCATGATCGCCACGTTTGTTGCAACACTGGCAGCCATGATCATTGTAGGGATCAAACAAAAGATCCGATTGCTTCAACCGGTGCTGCTTCTCTGGATTTTGGGCATTTCGGCCGTGATGGCGCTGCTGGTAGTGTATATCAACAGGCTCGATAAAGAAGGGGTTTCTGTTTTTTCCGGTATGCTCAGCAGTGGTATTATTTTGCTGGTGATCTTGTTGATCGTCTTAGGGGGGATGTACAAAAAAATTGATTTGTTTGATGCATTTGTGCAAGGGGCCAAAGGAGGTTTTGATACGGCCATACGAATCATTCCGTATCTCGTGGGCATGCTGGTTGCAATCAGTTTGCTCAGAACCAGCGGTTGCTTTGATTTACTGATTGCGGGTATGAAATCCTGTTTCGCCATGTTGGGTACCGATACGCGTTTTGTGGATGGTCTCCCAACAGCGCTTGTTAAGCCCTTCAGTGGCGGTGCTGCCCGTGGGATGATGGTGGATACCATGAGTGCCTATGGTGCCGATTCATTTGCCGGTCGCTTGGCCTGTATTTTACAAGGCTCTTCAGATACCACCTTTTATGTGATTGCGGTTTATTTTGGTGCTGTCGCTGTTCGTAACACACGCTATACGGTTGGGGCCATGTTATTAGCAGACCTTGTCGGTATCATTACGTCTGTATTCCTGGCGTACCTTTTTTTTAGTTGATAATGATAATCCGCAACCGGCTCAAGGATGATAAATGCTGTCAATAGCCGACAGGATGTTGGTGGCCGCGTAAACACTGTTATTATGAATATTATTGAGTAGAATGATGGTCAGTTGTTCGTGTGGTGCCCGAAGAAAAACCGCGTTGTTTCCGTGCCACCAACCGTTATGATAAATAACTCTCCGGCTGCTGTCGCCGTTGATCAGGCGCCATCCTAATCCATAATTTCGTTTTCCCGGTTTTTCAAAGCTA
>CAZZJF010000174.1:0-5000 GCA_964654325.1 uncultured Ferruginibacter sp.
AAAGACACTAATCATTCTCACTCAGTCTCTTTGAAATCAAAAAGGAACAAATTCCGGTAATAGTAAATCATTAAATTTCAAATATGAGCAATTCAACAATAGGTAAATACAAAATTACCAGGCTTATTGGTGAAGGAGGAATGGCTTCTGTATATGAAGCGGAACATGAAATGCTTGGAACAAAAGTGGCTATTAAGGTTCTCAATCCTATTTTATCGGCTAATGCACAAATTAAGGAGCGGTTTAGGAATGAAGCCAAAATGATGGCTTCATTAGACCATCTAAACATCACAAAAGTGATCGATTTTGATGAACAACCCCAACAATTATCTATTGTCATGGAGTTTTTAAACGGAGAAGATTTAAATCAAAAAATAAAACGAGAAGGACCACTTTCTGAAAAAGCAATTAAAAACCTGTTTTCTCAAACTTTAGCGGCTTTTGAGTACGCTCACTCAAAAGGAATCGTTCATCGCGATATCAAACCATCCAATATTTTTATACTGCCAAACGGCCATGTGAAAATACTTGATTTTGGTATTGCTAAATTATTTGGACAAAATAATGAAATGACGCAGACAGGAACACAAATAGGTACACCTATCTATATGAGTCCTGAACAGGTCATGGCAGACAAAACTATAGATCAGCGAAGCGATATCTATTCATTGGGGGTTACGATGTATTACGCAATTAACGGAAAACCACCTTATAATTCAAACACTGACTCTCAATTTGCCATTTTTAGTAAAATTGTTTATGAGGCCCTGCCTGATTTCTTTATTCAAACTTACTTGAAGTACGTTGTTTTAAAAGCGTGTCATAAAAATCGAGAAGAAAGATTTCAAAATTGTGGAGACTTTCTGCTTGAGTTAAATAATGCGGATCCGGCAAGCAATCCATACAGTGATCAGACACAGGTTGATACAAACTCATCAGAAAACAAGGCAGTCAATAAAGTTGAGAAAGGAAAAGAGACAATAAAGACACCAGATTCCAGCAAAAACGAAACCCCGAATCCAAGCAACATCTCCATCAGTCCTAACAGTCTGTTTTTTCATTTGCTGCCTGGCATTCTTTTACTTTTAATTATAAGCGTTGATTATTTTATTTGGTCAGATTTTACTGTATACAGAATGTTTCCAGAAACTTACCGTTTTCCATATTTTTATTTTTGGGGACATGGAAAGTTTTTAGTCTTATCGATTTTGTTGCTGTTAATAGGGTTTATTGTTTTCAGATCTCGCTATGCCTCCCTCATTCCTTTAGTCTATAAAAACCAAGTAAACAGATTTTTTTATGTATTACCAGGTCTTTTGCTTCTCATCATGACATGCCATCAGTATGACAGCCTTGAAGCACTTGTCTTGAGCTATCAATATTATAGCTTTGAAACAGTATTCTTATCTTGGAACCATTTTCCAACTCATATATTGTTTGTTGATTTCTCTTTTCTACCGGTACTTTTATCGATATCAATAATATTATTTATTGTGGGCCTCTGTATTTACTTCATTAAAAAACAAAAAGAAATAAAGTTAGAGCAATCAAAATGAATGTGTGATCTATACAAGCATGCTTGTTAATTATATACGATGCGGTTTAAAAACCGGCACTATGAGGTTCATCAATAATTTATAATACAACCAACCATAGTGTCAAAACAATAATTCAAGCCATTCTATTGTGGCCCAATTGGTCTTGTTGGTGATTTAAGCAGCGTGCCAAAAATAGTCTCCACTCGGTATTCTTTACCGCTTTTATACAGTAAATGACATTCGGACATTGCCGCTAGACAGACGAACGGACGGGATAAAGAGCGGAAATATGCTTGATTTTGAATTCTATAGTCAGTATATGACTAGCGATTCATATAGTTTCGTTACTCTAATATTCTCTGCAATCACATGAACTATTTTTCTTATTTTGCATTACCGCATAACGACTTAAGGTAACGACTACAACCTTGATAGTAGTCATAACTACAAAAAATAAAAAAATGTATAGCGAAACTATTGAAAGTCTAATCTCTTTTGCATTAGCAGATGGCGTATTAACCGAAAAGGAAAAACAAATTCTTTTTAAAAAAGCGGAAGCCGAGGGCATTGATCTAGACGAATTTGAAATGGTGCTTAATGCTCGTTTATTTGAAAAACAAAAGGAGCTTGGCACAACAGCACAACCAGCTGCTGCTCCGAAATCCGATAAATTAGGGGATATAAAGAAGTGTCCGGCATGCGGATCATTAGTTGGAGCATTTAAAGCTATCTGTTCAGATTGTGGTCACGAGTTTTCAAACATCGAGGCAACAAACTCAACACAAACCCTATATAATGAACTAATTAAAATTGAAGAGGAGGAGCGCAATCGTCCTATTCCTGAAAAAAACAAGAATAAAAAAAACAACTCATCCTCATTTCTTGACAGCCTTCTTGATGTTGGTGGTGATGACGACGATGATGATGATTATTCTGAAGATTTAAGAGCGCTGCGATTAGAAGCTGTTATTTTTAAAAGAAAAGCTGGTGTTGTTTCCATTTTTCCAGTACCAAATACTAAAACAGATATTATTGAGTTTATGATCTTGGCCGTTGCGCAAGGTGGAAAGAAAATTGGCGGCATTTTCTCTTCGATGAGCGCTGAGGAAAAAGATTATATCAAAACGTGGCGATCCAAAGCAGAGCAAGTTGTAGCCAAAGCACGATTTAGCCTTAAAGAGGACAAAAAACTGCTTGAAGAAATTAATAGTTATGCAAAACAGCTTGAAATTAAATAAAACATAATTACAATGGGACTATTTGGGAAAAAAACGGAAGGTGGATTCATGGATGTGATTCGCTGTGACGAAGAAGAATATTTGGTTTGGAAGTGGCGGCCTTCTGGTGAAGCAAATTCCACCAAAAAAGAAAATGCAATTCGTTATGGAAGCAGCCTTCGTGTCAAAGATGGAGAATTAGCGGTTTTTGTATATCAACAAAAAGATGGCACATTACAGGATTTTATCATTGGCCCATATGACCAAACGATCAAAACAGCAAACTTTCCGATTTTATCGAGCATTGTAGGCCTCGCATTTGGCGGCGAATCACCCTTTCAGGCAGAAATTTATTTTATTAATCTTTCGGGAAACGTACAAGTAAAATTCGGCATTCCCTTTTTTGATGTTTTTGATCCCAGGTTTACGGACTTTTCGGTGCCTATGTCAGCAAGAGGCACAATTACATTTAATGTAACCGATTATAAAGGGTTTATTAAATTAAATCGACTCATTAATTTCGAACTGGACGATTTTAATAAACAGATAAAAGATGCCGTAACTAAATACGTAAAAGGAGTCATTACAAACATCCCATCGGATAAAAACATACCGGTGCTTCAAATGGAAAAGAGGATTTTTGAAATAAACGACCTTATTTCAGCCTATTTGAAGCCAAGATTGGAAAATGATTTTGGTGTTAACATGAAAGGGTTTGATTTAGCAACGATTGATGTCGATAAAGAGAGCCGAGGCTATGCAGAACTACGAAAAGTTACTGCAGAGCAGACGACAAAAGCAACGGTTGCTCAAACGGATATCAGTATCAAAAACCTGCAAGACATGCAAAGCATTAATGCTCAAAACATGGAAGAAACGCTTCGTATTCAAAGAGAGGAAGCGCAAAGAGCACAGAAACTGCAAACCGAAACCAATTTTTTTGGTGCTCACGCTTTAAACCAACAAACAGATGTACTAAAAACGGCTGCACAAAATCTCGGTGAAATGGGTTCAATAAATTCAGGTGGTAATGGAGGAATGAATCCTGCTGGAATGATGACCGGAATGATGCTCGGTGGAGCAATGGGTAATCAAATGGCAGGAATGATGAACCAAATGGGACAGCAAATGAATCAACAACAAAACATGCCACCACCACCACCACAAATTCAATATAATATTTCTGTGAACGGACAAACAGCCGGTCCTTTTAATTGGCAGCAATTACAGCAGCTGGTACAAAATGGTCAGCTTACAACGAATACGCATGTTTGGAAACAAGGCATGACGGGATGGGAATTGGCTGGAGCGGTTCAAGAGCTTTCAAATTTATTTGGCAGCGTTCCACCCCCGCCTCCACCCCCGCCCCCTGTTGTATAACGTATAAAAATATTCAGCATGAATGATGACAATTTCTTTTCAATAGACAGACTGATCGAATTCGGAATGAGTATGGCTGTTGCGCAACAAATGGTTAATGCAATGAATGGCGCTGTAAATAATATGCAGGTTCCCGGTTCGATGAATCAACTACAAATGTCAGTACAACCGTTTTACTACGCAATGATTGACGGCCAGCAAGCTGGCCCCTTTTCGGAACAAGAGTTGTCTCGTTTAATTGCTGAAAAGAAAATAGTTAAAGAAACATACATATGGAAACCAGGGTTAACAACATGGAAAAACGCCGAAAGTTTCCCCGAGATACTAAAAATGGTTGCATTGGCGCCTCCTCCTTTTCAACAAAATCAATAAAATCATGAAGATAAATTTGATCCAATTTGTTATTGCCTTAGCGATAAGTTTGCTAATTGCCTACGGATTTTATAGTTTTTACGAAAGTGAGCAGAAAACGCTATTGAGTGTAGGTAGTTTTGTTTTTCTTTCGATCACCCTGATTCTTACAATTGGGACAAATTTTGATTCAACTCGCTCTACTACTAACGTTCGTGTTTTCTCAGGCATTTTTTTTCTGATTGGACTGATTAGTAACCTGATTTTTTCATTTATTGATTTTTCAACTGCGGGTTATTTGATTACAAATGGAATTTTGTTGTTGGTGTTTATACTAATTGCTTATTCGATACAAAAGGCAAAACAATAATTCAACCCATACTAATGCAGCCAGATCGGTCATGTTGACCGATTTAAGCAACTTGCCAAAATAGTCTCCATTCGGTATTCATAACCGTTTATTTATAGTAACTGAATGAGGCGCAATAACATCTACCGGGTGGCATGTACCGAC
>CAZZJF010000175.1:0-4992 GCA_964654325.1 uncultured Ferruginibacter sp.
ATGGCAAAGATACAACCATGCTATTTTGAAACCAAACTTTTTTGATCAGATTAAAAACGCAGGAAAATCATGAATTTGGCTACGGTCGGACATCTACCGTAAACAGCAAATTCAGCATGACCCCATTATTGCGCTGAATCACATTGTTCCCATTGACCTCCCGACCAAATAACACGATCTGGTTGAGGTAGCCCCCTTCGATACGAAACCGGTCTTTTACCTCATAACCCAACAGGATACCAACCCGGTTCTGATCAAAAATATTGTCGGCAACCTGGTTGCCAAAACCAATAAAGAGCTCATCAAAGGCGGCCGCGTAGACCTTGTTTTTGGATGGATCGCTGGTTAGTGCCCGTTGCAGTCGGCATTGATATCGGAAGCGATTGACATAGGTGTATATGTCCTCTTTCTCTAACACGGCATTGCTGTATTTTCCTACCCATCGCTGCTCAAGCATCCAACGGTGTGTTAGTCCCCATTTTCCAAGCTGGTCGGTCAACTGTGCCATCTGAAAAGTCCGGTGCTCCGTAAACGGCTTAGACATGGCATTGATTGGAATATCGCCATAAACAAAGGTCTCTATGTTGGCATACCCAACACGAACCATCAGGCGCGGGTTAACCTGATGCTGAATACCTGTACGAATCAAATTTTGCTGACTATGCGCCATCAGACCAATTCGCCGATACTGGAATTCGGCATGGACCGACCAGTTATCCCCCAGTCGGATATTACCAAATAAATTATACCAACCACAGGCATTGCGGTCGGTTATACGGCCCGATTGGGCTTGTGAATTCGAAGCAATGATTAACCCACAAAAAGCCCAACCCATTGCAACCATCACATACCAGGAATGTTTGTATGTTCGCATACGCGAAATTATTCAAAATAGGTTGTGCTTATCTGATAACCATCAGGCATCTTCATTCAACGTGCAGCCAATTGGCCCTGTGCATATACAAACGCCAAGGATGCTTTATTCAATTTGAAGAAAAGTTCGTTGGCTTTAATTTGCGCATTGATATAACTATTTTCGCGGCTATTGATCATGAACAAGGAACTCTCTCCTGCAAAAAATAGTCGTTGCTCCGACCGCCACAAGGCTTCATAGTTGAGCAGGTTTTGTTTGAAAACCGTGTGCTGTACCCGTAGATTGATCAGTTCGTTAGCGGCCATTCTGATTTTATTCGACACCTCGACCGATTTTTGCGAAAATTGAAGATTCGCCTCTTGTACTTTGATACGAGCCATCCGCAGGTCGCCCCGTTCTTTCCGTAGCAAAAGGGACATTTGGAAGCCGATACCCCATTTATAGTTATTCAGGAATTGTCCGCCCGGCGCACCGGCGTCAAACAGAGGATTGTATAAGAGATTGATTTGCGGTTTCAGCTTTTCCTGTTTCATCCGGCGATCAACCATGGCCTGATTGATTTTAACTGAATACCATTGCAACAACGGATGACCGGAAAGGGCTTTATCGAGTTGCAATAAAACGGCTGTTGCTGCCGAATCGGATAATGAGTGAAAAAAGGCTGTATCCGGCAACACATACGATTGAAGCGTAACAGGCGTATTGCCCTTGGACCATAAAAATGTGGTGAGATACGTGGTTTTGTTTTGCCAGTCGAGTTGCGCCTGATTTAAACTCACCAACCGATCCTGCATCTGAATGCCGGCTTCGACAGTATCGATAAAGGGGCGATCACCCAACAGTGCGCTTCTGCGAACAGCATTGAACCGCTCTTGACTGATTTGATAAGCATATTGATAGACCGTCAGGTTTTTTCGAGCGAGCGCCCAATCAAAATAGGCCTTCCCGGCGTCTAAAAAAAGATCATTCAGTCTAACTTGGCGCTCTGCCACAGAGAGTGTTCCCAACAAATTGGCCTGTTTCAACGCGGTACGTCGTTCATCCATCAACAAGCCCTGTGCGAGTGGAATGGAAAACTGTGTATAAAAAAGGCCTTTAGCCGGTGTTTCCTCCTCCGGATTCAGATTGATACCTGAATTACGCTCAAAACCAGTTTTTAGATCCACCCCGTAAAAAGTGGGTATATTAAACCCGGCATTATTCAGATTGAAATACTCTTTACCGTCGTAATTTTTATTATTGAGCTGATAAAACGGCTTCGGATCGAATTGTCCACGAGCCGCTTGCTTGGCGGCTTTAGCGGCTTCCAACAACAAACGGGCCTGCTGGGCTTCCGGATGAAAATCGTTTACCCATTGAAGATAGTCGGTAAAATACAGGGTTGTATCGGCTGTTCGTTGTTGTGCAAACAGAAGCAATGGACAAGCACAACAAAAAAACAAGAGAGCGTGTACAATCGTTTTCAATGAATTATTTTTTTTCGGATGTTTCGTCCAGTTTTATTTTGTCAGGAACTCCCCCATTTTTTGATTGATAATAATCAGGCGGGAATCCATTGATTTGTCGCCAAACTTCATACCAAACTGGTACATCATTGAGCAGTGTAAACGTGTTGGCTCCGGCTCCCAGTTTGATTTCTTCAGGCCAGGGGGCCGCTTCAGGGTGCCGATTAACTAAAACCCGATATTTTCCGTTTTTACTGGTAAAATTATCTATAGCAACGACTCGACCTTTAAAAGTGCCATAGGACGACCCTGGCCAACCGGAAAAAATGATGGAAGGCCATCCATCAAATTGAATCATCACTTTTTGCCCTTTTTTCAGGAGCGGGATATCCTGAGGTTCTACGTACATCTCAATAGCCAGTTCATAATTTTTAGGCATGATGCTCACGATATCGGTTCCTTCTTTTACAATTTCACCAAGGCCCGCCTGAATGGCTTTGGTAATATATCCGTCCTGTGGTGCGGTGATGAAATAAAAACCGGAGCGGATCGAATAATTCACATAATCATTCTGCAACTTGGTTACAGATGCTTCGGCATCATACATATTGGAAAAAGTAGCATTTTTTTCCGACTCCAGCTTGGAAACCTTTTCTCGAAAATCGGTATTGATGTTTTGCAACTCGATTTCGGCATTGAGTACTTCATTTTTACTTGTTGTAATTTTATTAAGTTGCGACAATGTTTTCACCTGGTTCTCCTGGAGTTTTATCCGACGGGCTTCCAATTCGGTCAACGACTTCAGTCCTTCTTTGTGGAGTTCCTCCATACGAACCAGCTGTTGCTCGGCAACCTGTTCGTTTAGCCGAGCTGCCGACAACTCGATACTGTCATTTCGGTACTTCAGCTGCGACTGATACAGTTTATTGCGCGTTTGTTCGAATTTCTGCTGACGTGTGGCAATCATCGCATTAATCTGGGCATCAATCGAATTCAGCTTGTCCATGTACGACTGCACCGAGAAATTTTTAGCTTGTAGTTGCTGCTGGGTGTTGGTGAGCAGATCTGGGTTCATGTATTCCGACTTAATCTCCGAAATCTGAATGATGGTATCTCCTTTTTTGACAAATTGCCCCTCTTGAACATACCATTTTTCAATTCGACCGGCAATGATGCTGTCAATTGTTTGGGGACGCTGCTCCGGATGCAAGGCTGTTACATAACCCATCGAGCGAATATTCTGTGTCCAGGGCAAAAAAAGGATGATCAACGAGATGGCACCCATGAAATACAATAAGCGTAACAGACCCTTTCGACCTCTTCGGGTAGAAAGGATATTATAGGATCTGAACGATTGCCCAGCACTATGTGTATTCATCAAGTTCATAGTTATCGGTTTTGAATAGATTCGATCTGTCCGTGCCGGATCTCAGCCCATATATCACAACACTCGGCAACTAGCGGATCATTGGATACTGCAATCATGATCCAACCATTATCCGGCGCACAGAGGAATTCGTATATCTTTTTTCGTTCACTTTCGATGATATTTTCGAGGGTATTTTCTATCAACAATACGGATGGCTTAAATGAAATGGCTCGTGCCAATAATATTTTCTGAATAACACTTCGAGGCAATCGCCTACCCAATGGTTCCAGTTTAGAAAACAAACCATCGGGGAGAACCTTTATAAATTCGCTCAGGCATAAAGATTCCAGGGTCGCTTGTATTTGTTCCATTGGGATGTCTGCACGACCGAGGGTAATGTTCTCTAAAAGGGTTCCTTCAAAAATGGTATCTTCTTTAAAAATGGCTCCAATCCGGTTGTTCAACTCCTGCTTTCTGAATGACTGCATAGGCTGACCATTGATACAAACATTCCCGGAGGTTGGGTGAAACAATCCGCCGATAATATGCAATAAGGTTGATTTACCGGACCCATTATCACCCTTGATACAATATTTTTTGCCGGCTTCGAAATGCATGTTGATATTGTGGAGGATTTTCTTATCGGAGTCACTATAGGAAAAGGAAATGTTTTCCAAGCTCATCGACCACGAACTTTCTTCCGGCATTGGTAAATAATCCTGATGGTCTCGCTGATCATCCAATCGCATGCTGGTAACTTCTGCGATTTTCTCCAGTGAAGTAAGCGTATCATATACACTATCCAAACTTAGGATGATTTTTTCAACAGAGTCAATTACCAAGAGAATGATGATCTCGGCTGCCACAAACTGTCCGATGTTCATTTTTTGATTTATAACCAGACTTCCGCCAATCAACAAAAGGGCCAGAGCTACCAATACCTTGAAAATCAATAAGAGCGAATACTGAACGCGAAGTACATCGTAATGTTGTTCCCTTGCCTTCAAATATCCCTCTGCATGCGTGTCTGTTTTCGTTGATGGTAAATCGGTAGACCCAGCCATCTTAAACGTCTCTTTTACCCTAGCCAACTCTTCCAACCAAGAAAGCACCTGATATTTGAATTTAGACTCACGGAGACTGGTGTCTAATGCCGCCTTTGATGTAAAACGGATGATCACCCAAATCAAGACAACCAGAATGATACTGAAAATAACAAAAAACGGATGATAGAGCGACAACAGAATTAATCCAAACAGAATCTGTAAAATCGCTGAAGAAAAATTGATTATGATGTTTGATAA
>CAZZJF010000176.1:0-4938 GCA_964654325.1 uncultured Ferruginibacter sp.
AGAAGGGTTATACTCGTATTGTGTAACCCTTTCTTCGTTTTCGGGATAGAGGTGCCACTTTGCACTAATTTGACGTCGAGTTATGACGAATCGGCTTTTTTTAAAAAATTTTAGGGATGGAGGAATGAATGTAAATGATCAAATATTGAAGCCAGTTGCTAAGGTTGAATCTATCAGCATTGATTATAATGGCCGTAAGGTTAAGGCCAAAAAACTTACTGTCCATTCGGAGATTCCTATGGCAATTGATATTGCCTGGAACAATGTAAAAACTCCCGCCTTGTTACAGTTTGTAGCAAAGGGAATGATAAAATTCAAATCCGATGGTAACACCTTCCCAAAACAATGGGACGTTGGAAAAACGTATGGGGTTAAAATGCGTGTTTTTGGATTCATCCCTTTTGGAGGGATTCATTATTTATCCATAAAGAAAATTGACGATAATGTTTATATGCTATCTACCAAAGAGTGGGACAAGGTTGCAAAAGTTTGGAATCACGAAGTGATGATGAGAGACTTGGGTGATGGTAAAATCTATTACCAAGATTCAATTACTATATACGGTGGGATGATGACAGGATTCATCACCTCTTTTGCCAAGAGATTTTATAACCACAGACAAAAACGATGGCAAATTGTAGCTGAAAAAAACCTTGCTTTATAGGGCTTATTTGTCAACCATACTTCTTGTAAACTTGCACGAAGTTTCACTCTTCAATTTCCTAATACTCACATACTCAATCATCTTATTAGAGTCTGGCCGTAGCGGCCATTCCCGAAGCGCTTCCCGCACTGATTACCATCGTACTGGCCGGCGGTGCCGCCCGGCTGGCAAAGAAAAAAGCGCTGGTGCGGAAACTGCCCTCGGTGGAAACATTGGGATCCGCTACCTATATCTGCTCCGACAAGACAGGAACGCTCACACAAAATAAAATGCGTGTGGTAGATAAGCAGGAAGCATCTCCCCTGCTTTCCTTATGTATGGCATTGAATCACGATGTACACTTCAATGACGAACACCAACCGTTTGGTGAATCTACGGAACTCGCGATGGTCCAAGATGTGGTTGACGGATTGCATTATGCGGGCTATCAAAAATTGATTGCCGATGCGGAGCGCGTTGCGGAATTGCCTTTTGATACGGACAGAAAATGCATGACCACCGTGCATCGCTACGGAACCGGCTATCTGATTGTGACCAAAGGTGCCACGGAATCCATCGCGCCCGCTTTGTCGAACGAAGAGGAAAAAATTACATTGAAGCAACTGGCCGACCGGTGGGCCAACGAAGGAAAACGCGTGCTGGCTTATGCATACAGGGTCACGGACAAGCTGCCCGAACCGTTTCATTACGGGCTGGTGGAAAGGGAGCTTGCACTGGCCGGGGTGGTGGGACTGATAGATCCGCCGCGTGAAGAGGTGAAAGCAGCCATTGCGGAATGCAAATCGGCCGGCATCAAACCCGTGATGATTACCGGCGACCACCCCGCCACAGCCAAAGCCATTGCAAAGGAAATAGGCATCCTCGACGCGCATGACCTGGTAATGACCGGAGGGGAATTACAGCAAATCAGCGATGCCTCCTTTCAGGAACAGGTCGAGAAAGTAGCCGTTTATGCACGGGTGTCGCCCGAACAAAAACTGCGCATTGTTCGGACGCTGCAGCAAAAAGGTCATTTTGTATCAATGACCGGCGACGGCGTCAATGACGCCCCCTCCCTCAAAGCCGCCAACATCGGCGTAGCCATGGGCATCAATGGTACGGATGTAAGCAAAGAAGCGGCAGACCTCGTTTTGCTGGACGACAATTTTGCAACGATAGTCAATGCGGTGAAGGAAGGAAGACGGATTTACGGCAACATAAAGAAATTCATCAAGTACACCATGACGAGCAATGCGGGAGAGATCTGGACCATTTTCCTTTCCCCCCTGGTCGGGCTTCCCATTGCCTTGCTGCCGATCCATATCCTTTGGATCAATCTCGTTACAGACGGATTGCCCGGCCTGGCCTTGGCCAATGAAGCGGCTGAAAAAAACATCATGCGCATTCCCCCGCGCAAACCCGATGAACGTATTTTCTCGGAAGGCACCGACTGGCATATCTTGTGGGTGGGACTGCTGATGGGTATTGTTTGCCTGGGCATGCAGACCTGGGCCATCCATAACAATGACCCGAAATGGCAAACCTATGTATTTACTGTGCTTTGTTTCAGCCAGATGGGGCATGTATTCGCCATCCGCAGCCAACAGGATTTTCTGTACAGGCAGGGATTGTTCAGCAACCTGTCATTGGCCGGAGCCGTACTGTTGACCTTTGTGTTGCACCTGGCCCTGTTGTATACTCCCTTTTTGCAGAAGGCGTTTTCCGTACAACCGCTTACCGTGAAGGAACTGGCAATGTGCATCCTTGTTTCGCTGATCGTATTTCATGCCGTGGAACTGGAAAAATGGATAGGATCAAAAAAGCGGGGAAGGGAATCGCTTACACCGATTGAATAGCTGTTTGTGCCAATGAAATTATACGGAAGGAATTTAGCGTCCAGAACGAAATATCCCTGTATAATGCCGGTGTGATAGCTGTTTGTGCCAATAAAATTGGTGCATTACAGATATCCAATCGGCATGGTCCATTTCAGATATCCAATCTCTCTAACCTCAGCGGGTTGGCACCTGTTTTCTATTTTTTAAAATCTTGGCAATCGGTATAAAAGTTTGAAAAGTTTTAGGGGGTTGAACGGTTTGCTCCGTTGAGGCTTCCCTTGCTCGGCTAAAACGCAACGCACTACTGACTTTCAAGCGGCCACCGGTTGTAAAGATCCACCAGTACCGATGGGAGCGCCTTGGCCGGTTCGGTGACACCGAAGGTGGCAGACGGAAAATAGCTTGCGTCATTTTCCGGAAGAAGCGGCCGCAGCGCGGACATCGGTACGCAGCCCGCCGGCTGTGGAGGCCAGAAAACGCTTGTGCGTGGAAGGGAGACAGCTATCAGGATACAATTGTCTGAACCGCTGATTAATCTCTCTAACTTCAGGACCTTAGCCTCTATTTCCCTTCTAGCACAAGTGTTCCGCTATGAGCGTATCATTTGTTCATCCATTTTAGCCCCGATTGCATGAGGCCCCCTTCAAAAAGGGATACAATCCCGGGAATTTAACAGTCACCAGTGACCCGTCCGGAACGGCTTTTTGACTCCTAAAGGGATTTTGTCCGGACGGAACACTGGCGCCAGAAAAGCGCCAGAAAAGCAATTCCGGAGCGGCGACAACGACCAAGTCCATGATTCCTCACAACGCCTTCACATACCAATAGTCCGTCTGCGGCGTGGAGCCCAGCGGAAAATCGTTTTCAACGCCTGTATTCACAAAACCATGCTTTTCATAAAAACCCCGGGCACGGAAATTATATTCCCAAACCGACAAATACATGATGTCGAAGCCGGATTGACGGGCGAAATCCACGGCAAAAGCCATGAGCTCATTTGCAACCCCCGTGCCGTGAAATTCCTTCATTACATAGAGCCGCACCAGCTCGATGCATTTCCGGTTTTTGTACGCGTCAACCGGACAGGCATGCCGGGCATTGATGCGCAAATACCCCTTGGTGGTTCCTTCCTCCTCCAGAAAAAAGAAATTGTCTTCAGAATCGGCCAGTTCCAAAGCACATTGTTCGCTGTTGAAATATTTATCCAAAACGCCGCGCATGTCTTCCTTCGTGCACGTATTGCCAAACGTATCGTTGAAGGTGGTCCGTCCGATGCGCTGCAACAGCGCTACATCGTTCACATCGCCGCGTCGTATCATGGGGCAAAGGGTTTCTGTACTTTAACAGGAAAAGATATATGCAGTAACATAAGAGTGATCTGGTATTTTTGGAATAGCCAGTTAATCGGAGAAATGAGGCAGCCTGATGATGCGGAAGGCTTTTTCCTCATTGCTTAAGGCAATAAGATGAAGATACCCCGGAACAGATGAAAAAAGAAATAAAAATTCAGCTGAACTCATGAAGCCCACTATCAAGTATTAAAATATGCCGGTAAAAAATTCTTGCAAAGCAAAAGCAGGTCTTTCGTCATGAAGGCAAAAAAGCAGGCTGTTTATTGGATCCATTGATTTGAAGGCAGGTTGCTGTATCATGTATAACAAAACGATGCATCCGACTGGAGCAGGTGGCCATTTCAGACAAAGAAAAATGGCGCCGGCGCGAGCAGGATCAAGCAAGCAAGATCGGAATCAGAAAGAGTAATACAAATCATGCGCTCCTTTATCATCCGTTCATCGTAATTTTCCAATGTATAAAAACATAGCGGCCAATCCGATACAATGAAATTCATCCTTATTTCACTCTTTTGTTGTACACAACCGGCAACCGCCCAAAACTATGTTCCGGCCGATGCCGCCGGTTCGGTTAGCTTCCACATCCGTAATTTCGGACTGGAGGTTGGCGGTGAATTCAAGGGGTTGAAAGGCGGCATTCAATTTGATCCGAACAATCCTGCAGCCGCTTCTTTTTTGGTCACAGCGGAAGCATCGACCGTGAACACGGACAATTCCCTGCGCGACAAACATTTGCGGGGCAGCGATTATTTTGATGTCGCCCGATTTCCCCGAATCAGCATGAAATCGGTTCGTGTCGAAAAAACAAGTTCCCCGAACCAATATATGTTCATCGGAAAACTGAACATGAAGGGGGTGGAAAAGGACATTTCATTTCCATTCACAGCTGTTCCGGAAACCCGGGGCATCCGGTTTTCCGGCTCGTACACCATCAACCGAAGGGATTTTGGTGTGGGCGGCCGCAGTACGGTATCCAGTGAGGTTACAATAAAACTGAATGTCCTGGGAATAATGCAATGATTTTAAGCCGGGCATAAGCTCTTTCGTTAACTGATACCGATTGGATATCTGTAATGGACCAATATCATTGGCCCAAACAGCTATC
>CAZZJF010000177.1:0-4871 GCA_964654325.1 uncultured Ferruginibacter sp.
AATGCCTTCTATGGTGTCGCCCAGTCCCTGATTCTATCCATGAAATCAACCCGCCGCTATGACGATTTTAAATTGGCGACGATTTTAAATTTAGGCTTGGATACATCAATCTCGGAAGAGATGTTTCAGTCCAGCGATGAAAATACGCTGACAGAAACGCTTTATCAAGAAGCCATCCAACGTTACCAACAACGAAAGCAACAACTTATTTCGTCCACCTTCCCTGTGATCAGTAATATTCGGAAAGAACAGTGCGATCATATTGAAAATGTCGCGGTGCCGTTTACGGATGGTAAAAAAGGGGTACAGGTTATTGTGAAACTCGATGCCTTCATGGCTACTGAAGGACGTGAATTGGTACATGCATTGGAACGAAACATCACCTTGGTGCTGATCGATAATCAATGGAAAGAACACCTCCGGTCAATGGATGATCTTCGTCAAAGTGTACAAACCGCCGTTCATGAACAAAAGGATCCGCTGGTAATTTATAAAATGGAGGCCTTCAATGCCTTTAACGCGATGAGTGAACAACTGAACCGCGAAATCGTTTCGTTCCTTTGTCACGCCTCCTTGCCTGCCGAGCAAGAAACCACTATTCGTGAAGGGAGAACGCGTAAAACTGATTTGAGCAAGGTTCGCGTTAACAAGTCAGAAGTTGAATCGGCCGGACAGGAATATGGCGCTAACGAAAACGATTATTTTGATCCGTCTGCTCCCATCAAACAAGAGCCCATTCGGGTTGAGCCCAAAACCGGACGTAATGATCCTTGCCCTTGCGGCAGTGGAAAGAAATTCAAACAATGTCATGGAAAAGATGCCTAAAATGAAAAAACACATTCCATTACTTGCCTTCTTGTTTGCTTGTATTTCGTCTGCAGCCAATGCGCAAGTCGTTGCTGTTGACTCATTGCCTGATCTGCCTGAATCCATTATCCATATTGATAAACGGGTCATGATACTTGGACAGAAAATGGCAGACTATCACACGACCCAACAATCTGTTCGTTCAGCTACCTTGACCAACAGTAAAGGATTTCGATTAATGCTAATCAGTTCAACCGATCGAAACCAGGTACTTCAGCTGCGTTCCAAACTATTAGCTCAGTTTCCGGAGCATAAAACATACCTTACGTTTATCTCACCTTACCTGAAACTCAAGATGGGTAATTTTTTGAGTCGGAGTGATGCAGAACAAGTTCGCTCTGTGTTACTCGCTCGTAAATTAGTTACCGGAAACGTATACGTGGTGCCGGAGACTATTGAAGTGAAGCTGGATCCGAGTAATCCAACTACTACACCGGCCAACAAACCGGCCAATAAGCCAAAGAAAAAATAATCGGGATACAAACCAATGATCGAGCCTTCAATCATACGCAACCGGGCTGACAGCATCCAGCATGAATTGCTGGCCATCAGGCATCATCTTCATGCGCATCCGGAGCTCAGTTTTGAAGAGCATGAAACAGCCGCGTATGTGGAAGGGCGCTTGCAAGCTATCGGTATTCCGTCGGAGCGTTTGGCGTCAACCGGTGTGGTGGCATTGATCAACGGAAAAAATCCCGATAGCCGCATTATTGCCCTACGGGCCGATATGGATGCGCTCCCAATCCGGGAAGAAAATGAGGTGCCGTATAAATCCTGTAAGGAGGGCGTTATGCATGCCTGTGGACATGATGTGCACACGACATGCTTATTGGGTGCGGCGCGTATTTTGCATGAAACCGCCGATCAGTGGGAGGGAACCGTCAAATTGATCTTCCAACCCGGTGAAGAAAAAAATCCCGGGGGTGCCAGTTTGTTAATCAAAGCGGGTGTTTTGGAAAACCCAAAACCGCAACGTATCTATGGTTTGCACGTGCATCCGGGCATGGAGGTGGGTTATTTCAGTTTCCGCGAAGGAAAGGCCATGGCCAGTGCCGATGAATTATACTTTACCATCAGGGCCAAAGGTGGTCATGCCGCCGCGCCTCATCTGACTGCCGATCCGATCCTTACAGCTGCGCATCTGATCGTATCCTTACAGCAAATCATCAGTCGGCATTGCGATCCGTTGCAACCTTCTGTGTTGTCGATCACATCCATCAATGGGGGCAATACAACCAATGTCATACCTGCTGAAGTGCGCATGATGGGAACTTTACGCGCGATGGACGAAGCCTGGCGAGCAAAAGCCCATAGGCTTCTCCAAGAGCAGACCGCCGCTATTTGTAAAACGATGGGTGCGGAAGGTGAATTGCATATCGATATTGGCTATCCATTTGTATCCAACGATCCCGAACTGACCGCCAACGCCCGTCGATTAGCCGAAGAGTATGCCGGCTCATCGTTTGTTTCTGAAACAGAGATGCGAATGGGCGCCGAAGATTTTGCGTACTATACACATCAGATTCCCGGTTGCTTTTTCCGATTAGGAACAGGTAATGCGGCTGCAGGCATAACGAGCAATGTACATACACCCACTTTTAATATCGATGAACGCGCATTGGCTCACGGAGCCGGCATGATGGCCTGGCTAGGAGCCATGGGATAATACAACATCCTTGGCGTTCATTGTTTCCGTACATTAGCCTAAACTCTACATCATGAAAATCAGTTTTCACGGAGCGGCCCGAACCGTTACAGGTTCTAAACACCTGATTACCCTTCGAAACGGAAAATCGGTTTTACTTGATTGCGGTCTTTTTCAGGGCATGGGTTCGGACACCCATTCGTTTAATGCCCATTTTGGATTTGATCCCGCTAGTGTCGATTACGTGATTCTTTCGCATGCGCACATTGATCATTGTGGCCTTTTGCCCAAATTGGTCAAAGAAGGCTATGCCGGAAAAATATATGCTACACCGGCGAGTCGTGATCTGGCCTGTGTACTCATGGAAGATTCGGCCGCCATCCAGGAATCGGATATCAAGTATGAAAACAAACGGCGGGCTCTGCTTGGCTTGCCTTATCTCAAGCCATTGTACACCATTGATGATGCGTTGCTGGCAACGGATCGCTTTGTCAGTGTCGAATACAATCAATGGTATCGCATTGATCCGGATATTGAATTTATGTATACCGATGCCGGACATATTATCGGGAGTGCCTGTGTGCACTTGCGTATCAAAGAAAATGGTAAAACAACAGCCATCACGTTCAGTGGCGATGTGGGTCGGTATCGGGATATCATTCTCAAATCACCGGCACCGTTTCCGCAGGCCGATGTGATCCTGCTGGAGTCTACCTATGGGAATAGCCTGCATGATGAACATCACCCCTCAGCCGACACTTTGCTTGAATGGATTCGTAAAACCTGCATCGAGAAAAAAGGAAAGCTCATCATTCCTGCTTTCAGTGTCGGACGAACCCAGGAGATCTTGTACACGCTCAACCAACTTGAACTTGAAAAAGTTTTACCGGATCTGCCGTATTATGTGGATAGTCCGCTCAGTGTGAAAGCGACCGGCATTGTCAAAAGTTATCCGAATTATTTCAATGCGCGGATCCAAAAAGTTTTGCAGACCGACAGCGACCCGTTTGGTTTCCGCGGGCTCAAGTTTATCAAATCGGTGGATGAATCGAAGATGCTGAATTATTACAAAGAACCCTGCGTGATTATATCGGCCAGTGGGATGGCAGAGGCCGGTCGGGTGAAACACCATATCAGCAATAGCATCGAAAACAGTCAGAATACCATTTTACTGACGGGTTACTGTGAACCCCGTTCATTGGGTGGGCGCTTGAAAAAAAGGCCCAAAGAGGTTACCATCTTCGGACAGAAACACCAGGTGAATGCCGAAATCGGGGAGATGCGGAGCATGAGTGCCCACGGTGATTATGAAGACCTCTGTCAGTTTCTGAGTTGCCAGATGCCGAAAGAAGTGGCTAAACTTTTTCTCGTACATGGTGAGTATGAGGTGCAGCAGGATTTCAAACAGCGACTCATTCGCAAAGGATTCGCCGATGTGATCATACCCGAGATGCATGAAACAATTGGGTTGGGATAATCATGACCGTTAGTTAAATCCGATATATGGAAGCATACGGACATCTATTGTTGTTTGCTATGCCGGCTTTTCTGCTGCTGGTATTGTTGGAAAAAGCGTATGCCTATTACCGAGGCGCCGACAATGTACCGGCTCTGGATATGATCAGCAGTTTCACCAGCGGTATTACCAATGTAACCAAAGATGTGCTGGGGTTAACCGTGGTTGTGTTTTCCTATGGCTGGTTGCTCGACAAGCTGGCCCTGACGCAACTGGAAGCGGGGTTTACCACCGGACTTATCGTATTTATAGTGCAGGACTTTGCCAGTTACTGGATCCATCGATTGGCTCATCGGGTTAATCTATTCTGGAACAACCACATCATTCATCACAGCAGTGAACAGTTCAACCTGGCCTGTGCCCTGCGGCAGAGTATCTCCGTTTTTTTTCGAATCTTCACCTTCTTTCTGATTCCGGCCGCGTTGCTGGGTATTCCGCAATCGGTGGTGGCCGTGGTTATTCCGTTGCATCTGTTTGCGCAGTTCTGGTATCATACCGAGCATATTCATAAAATGGGATTCCTGGAACATATCCTGGTAACACCTGCCCATCATCGGGTGCACCACGCCATCAATCCGCAGTACATAGATAAAAATTACAGCGCCATTTTTATTGTTTGGGATAAGCTCTTTGGTACTTTTCAGGAAGAGCGTGACGATATCAAGCCGGTGTATGGGGTAACCCGCGCGGTCCAAACCTGGAATCCGATCCGCATCAATTTCAAACACATGGCCTTGTTGATTCACGATTGCTGGCACACGGCTTCCTGGAAAGACAAAGGCCGCATCTGGTTCATGCCCACGGGTTGGCGACCCGCCGATGTGGAGGCGAAGTGGCCGGTGC
>CAZZJF010000178.1:0-4748 GCA_964654325.1 uncultured Ferruginibacter sp.
GGGTATCAATTTTGGCATTGAATATCAAGTAACACTTAGCCTGATATTTTAAGTAGTCAATGAAGAAAGTGCAATTGAAAATCGATGGCAAATTACTACGAAATAGGTAAAAAATCGATGAGCTTCGACTATACATCAGATGATTTCCATACAAAACAAGCTATTAAAAACGTTAATTGGCCTATTGGCGCAATATCCATAAGTACCCAGTTACCGAGGTGTAAAAACACCAAAGATCCAAGAACCCATCGATCATACCTCTTCGTAAAAAAGCCGATTAATGAAACCGCTTCCAACAGTGAGCCTATCCAGAAAATAGCCAAGGTCATTAACGGGTACTGAATAATCCAACTGACTAGGTTAGTTCTCCAGCCAACCGTTTCCTCCCAAAAATATACCCCCTGTTGCCTGATCAAGATTTGTCGGAACCAGGTCGGATCAGTCATACCCCCACCCGTCCACTTATAAAATGCCGCACTGGCATAAAAGAACAACAATACATATCGTAAAAACGACCAACAATACGAACGACTGTCCGGCCGCGTAAACAAAAAAGGAACAAGCACCCAAATCCAGCCGGTTTGAAAATTACGGTGCCCCATACGACCAACCAGCAATGCATACAGACACAAGTGTAGCATGAAAAGCGCTAAAGCCACCCAACGGTTATTTGGTTTGATCAGTAAAAAAACTAGTAATCCGATAAGTATACAATCAGCCAATACGGCTATGTATACATTATAAGTAAGCATATCGATCATCCCGCTTGCCTGTACTAACCAGAGAACCGGATCGATTCCAACATCGAGTAACCCCGGCGACTGCAAGCCGTAAAAAGAAACACCCTGACTGAGCAGCACGATCATTTCGGCACACAAAAAAACAAGCACCCAGCGGCTGTTTGCATGTGCACGAAAAAAGGCATTAATCGACTGGTTCATGGATAAATACAAGAGGTTATGGTATCTGTTTGATGAATGAGAGCAATTCCCTTTCTGACAGTGAAACGCAGTTGGCACAGTTGAAGAAGATCACCGGACTGCATGCTTAATCCCATCATATTTACATACCCGGCTAGCCACTCTTTATCGGTCACATTGGTGGGGGCGGTCAACCGTTTTGATAACCATAAAGGAAGCCCATTGAATGATCGATTACGTAACCATTGTTCGGTTCGTGTTGATCGATTATTGTCTACATAGCGAACATACGATGCGGCTGATGTTTGAAGCATGTCTTTTTTCCAGTAGGGCATATTGGTATACCCCAGCGGCTGACCATTGTAGTAAACATACGATTCAGTGAGTGTATCCATCCAAGGGCTTCCACTGCTAAACATATCGTTTCGAGGAAATAGTGTCATGTCCATATTCTTCACGATCACTATAATCCACAGTCCGAAAAACAAAACAACTACCGTGAAACCAATGCGCGACTCTTTAAACAGTCTCACCAAAAACCAATGTTGGATTTTTGTTTTCAAAATTGCTTTCGAATATTGATTACAAAAAAAAGAAACAATAAAAAATAAACCGCTGCGTGAACAATAGCGGCACCGATTGCCCCGTAATCAGGAACTACCAACCAATCGAACACCATGACGAGCAGCAGCCCTGACAAGTCACTCCAGAATAGCATAGCAATTTTCCCTCTAGCCAAAAAGACCGCATTCATGATAGTCACCAGTCCCAAACAAAAGTAACCCGGCAGCAACCAATTCATATAAAAATGCATCTCGCCAAATCCGGCACCAAAGACCCATGGATAGAGAGATGATCCAGCCAGCAACAACAGTATAGTCGCAACAGCCATGCCAATCATATACCAACGTACCTGTCGGAACCATTGATCAAATGTCCAGGCTGGTTTGTTTTTAGAAAGTATTGGTAATAAAGAAGAACTAATCAGAGAACCTGCATGCAAATAGTATTGACCGATTTTCCCGCCTTGCACATAATTGCCTACTGTGGCAGGCGTGCAATAGCGTTCCACAAAAAAATGATCAACCCGAATAAAACAAAAGAAAACCAGTGCACCGGCCATGATCCCCACTCCGTATCGATAAAACGAAGCCCAATCGATCGGCTGCTCGTCGGTTTCACTTGGCAACTGCATACTAACGAAAAGGAGTATGATTGCTTGCAAAACACAAAGGCCTCCGTATGCAGTTAACAGGTATCCCACATTTGGGATAGCTTCTGAATAGGCATATATCAGTAATCCCAGTAAAAAAAGGGCATTCGTACTATTTAAAACACGGTTAATGGATTGAAAGCGCTGGTGAGCCGTGAGTACGCCCACCAACAAGAGCTGAAACAGATTACCAACGCCAAACGTTACAAGCACCAGTCGGCTGGTATTCAGCTGAATATTCGCGAACGGAAAGCCAAACCAAATAATCAACCACAACACCAACGACCCGACGATGCCAACCCAAATCAGATGGGAAATGATGCGCCTTGTGCCGGCTCCTTTACCGGATATCCAGGCAATGGCCGAGTAATCCAGACCGGCACTGAGTAAAAAGCAAATGAACAATACACGGTAGAGATCATTGAAGAAAAAACCACTTTGCTCTGCCGCTAACAGTCGAACCAACACCCACTGAATACAAAATACCAACAGGTATTGCAATACCTTGCCGGCTACGTTCCGCTGAATGATGGTGCTGATGGGCAACATGGGCTTTTCCAAATCAGGCTAGCTGACTGATGATGGATGCAAATTCGGTTGCCTGTAAGCTGGCTCCACCAACCAGGCCTCCGTCCACATCGGGCTTACCAAATAATTCAGCCGCATTGGATGCTTTTACGCTGCCTCCATATAGAATGGACATATCATTGGCTACGGCATCACTATAGGTTTGTGCCAGCACGCTACGAATGTGGGCATGCATCTCCTGAGCCTGGTCACTGCTGGCCGTCTTACCGGTGCCGATGGCCCAGATTGGCTCGTACGCAATAATTATTTTTTGAAGTGCATCGGCTGATAAATGAAACAGACTGTCTCGTAACTGCGCTTCCACCATGGCATTTTGCGTACCTGCCTCGCGGATCTCCAGCGGCTCTCCACAACAAAAAATAGGTGTGATGGCTTCTTCCAGTAACCGATCTATTTTTTGAGCAAGCACCTGAGGTGTTTCATGATAATAAAGTCTGCGCTCACTATGACCGACTAACGCATACGAAATTCCTAAACCGGATAACATCGATGCACTCACCTCGCCAGTGTAGGCTCCGTTTTTGGTAGCAGCCACATTTTGCGCACAGACGTGGATGGCTATATGATTACGGAGCGCCTCCCGAACAGGTATCAAGTAAGGAAATGGCACAGCCAGCAATACCCGTTGATGCCCCGACAGTGACTCGGCGGCTGGTATCAGTGCATGGGTCAGATCCATGGCTTCAGTAAGGGTTAGATTCATTTTCCAGTTGGCAGCGGCGATTTTTTGTCTCATATAGTTGGTTCGTTTTTAGAATTAGTTGTAAGATGAAATTGATGATAGTATTGTTGCAGGCGATGGATTTCCGAATCGGTCAATACCTGATTTTTCAGTCGCTTCCAGTTGGCAGCGTGTTCGATGGCTTTTTCGAGACGATAATCATTTTCAGCTCCCCAACTAAATGGTGGTATTTGTTTCGGCGGAAATCCAACGTAAAATACATTAGATGATATACCGCAAATGGTACCAGTGTTGAAACTGGTATTGACAGCCGATCTGGAAAAATCACCCATGATCAACCCACCTTTTTTTCCAACCTCTACAAGACTCTCCCGAGTCGGGAGCTGATAAGAAACCGACGCGGCTGTATTAGACACATTGCTACAAGAAGTGCCGGCACCCAGATTACACCAGGAACCCAGGTAACTATCCCCCAAATATCCATGATGGGCTTTGTTCGAATACGAATGGATAATACTGTTTTTGATTTCACCGCCAATGGTACACCCGGGCCCTATACTGGTTGCACCATATATTGTGGCTCCCATTTTGATCACAACCCCCTCACCTGCGGCAAACGGTCCCCGGATGCAAACGCCCTCCATCACCAATACATTTTTCCCCAGGTAAATCGGCCCCTCGGATGCATTCAAAATCGCCTGACTGATCTGCACGCCCTCTTCAATGAAAATGGATTCCGGAGATACACAACGAACATTCTGTACAATTGATTGCGACGTTCTATGGCTGGTCAGTAGACTAACATCATCACGGATGGCCTGATCGTTCAAGCGCAGCGCATCCCAGGCATATTGAATACAAAAAAGATGCGCAGGTAATGAGCGCCTCTCTTTAGCCAGCGTGAGCAATTCTTTGTAACTATCCGCATTGGGCACCCAATTGGCCGGAACCCGGATCATTGAATCCAAGGACTCCAGCTGCTGCTGTTGATCGACAACCGCACAACCGAGCAAATGTTCCCATTTTTCACGAATGGTGAGTATACCAACCCGAATATCTGATACATGGCGCAATTCGGCCAGCGGATATAAATCACCCCGTAATCCACTATCATCCAGATAGATGTTCATGGGCTAAAAATACTGAAGAATTTAGGCCACTCATAAAAAAATCCCGGACTACCCGGGATTTCATGAAATATGGTGTATTATTTTGCTTTTTTCTCGTAGCGCTTTTTGAACTTGTCGATACGACCGGCCGTGTCAACCAATACATTTTTACCGGTATAAAACGGATGAGACGTATTGGAGATATCGAGCTTCACAACCGGATATTCTTTACCGTC
>CAZZJF010000179.1:0-3432 GCA_964654325.1 uncultured Ferruginibacter sp.
GCTGTAGCTACAAACGGGTTGCTTGTACTGAAGGTCGCTTGTAATTTAAGTCCCGGATGCGTAGGCAGCCCCTGGTTCAGCAATGTTGGGTAGGCTGTTTGAGCCGTTGGGAAATTGTTGGTAAAGGCACGGTTTAACAGGATATGGTAAACCACAATGCCTTTGACCGTTTGAGCCGTTAACACCGGATACAATGCCGGATTGCTGAACACATTGGGTGTTGAGGCCAATGCGGTTGCCTGGGCGATTGCTGTAGGAATCGGCACTCCGTTGTTGATCAACACTTGAGCAATAGCCAAAGTGAGTGTTGTACGAAACGCTGTATTCGTAGGTGCGAATACCGTAAAATTAGGTCCGATGCTGCTAAGGTAGGATTGCAGTTTTTGGCTGGCTACTACCCCGCTATCGGCCCGGATAATAGCAGCTTTCAGATAGGTCATATCGGCATCGGTGTTGATGCGATCCCACATGAACCGTTGTGGCGGTGTTACGAGAAATGCCGTGTGGTGAATTACACCATTGGCGGCATTCTGATCAACCCCGGTGATGGGCACGGTCCCTAACCAGGCTCCGTTCCGCGTAGTTGGGAATGTCGTCAAGCGTAACAACGGACTAACCGTTGGTGCCGGATTCAACGCAGTTGGATAGAAGAAATTGGGAAATGTGTTCGGAATGCTGGACGAACGAATCACCTGCGGTATCGTGTTGTATTGAACAATCGATGCGGCAGTGGCCGGCGGAATCACCGTGTTGATAAACCCGGAGAAGACGGCATCAGGCGCAGCCAGGGGCACTTGACCACCGGAAGCGGCATTGATGAAGATCTTCATCGCGTTGTTGTTCGGAACGAACAATGTAAAGAAATTGGAGCGACTGTTGATCAACGACACCTGACCGCCACGAACAACCAAGCGGTAGTATAGGCTGTCGTTAGGATTGGCACGGAGTACGGAGTCCAAGGTTGGACCGGTCACCGGTGCCGGAGTGGTTGCCGTAACCTGCTCCAGGTCATCATTACAGGCACTGAGCACCGTGATGGCAAATAAGGCGCTAAGCACCCCCCATCTGAGGTTGAATGTTGTATGTTTCATAAAATGGTATTTCACGTGTTTTTATTTTTTTCCGATTCTGACAATCCGAACATCGTTTTCTTTAATTGTTCAAAAGGATGTTGACGGATTGTTTGGTTTATTAATAAACATTAAATCCATAGCTGACATAATACAATCCACCCACTTGCGAGTTACCAATGGCATTGTAATAATACTGGTTCAACAGGTTGTTGGCACCCAGTTTCAGAATAGATTTTGATTTTGGTAACTTAAAGCTGACCTGGGCATCCACGACGTGTACATCCGGCAGGTTTCCGGTGGCGAAGTCTCCCTGATACAAGAAGCCTTGTTGCCATCTGTACGTTACGTTGAAGCCTAAACGCTTATCAGGTCCAAAACCGGAATTGGCTACGTTAGCATTGACTTTGTAAAGTGGTGCGTTAAAGTAAGCCACGAAGTTATCGGGCACATCCACCAGACGATCGCTAGCAATGTTGGCACCAATACTAAAGTTGTATGGTAAGCGCCAATCAAAACTGGCACCAAAACCGTAGGTCTTTACACGATCCGTTGAATTAACCGGAATCGAATAGCGGAACCCGTTGGATGTGTCAGCAAAACTGATGGGCGCACCGGCGGTGTTTTGTACAACGATTTTACGACCGATGAAATCCTGATATTGACCCCAGTATCCATATACATCAATCAAGAGTTTGCCGTTGAGCAATAACCCTTTGTAACCGGCTTCATACGAGGTGATGGCCTCCGGTTTGATTTGTACAGGCGTGTACAGAATTTTCTGTCCGGCTCGGAGACTTTCAAAATCATACACCGGATTTGAAATCAGGTTGTAGCGGGTATTGAAAAACTCATTGCTTCCGAGCAAGCGTACATTACTGCCCACCGCCAGATCAATCCATTGTTGCTGGTTGGATGGGAATCGATACGCTGTTTGATAAGACAAGCGAATATGGCTGGCTTTAGCAACTTTAATTACAGCCGTTGCCCGTGGCGTGAAACGACCTTTGAAATTCTGGTTCTTATCATAGCGTCCGGAGGCCGTCAGTTTGACTCGGTCGTTCCAGAGCTTGCGAGATAATTGCATGAAGGCTCCATACTCTTGCGTACGAATGGCACTGTCGGGCGCATCGGCAAACAAGGTGCCTTCTGAATTTAGTACATACGTCCGATAGTTAGCGCCAACCAGCACATCCGCAAATTTGGATGTATGCTTGCTTAAGTTGTAGCTACCTTCTACACTGTATAAGTCTGATTTATCCAACAGTCTGGCACCTCCTTGAGAGATCGGCCGCTTACGGATGGAATCGTACTTGGCACGAAACACAGAACTTGTAGCATCCGGACGTCCAATATCGGCTTGCGAACGGGCAATGGTATGTGCAGCGGCATCATCCAAGCCATTCAAACGGGCCGCTAGGTACGCTTGTGCATACTGAGCATACCAACCGGTAGAACCACCGCTTGGTTTCCAACTTTCGTTGAACAAACGAGTTGCCACCGTGGTGTTATATGAATCGCCGGCATTCTCTTGTGTGGTAAAGGCCCGCAGCATCCAATCTTTATTATTCAATTCAAGTTTGTATTGACCCATTTTGAAGTTCACCAGCGAATAACGCTCACTTCCGGTGTACACGGTGTTACCGGTACCCCAATAACCCGCTGCAATCAGTTCGGTTTTGGGAGAAACTTTATAATGGAATGAACCACCCAATTTGAAGTTGACCGTATTCGGATTGACGATCTCTTTTTCGGTATAACCGGTACGAGATACATTAATTGCACGGCCGCCGTTCAGGGTGTCGATGAAATTAGCCAGGAATGGAGCGGCGGTAGCACCAATTGGTCTCAGTACGTTTGCGCGAATATCGATGGTGGTTTCATCACCATAAATGTTGATACCATCATAGTTTGGATCGGAAGCACGATTACCGGCGATGACTTTACCGCCAGTAGCAGCACGGGCATAGTTCCGGTCATCAAATCCTAACCAATCTTTTGCCTGGATGAGTTCTGCATTGAGTTTGAAAGCGAATTTATCATTGACTTTCTTACCCCAGCGAAGTGTCCAGTTGTGGTAAGGTGAAGCATCGCGCTGTCTGCCGTCGGTGTTCATGATACCAGTTTTGGCGATGAAGGAAAGTCCTTGATGTTTGAACGGATTTTTACTGGTCAGCAAAAGGGTTCCGTTCATCCCACCGGGTCCATAGAGCGCCGATGATGCACCAGAAAGTAGTTCCATATTGTCAACATCCAATTCACTTAAACCGATGAGCGATGCAACCGAGAAGTTGAGGCCCGGCGCCATGTTATCCATCCCGTCTACCAACTGGTTGAAACGGGTATTACCACTCGAGTTGAA
>CAZZJF010000179.1:3442-4717 GCA_964654325.1 uncultured Ferruginibacter sp.
CCACGGGTAGTTGGTGTTTTAAAGGTTAAAGAGGATGTCGTAATATCAACGCCTCTTAATGATCCAACCAGGTCATAATAGTTTGCTCCGGGTGAGGTTCGAATAGCCGCGGCATTCACGCGCTCGATCGAAACCGGCGATTCTAGGATTTTTTCAGGAACACGGGAGGCCGAAACGACAACCTCTTGTCCGAGTGTTGAAGTCGGTTTCAACAGCACTTCTTGCTTGGAAGCAGTCGAAACCAATATTTCGGTGGGTTCGAATCCGACAGATGAAAAGGCAAGGGTTACCGGCAATTTGTAAACAGTAAGGGAAAAGTTTCCTTTGTCGTCGGTGTACGAACCAGCAGACGATCCCTTGACAAATACGGATACGGCAGAGACATTTTCTTTACTGATGCTGTTCCGTACGTTCCCGCTGATGGTTACTTTTTGTGCATTGACAGCCCAATGGGTGAGCTGCAACACGAGAAAGCAAACCAAAAAGTGGTGGATTTTTCTCATAAACAATAGATTTGGTTAAGGTTGTCTCAGCAAAATACAGATTGTACGTAAACCACTGAAATTTTATTTTGAACAGCTGTTGAAATCTTCGCGCTAACTGATTGACTATCTATGGTTTTCCTGTTTACCTTCGGGGTATGGAAAAGCCAGTTTTTCCGGGGCAAACCGCCTTTTATCAGGGTAAGGTTCGGGACGTATACACCATAGCCAATCAATATATCGTTCTGATGGCGAGTAACCGCATCTCCGCCTTCGATGTGATTTTACCGGAACCCATCCCATTCAAAGGTCAAGTACTGAATCAGATTGCCGCACACATGTTGCAAGCCTGCCGGGATATTTGTCCGATTTGGCTGATTGACTGTCCGGCTCCCCATGTGAGCATCGGGTATCAATGCGAGCCCATAAAAATTGAACTGGTGGTACGGGGTACCCTGACCGGCCATGCCTGGCGAACTTATCAAGCAGGCCATCGGACGCTCTGTGGCGCGGTGCTACCCGAGGGCCTTCGCGAACATGATTTCTTTCCCGAGCCCATCATCACCCCCTCTACCAAAGCAGCGGCCGGCCATGATGAAGATATTACCCCAACAGCCATTATTCAACAAAAACTGGTTACGGAAAAAGAATGGCAACAGCTGACGGATTATGCCATTCGGTTATTCCAGCGAGGACAGGCCCTGGCCGCAGCGCGTGGCCTCATCCTAGCCGATACCAAATATGAATTTGGAAAACGGGGCGATGAGCTCGTCCTCATGGATGAAATTCATAC
>CAZZJF010000180.1:0-4698 GCA_964654325.1 uncultured Ferruginibacter sp.
ATTATTAAAGGTATTAAACAAATCAACCTGCGAAGGTGCACCGGTGATTCCGTTCTGATTCAGCTGATCGATGAAAACAAATTTATCGGGATTTACATTCGAAAAACCGACACCTGCCTGTAAGGCCAGACTGAGAAACCAATCGCCGCAATCGGTGCTTCGTGTGCCAAAACTACGACCAACAATCGCAGAAACAATCGTGTTGTTGAGATAACCCTTCGAGGTTCGGTTTGCCTGCAACCCGAAATTAACCACATTGCGTTGCACATCGTCAAATACAGCAAATTCCATACTGGCAGCCATGTATCGAAATGGTTGATACAAATTAAACCACTGGGTTTTATACAAAGCACTAATCCGCATGTTGGCTTTACCGCAGCCGGTCAATGCCGGATTCAGGTATGTGGGCAAATAGTTGTACTGCGAGAACAACGCATCTTGTGCGTTGGATCTGCCAAGTTGCATGAGCAAGAGTATAGAAAAAAGAAAACGTTTCATCTTTTGTTTTTTATCTGAATAAGGTTACGGTTCCGAATGTATGTCCGGGTGATCCATATTGTTGTTGATTGTACTGCATACCCTCCCAGTAACGTCCGTTTCGGTATTTGGCCCGTATGCGCCATGCATAGGCATCCTGGGCCATCGGCATACCCTTGTAGGTGCCATCCCATCCTTCTACCGGACTACCGGCTGCGTCTAACCGATTGGTTTGGAAAAGCAGTTTGCCCCAGTTATCAAAAATCTGGAGTTCATACTCTGCCAATCCTTTACCCAGCGGCTTGAACGATCGGAACTGCACATCAATACTATTAGGATAAAACGCATTGGGAACATATAAATACCCCGGTTGGCCTACAATCTTCACAATCTTGACAACGGTATCCTGGCAATTGGTACTGGTATCCAATACCACCAGTTGAACGGTATATGAACCGGTATCCGGATACAGATGATTCAACACATCCCGGGTATTAGCGTAGGTGTTGTCGCCCAATGACCAGCTGTATTGATACAACGGACTGTTTGGTGTGAGATTCGTATACGAGAACGAATAATTGGGCACGGTAATCACCGGCGCCGGATTGATGTAAAAATCAGCCGGTGGCAGTGGAATGGCTCTGATATAATTTGCTTTTACAATGGTATCCTTACAGCCTGCGCTATTGGCCGCAATCAACTGAATGGTATACGGAGCATTGCTTGGCGGCAAGTTGAAAATCGGAGAAATCGCCGTACTGGTATACAATCCATTATTCACCGACCAGAGGAAACTGTTTGCATTGGATGTGATATTCTGCAAGCGAATAATGGCGGTATCACAAGTTTCCGTCTCGCTGGCTACAAAATCGGCAACCGGCTTGTTGGCAACTACGATGATCCGAGTAGCCGTATCCGCACAGGTTCGATCGGAAGCGACCAGACTTAACACATATTGCCCTACGTTAGTATAGGTATGCGCAAAGGGCACATAAGCGGTTGTTGAGTTTTGTGGTGTACCATCTCCCCAGTTCCAGGTAAAGAGGTTGGCATGCTGGCTCTGATTCACCGGTAACAGGGTTAGTCGACCGGTACAACTGAGTGTATCCGGCACCGTGAAAGCCGCAATTGGCATCACACGTGTACGGAACGTGAATTCAGCGGTATCGGGTCGGCAGGAGAACCCGTTGGAGGTAATCAAGCGAATAGTATACGAGGTATTGGCTGCCGTGATGGGTATCTGCGGAACCGCGTCCGTGCTGACCAGTGTGCCATCGAGGTACCAGGCATACTGGGTCGCATACACTGAAAGGTTGGCAATATCGGCCACAAACGGTATACAGGCATTGGGATTCCGAACCACAAAACGGGCATCCGATGTTGGATTAACTTGTACGGTGGCACGCGCCGTATCGGTACATCCAACCGAGTTGATTGCCACCAGGGATACATCGTATACTCTTGGTAATGGAGCGGCGGCAGGTGTCAGATAACGAGCAGTTAAATTAAGCCCTGTCGTTCGGAAGTTTCCATCGATAAACCAACGGTACGTCATTGGCGTATATGCATTGGCGGTAGACGTGTTGAAATGCGTGATTACAGTATCCAAGGAGCAAGTGGCAATCGCCGTTGGTGTTATGCCGGCTATTGGCTTTTGATACAAATAGAACTGACGGGTGGTACTGTCTTTACATCCCTGTGCATTTTCGGCAATCATCTGCAAGGTATAAGTGCCCTCCGATGGTATCGTATAAAGCAAACTGGTACCGGTATCTGTATGAATCAGTGTTGGGTTGCTGGCTCCCTGATAGATAGACCAAGTTACGGTTTCATTGAGCTGTATACCCGGCGCACTGGCGGTCAGGTTGAATGGCGCACAATTGGGTTGCCCCAGATTGGTTATAATTGTCGAATCAGGCTTGTTGAGTATGATCACCTGTCGGATCGCTGTGTCAAAGCAGACCGTACCGGTGGGTGCGGTTTGCTGGGCCGTCAGGGTAATATTATAAACCCCGGGCGCCGGATAGGTAAATGTTGGATTGAAGCCGGACGAGGTAGCATTATTTACACCCCAGTTCCAGATATAATTATTGGCATTGGTTGAATTATTGACCACCTGGGTAGTCACGCCCAAACAGTACTGTGGTTGGGTTGTGCTGAAATCAGCAATCGGATTTGGCAGCACGGTAATCGTCTCGAAGTCAGTTGCATTACTACACCCGTTGGTCATATTGACTTGTACGTTATATACCCCCGGGTTTAGATAGGTGTGTGGAACCACAAACTGAAATGGTCCCGTGATAGCAGTATCGCCATCACCAAATATCCAGGTAAAGCTGGTGGCACCGGAGGAGGCATTGTTGAAATTGACCGTATGCGGCGCACAACCAAATAATTCCGGGGCATTCACACTCACCCCTGGTGTGATAGTGTTGGGAGCGACCCGTATTGGAATAACCATAGTATCGCGGCCGCAATCATTGATGGAAATCAACGTGAGATAGAATGTATCCACAACGGTAGTCACGTACGTATGCGTAAATGTAGTATCAGAGGTAGTAGTATCCCCTACCCCATTTATTGTATCCCAATACCATTCAAACGTATGTGGATTACCCAACGATGTATTACTGATTGTGACGGTCAACGGTGAACAGCCGAATGTAGTGTCTACGGCAAAGAGCGCTTTAGGAGAAGCTCTTACAATAACACTGTCTGTTTTTGTATCAGTAGCACATTCATTGAAAGCAGTCAGCGTGATGTAATAGGTTATATCAATGAATTGTGGACTGGGCAGGTAAGTAACCGGCGCCGGGTTGATGGCGGTGGATGTTTGGCTGTTGATACCAAAATCCCACTGATACTGGAAGGTATCGGTGAGGTTGGTCAGGTTGGTGAACTGTACCGTCAGCGGACCACAACTATCCCGGTTCGACATGCTGAAATCGGCATCTGGCATCGGTTTAGTGTAGAACGTATGCGAGATACTGTCTGGATCACAACCATATCGACTGATGGTTACCAATTTGATTTCAACCGACTGACTTGGACCGGGCAGTGTATACCCCGGGAATGTATATCCGGTGCCAATCAACACACCATCCGCATACCAGTAATACGCACTATCGGCTGTGGTGGGCGAAACATTCGTAATAGGTAATGCAAATGGCCAGCAGGCAGTGTCATCTAAATAACTGTATTCGGCTTTAGCATCCGGATTTACATAGATGGTGTACAAGATTGGAGGACCGGCACATCCGTTTGCTGTTGTGGTCACGGAGTAAATAAGAGAATCTTGAGCAATCCCCGTGTTAAACAACTGCATCGATGGGATATCTCCTGTACCGGAAGCTAGTTGACCGGTAACGGTTCCCGTACTTACGGTTTGCCACTGATAACTTGTATTGTTGGTGAATGAGGTAAACAAGACCGGTTGAGTGAAGGCCTCATTACAAATCGCCTGGCTCAACGGGTTATTGTTGATGACCGGCAATGGATTCACCGTCACAATGTAGTTGAACGGAGCGCCTGCACAGGCTGCGCCGGTTGTGTTCGGTGAGGTTGGAATCACACTATAGGTAACATTCAACGGGTTGTACGCTGTATTAACCAACGTTCCAAAAATCTGCGTTTGGGAACCATTCGACGAATCTCCACCACTCGTGCCGGATACCGTGTTGGGACCCGGACCTTGTGGCATCACAGGAACGCCCCAGGTGTATGTCGTGCCATTTGGTACGATAAAAGATGGCGGGTTATTTTGAGGAATCGTATCAAAAGAAGTACCACTACAAATCGTATCGTGCATGGTTGGGAACACGGGGGCTGGGTTGACGGTGACTGTGACCGTAAATTGCAAACCAGTACAACTGTCTAACACACCAGATCTTGGCGTAACATGATAAACCACATTAACTGGCGTATTACCATTGTTTGTGAGCGCCTGTTCTATGCACGATTGCGGTACACTTTGATTACTCGCCCCTGTAATTGGTGCATTTGGCGGAACAGTAACGAACCATGTGTAGGTAGTACCTCCAGGTACGATTGTATTTGGTGGGTTATTCTGCGGACAAACATGGAAAGTATCTCTGCTACAAATTACCCTCGTATAATCTGGCATTTTTGGCGTTGGATTCACAATCAATGTAAAGACAGATGGGATACCCGGACAAGCCAAGGCACCGGTCGTCTGCGGCGTTACACTAAAATGAACGTGTA
>CAZZJF010000181.1:0-4669 GCA_964654325.1 uncultured Ferruginibacter sp.
TTTCCCGTATACACACTTTCCAGGCGTGCTCCTTCAACCACTCGGACACGTCTCCAATGAGTAAGTGGAGGGCAAAGGTAACGCAGTTTGATGGATATTAAAAAACCTCCAGTACCTTTTCCATTTGTGTGCTTCTTGAACCTTTGATCAGCACTTGCATGTTCTCTAACGGATTGGATCGGATGTAGTCAGCCGCTTCTTCTGCATTTAGAAAGCATGGATACTCCGAATGTAATACACAGAAGGACTCGCCGACGAGAATAACCGCTTGCCAGGTATATTGCTGCAACAAGTTCAACAGGTCGTGATGCTCTTTTTCCGTATCAACACCCAGTTCCATCATCCCGCCCAGGATGAGCACTTTATTACTTCCGGGCATCTTGGCGAAATTCTCAATCGCGAGTCGCATACTAGACGGATTCGCATTGTAGGCATCCAGTACGATGGCGTTGCTTCCACGTCGAATCAACTGCGACCGGCTGTTGGTAGGTTCATAGGTCTCAATAGCTGCCGTGATGTTGTCGGCCGGTACACCAAAATGTAATCCGACTGTTATAGCAGCCAGCACATTGGGCAAGTTGTAACTCCCCACCAGCTTGGTTCGAATAACACCGGTGAGTGGACCGCGATCCATCTGAACCTGCAAAAAGGAATCGCCTTCCACTGCGGCACCCATTACAGTTGCTTCGGTCAATGTGCCATAGGTAACCAGTTGGCCGTAGCCTTTCAGCATTGGCTTAAAATAATCATAGTCGTTGTATACAAACAGAGTGCCCTGGTGGTCGATGATGTGATCGAACAGCTCCCCCTTTCCCTTCCGTACGCCCTCAATCCCGCCAAACCCTTCCAGGTGGGCCTTGCCACAATTGGTTATCAACCCATGGGTAGGTTGTGTATACTTACAATATCCTGCAATTTCTTGTTGGTGATTGGCGCCCATCTCAATCACGGCCATATCCGCATCCGGCCTGACGCGCAAAATCGTTAATGGCACGCCGATGTGATTATTCAAATTACCCGTGGTGGTATAGGTTCGATAATGCGAGGACAAGACGGCATGAATCAGCTCTTTCGTTGTTGTTTTACCATTACTACCGGTGATGGCCAGGAACGGAATAGCTAGTTTGTTACGATGAAACTGGGCCAGTTCCTGTAAAGCCGTCAGTACGTCCGACACATACAGAAGCCGCTCGTCCTTGATCGGTTGTTTTTCATCCAAAATACAGGCTGCGGCGCCCTTATCCAACGCCTGCTGCGCATAGCCATTACCGTTAAAATTCGGTCCCTTCAAAGCGAAAAACAGGTCGCCGGGCTTGAGCGAACGAGTGTCGGTAGTGACCGAAGGAAATCGGGAATACCACTCGTACAATGTTGGGATGGATGTTATATTCATAATGATGCTGTTAGTCAGATGTTGGGAAAAAAAGATTGAGGGCGTTTTGGGTTGTCATAGCTGCCACTTCGCTGACCGGACATTGTTTTGCACTGGCCAGTTTTTCGAGAATGATAGGCAGAAACGATGGTTCATTTCTTTTTCCACGATGAGGGACCGGTGTCAGATAAGGCGCATCGGTTTCCAGTACCAGGTGACTGAGGGGCAGTGTCTCTACCATTTGATCAAGGCCGGCATTTTTATATGTCAACACCCCCCCGATTCCCAGATAGAATCCCATGGCTATTATTTGTTCCGCTTCACGCAGCGTACCCCCAAAACAATGGAAAATACCCCGAATGCCCGGAAACTGCTTTATCACGGCTATCGTTTCAGCTGTTGCCTTTCGGGTATGGAGGATTATAGGAATGTCATACTGCAAGGCCCACTGCGCTTGTTGCTCCAATGCTTGCACTTGTTCTTTGGCAAAGGTCGTATCCCAGTGAAAATCCAGTCCGCATTCCCCGATAGCCACATACGCGCGAGCAGCCAGTTGCTTTTCTACGAAAGCCAGTTCGTCAGTCATTGTCTCATTGACATAACAGGGATGCAGGCCGGTCATCGCATGAAAATAAGTCGGATCGAACTGTTCCAATGCCAATAAGTCGCTGAAACTGGACGAATCAATCGCCGGCAGAAAAATGTGTTGAACACCAGCCTGTTTAGCCCGGTCGATCAAGGCAGTGCGGTTGGATACAAACTCATTCAAATAGAGATGGCAATGGGTATCAATGATGGGGTGGCTCATAATAATACCCTGCAAAGGTACGAGTTGATATCAGCTCAATCAACGATCGAGGAAATCCTGAAAATGGGTTTGCTGAATGGCCTGACCGTTTTTCAACCATTGACCATTTTGACTACCCTCGATGCGTTTCTTGCCCACGTTATCATATAAAATCAACCCGGAGTCTTGTACCCATCCAAAGCCATCATTGAATGAAAAATACGCGGATCGATGGGTTTGATCAGCGAAACTGTTTTTGCTCCAGGCAAACGAAGACGCATCCCAATTGAATTGATCCAGTATTGTTGCGGCCAAATCAGTTTGTGAAACCGGTTGATCATACTGTTTCGGTGCCATTTGCAACAGTCCGCCCATCCATAGCATTGGAATACGGAAATCAGCTTGTTTTGTAGACCGCGGCAACCGATGTCCGTGGTCGGCTACAATGATAACTAGGGTATTTTTCCAGTTCGGCGACTGCTTGAGTTGCTGGATGAATTGGGTGATTACAGCATCCGTATAATGCAACGAGTTGAGAAACTGTGATACATCATCTGTACCCGGAATGGAAACGGGTACCGGCGTTTCATAGGGTTCATGACTGCTCAAGGTAAGCCAGGTAAACAACGATGGCTTGGTGGATGTTTGAATGGCCGTCAAAACCCGCTTACTCACTACGCCATCATGGGCACCCCATTTAGAGTTCATATCGGATGCATCGAAATTGTTTTTGGAAATCAGCGTATGAAACCCGCAATCGAGTAAATAGGATTTCATATTGGCAAACTCGAGTTCTCCACCATAAAAAAAGGAAGTTTGAAACCCATTCTCCGAAAAAACGCGGGGTAACGTAGGTAACGTATGCGCTTTCTGCGGCATTTTGATAATAGAAGCAGTTGGCTGAGCCGGATATCCACTCAATACGCCTACAATGCCTTTATCCGTCCGGTCGCCGGTAGCATAGGCATTGGAGAAATAAATGCCTTCTTTTTTCAATTGATTGAATCCGGGCGTAACATCCACCCCCTGGTGTTTGAGTCCAACTGCTTTTTCCGTGAAGCTTTCCCATACAATCAACACAACCTGTGCGTTTTGAAGCCTGATTGAATCAAGTGTTTGGATGGATGATGGATACTGGGTGTACACGTTGTTACGAATCGTTTCGGCTTCCGCAGAATCGAGGCATACATACGGATTGTCGGCTTGGTTCAACCCAAACGATAGCGAGTACATAAAATGCCAGGCTGGATTAAGCGCAACAAGATTCGCAAAGTAAGTGTCTGAAAAATAGACACTGCTCTGATTCAAGGGTGCCAGCTGAAAACCGCCACGGATTGGAATGAGGTGTGCCGCGAATACGAATAATAACAGGCCGCTTTCGGAAAATCGACGCGACTGAATGGTATCCGGCAGCCGGCCAAGGATATAGCGTATAACCAATACCGTTATGATCACTGCCAGCACCCAACCACTAATCAGCCACACCAGCGGCAAATGACTAACAGATGCCATTGCCTCCGCTGGCGAATGCAAATACCGAAGTGCGCCGGCATCCAAGCGATTACCCCAGGCTTCAAAAACGGGCAAATCAGTAATTACCAGCAGCAGGAACAGTCCAACTAAAATAGCCGTATACACCAGGGCCAATGAATGAACCGTTGTCTTTTTAAAAAACACGCCTATGGCCAACAACAAACAAAATGGGGCCGTGAAATAAGCCATCATCGACAGATCCATCCGCAAGCCCATCCAACAGGCTTTTACCATCTCACCCCATTGGCCCTCTGGAATAGCGTCCCGATTGTACCAGATGTACAGAACACGGGCGCCTTGAAAAATCACCAGCCAGATCAATCCAACAAGCAACACCCATTGTACCCGTCTAAACATATACCCAAAGCTACTTCATTTGTCTGCGAAACAAAAAAGGCTCCCCCATGGAGAGCCTTTTTAATCTGAATCGTTCTTGATTAAGGCTGCGCGAAGCTGTTGCGTGGTCCGCCCACGGCAAAAACAGCTTGCATTCTTGCTTTTTGACCCAAAGTAAACATGTACATGCAAGCATCATCGGTATAGTCCATGTAATTCATGGTCATTTCAACGGGCGTTCCGCTGCAGGTCGAACGATGTCCGTCAGCCGGGCAACCATAATTGGCTGTGTTATGCAGTGGTGTATCATTGACCAGGTCGGAGCCACAGGTGGCATCGCCCCAGATATGACGCAGGTTAGCCCAGTGACCCACTTCATGTGTAGCCGTACGTCCTTTGTTGAATGGAGCCGCAGCGGTACCGGATGTTCCGAAGGCATTATCATCAATTACGACACCATCGGTTGCGGATGATCCGCCGGGAAATTGTGCATACCCGAGAATTCCGTTGCTCAGATTACAGACCCAGATATTAAGATGGGTTGTCGGCGTCGTTGGATTCAAACCGCCCTGGGACGATTTTTTCATCGCATCATTGGTCGACCAGGAGGTTTTCGTTGTTGATTTGCGAATAACCTGACT
>CAZZJF010000182.1:0-4643 GCA_964654325.1 uncultured Ferruginibacter sp.
AATGAAGACCGAAGATAAGAAAGCACTGGAGCAAGCCATCAACAAATATATCCGCGAAATAGAGAAGTGTATTAGCCTTTTAAGTGAATAAAACAAAAGTATGTCTGAACAGCTCATTCCTATCAACATCACTATAGCCGACCGCACTTACCGCATCAAAGTGCAGCCAGCCGATGAGGAGATAGTGCGTAAGACGGTAAAGTTGATCAATGACAAGATTCTGGAGTTCAAAACAAATTTTGCCGGAAAGGACATGCAGGACTATATATCCATGGTTATCCTTTGGTATGCCACCCAAAACCAGGAAAAAGGTCAGTCCGGATTTGACCTGGAGCATATCGCCCAGAAGTTGAATAAGTTGGAGGGATTGCTAGATAAGGACATGTAGGATTACTTCCGATATTTTTGAAGCAAACTGCAAGTAGATCTGATTAAGATAGAAACGTCTTGGAAGTAGCAGGAATAAGGAAGTTGTAAGCAACTCACACAATAGCCATTATACGGACGAAAATTAGTAGCCTCGCCTAGAATCGAACTAGGATCTGGAGCTTCGGAAACTCTTATACTATCCATTGTACTACGAGGCCAAAAAGAACTGGTTGTCAACAAATCGTTTTGTCAAATGGCATTGTATTTACCAATTTAACGCAGCGAAGCAGACGAGGGTGCAAGTTAAAAATTATTCAGGAATTACCGGCTCAAATTTCATTAGTAAAAACCGGTCGGGCGTTGCATATGGATAATAAGTCTGGTCAGCCCATATTCAATAACGGAATAACCAGGTATTGTTCAACGGTAAACCCCAATACAAAATGCAATTGTTTCTGTACGAGAACAACCGATTAATTCTTTCCACAGACCTATTTACCGAAGTTTTGAATATTGGTACCAAAAATTTTGACCGCAATCGCCAATAAGATCACTCCAAAAAATTTACGAACAACCAATAAGCCGGAAGGTCCCAACACGCGTTCAAACCAGTGGAGGCTTCGCAGGACAACATAAATAACGATCAGGTTTACCAGAATACCTAACAAAATATTGAGTATGGAGTAGTTCGCACGCAAGGACATAATGGTCGTTAGTGTGCCCGAGCCGGCAATCAGCGGAAACGCAATCGGCACGACGCTGCTGCCTTGGGCATTTTTCTCAGATTTGAAGAATTCAACACCCAATACCATCTCTAGCCCGATAATAAAAATGACAATACTACCGGCAACAGCAAATGAGCGTACATCCAATCCAAGTATATTTAAAAACTCCTCGCCTAAAAACAAAAATAAAATCATTAAGAAACCGGAGGCCAGCGTCGCTTGTGTGCTTCGGATCGCACCGCCCATACGCTCTTTCATGGAAATGAGCATAGGAATGGAGCCAACCATATCAATTACGGCAAACAGCGTAAAGGTGATGGTAATAAAGGCACGCAGGTCAAAAGTGAACATACGCAAAGATAATCACCGATTGTTGCTTAAACTAAAAAAGCCCCGATAGCGGGGCTTTGTGTATAAAGCGACTCATTGGGTTACCACTCGAGAGTAAAGCCTGCTTGCAGGTTGAACGGCATGCCATTATACCCGCGTAGGTCATAAAACCGGGTATTGGTTAGATTCTGCAGTTGAACAAAAACAGGTAAATACGGTTTGATGCGGTAGCTCGCATTCGCATTGAACAAAACATATGAATCAAGCAGCACATCGGCTTGCTGATAGCCACCCAGATCACGTCGGTTGCTAACATAACGGGCACTCATACCTGCTTGCCATTGATCGTTTTTGCCGGCATATCGAACCGACAGTTGTAGCGTGTGGGCTGGCCGGCGCAATAAATAACGATAGGCCGTGTCTTGAAAGGTAATTCGGCTTTGATTGAAATCAGTGCCAGATAAGTACGAGTAGTTTCCTTGGATGGTCCAGCTTTGAATGCTCGCTGAGGCTTCATATTCCAGGCCACGGACCAGTTGTCGCGGATTGTTGAAATACACATAATTCGTGTAGTCGAAATCGATACCATCTTCAACCTCACGATAGAAAAATACCGCGCGTTGCCGGATAGCTTTTTTACGGTATTCAATACCGGCCTCATAACTGATACTCTGTTCCGGTTTCAGCGACAGTGCGCCAAAATCAGAGTAAAGTTGATACAAACCAGGTGCTTTGAAACCGGTAGCCACACTGCCAAAAAAGCGGAGTTGCTTGTTCACCGCATAACTGGGGTTAAACGTATACGTATAGTTGCTGCCATAACGGCTGTGTACATTCAGGCGGCCACCCAGTTCCAGGTGCAATTGTTCATTTTTACTGGCATACAGTAGGGATGCATAAAGCGAAGACTGGCTCACCGATGTATCTGTGAATGTGGCTTCATATGGACCAAAGGCGCTAATTGACAGGTAGCGGCTGTTATACCGACCGAAGCGATAATCGGCACCCTGCAAGAGCGTGAGTGTTTTACTCAATTTAACCGTGGCGTACAATTCGGCGAATTGTCCTTTACTCGCATACCGATCTGTTTCAAATGTTGAAAATCCGCTGATACTTCCGCTGTCATTTAAAAAGTTCCGGTTGTTTTCGGTGTACTGATAATTGCCGGTGAGGGTAACCTGTTCCTGGTTGAATTGAAAGCCCGCGCCGGTAATATGCATGCGGTTGTCGATGGTGAAGTCGGCATCGTCCCGAAAAGCACCGCCATCCACATCACTCTTGTAACGGCTATAACGGGTAAAGGCATGAAGCATGAGTTGATGGGTGGCCTGAAACCGCAGGGAGGCATTGGCTGATCGGCCATCGTATCCGTCGTTGTCGAAATTGCCTATTTTGGTGGTGTCGGTGGATGAGGAGAAACCGTTGCTTCGAAGGCTGCTCACACCGGCTTGATACGACCAGCGTCCTGTTTGTCCAACGGCTTGGAGGTCACCCCGAAAGGTGCCGAACTGTCCGCCCGAAAAACTGGCTTTGGTTTGAATCGGGTTGGTTGATTTTCCGCGGCGGGTGATGATATTGATGACACCGGCTATGGCATCACTGCCATACAGGGTTGATTGATTCCCGCGGGCAATTTCGATTCGCTCCACATCGAGTGTTGATAAAAAATTCAGGTCGAAACCGTTATCGAGGTAACTCGGATCGCCGGTCGGTACGCCATCGATCAGGATCAGCACTCTGCCTGAATTGGCACCCCGCACATAGACGGTTTGCACCGATCCCAGGTTGTTCAGCGATCCGTTGATGACAATACCGGCCTGCTCCTGCAGTACCTGCGAAAGCGTACGCCCTTTGCTGGCTTCCAGTTCCGATCGCGGAATGACAGTAACTGTTTTTCCGGTTTGGTTGGTTTTTTGCGGCGTTCGATTGGCCGTTACAATAACTTCCTCCAGTTCGGAGGTGGTTTGCGCATGCGCTGAGCTGACTGCCAGAGCAGTCGCCAGCAAAAACGGTTTCATGTTCATAACATGGTTTTTGATGGTGACTGCTTCCAGGAAATAAACAAGAAAACGGAGGGATACGTAGATCCTGCCATCTTCCCACTTTTCACCCGAAAGCGGAATAAGGGTTGATTGGTTTTGGCAGGTCTTCTGACTTACTTTGGAACCATCGCCTTCCCGTTGTACACAGTGGCCTATGGATGGTTCTTGATAAAGCTTACAGCTACGGGGATAGTGCCGGACTTTCACCGGTCTTCCCTTTTCATCCCGAGACACTCGGGAACCGAAACCGATACGAAAATAGAGAAAGCCCGCAATGGATTGCGTAAAAGTTATTAAACGGGTGTGTAAAAAAAACAGCCGTCTGGAAAGACGGCTGCATTGAATAAAAATGGTCGTGATTTATTTTTTACACTCACCCACAATTTTATGGAACGTGTTGTGCGCTTCGGTGATCAGGGCAATGAGTTTAGCGTCATCCGCCTTATCATCCACATTTCTCCACACTTCATGGCACTGCAACATCAACTTTTCAAGGGTTGCTTTGGTTTCTTCAGCTTTGTACGTGGATGGAATGTTGGAGGCCAACCAAACTTTAGAGGCGCGATATAATTCCGCAACGCGTTCTTTCAGCGGCACGAGGTTTCCCTCTTCGGCTGCGTGAAAGGTGGCTGACATCACGGCATGGAAATTATTCATTTCTGTCCAACCGGATGATTTAGCGCCGGTAGATGTTTGGGCGAAGCCGGTAAAGCCCATAGTGAACATGAGGCCTAAAAGGACTGCGATTCTTTTCATATCTGTAGTTTAAACGATTTCGAAACGAAAACAAACTTAAGGCATTTTACGTTATTATCAGCTAAAACCCCCGCTAAAAATAGGGATGGCGGCGATCCTCCGTGTTTTGGCCGCTCAAACTTACCTGATTATCGTTATTCATCCCGTTAAACGCCCTGAAACGACTAATTTTGCCCCATGAACAGCCGAATTATCTTGCTCTTTTTTCTCGTTTGCACGTCGGTTGCTGTCCGATCCCAAGACACCTGGAATCTGAAGCGCTGTGTTGAACACGCCATGGCGAATAATCCGGCAGTAGCGCAAACGGCGATTCAGGCAAAAATCAGTGCCCTGAACAAGCGTCAACAAGAAATGGCGAGGATACCAACCCTTTCGGCGGGTACCAGTATGGCTTTCAACAGTGGTAACAACCAGGATCCAA
>CAZZJF010000183.1:0-4586 GCA_964654325.1 uncultured Ferruginibacter sp.
CGAGGCGCTGACCATTTTACAGCGATTCAATGCTTCCGCCTATCGGGATGCATTGGAGAAATTGGTTTTATTCACAACGGAGCGAACACACTGATGATCGAAAAAAAATGGCATTTCCTACCGGTTGATCCGGTTGCAAAAAAAAAGATCCAAACAACCTTTTCATGTGATGAACTAACAGCCGGCCTGTTGTATCAACGAGCCATTGTTTCAAAAGAACAAGCTGCTTTGTTTTTCTCCCCTTCGGCAAATCAGATTCATGATCCATGGCTCATGAAAGATATGGATAAGGCCGTTAACCGAATCCTGCAAGCAATCGCACAACATGAAAAAATTCTTATCTACGGTGACTATGATGTAGATGGGACCACCGCCGTCGCTATCTTCACGCAATTTCTGATTTCTATCTTCGACCGGGAGCAGATTCATTTCTATATTCCACACCGTTATCGCGAAGGATATGGACTTAGTTTGCAAGGCCTGGCATACGCAAAAAATAACGGATACCGTTTGGTAATTACATTAGACTGCGGCATCAAATCAATTGAACAAATCGACTGGGCTAATGAACACGGTATGGATGTGATTGTTGGTGATCACCATCTGCCAGACGAAATCCTGCCACGTGCACATGCCATACTTAATCCGAAACAACCCGAGTGCCCCTACCCCTATAAAGAACTCTGCGGGTGTGGCATCAGCTACAAATTAATCTGCGCGCTGGTAGACCGGCTGAACCTGGACGATTCGCATGCACAGGCTTTTATAGACCTGGTAGCCGTTGCCATTGCCGCTGATATCGTTCCCATTACCGGAGAAAACAGAGCACTATGTCATTTCGGTCTGGAAAAAATCAACCAGTCTCCTTCTACCGGACTCCAAGCCATTCTCGCGCTCAGCGGTAAAGAAAAAAAATGGACTATCAGCGATGTGGTTTTTCAGGTTGCCCCCCGTGTGAATGCGGCCGGACGAATGGATGATGCCCGAAAAGCAGTGGAACTGTTCATGGAAACTGATCCGCAAAACGCATCTGTTTTGAGCCAAGCCCTTCAATCGGATAATACGGATCGAAAAGAAGCAGATCAACATACTACCCTGGAAGCGCTGGAAATCATTCGAGGCAATCCTGCTTACGCCGATCAAAAGTCAATCGTCGTATACCAACCTCACTGGAAAAAAGGAATTGTCGGTATCGTCGCATCCCGCATCATAGAACATCATTATAAACCAACCATTGTATTAACCCAGTCAGCGAATGGTTGGACAGGAAGTGCACGCAGTGTGGAAGGGTTCAACCTGTATGATGCTATCGATGCGTGTAAAACCCATCTGCTGGTATATGGAGGTCATTTCGCAGCAGCAGGACTAACTGTACCCGATGAATCTTTAGATGCATTTTGCGCGGCATTTGAATCAGCCGTAGCTGAACGAATAACCGAGGATCAACTGATCCCCAAACTGGATATCAGTGCCGTGATTGATTTTAAACAAATCACCGAGACATTCTACCGGTTTTTACTGAAAATGGAACCTTACGGCCCCGGTAATATGAAGCCATTGTTTATGACGCGAGGGGTTCGAAATGCCGGATACTCAAAACTGGTGAAAGAAGAACATCTCAAACTGGATTTGATTCAAGACGGTAAACGTATGTCCGGTATTGGATTTCGATTAGGACACCACAAACAAATAGCTATGGGTTCCGCTCCATTTGATATCGTTTATACAATTGAAGAAAACGACTTCATGGGGAACCGAAACCTGCAACTAATGGTTAAAGACCTGCGACCATCGCAGCCAAGAGTCTGAATTGTATCGTTGATTACGAGATAATCAAGCTTGGTGGATTCATCAACTCAATATTCCGGTCAATAAAAGCAGTCAAGGCCTTCCCTTTCAATAAGCCCTGCGATAATAGGGCCAGGTCCATCAGGTTGTGAACTTGTTTTTTCTGTTTCGCTTTATCGGTTTCAGCTAACACATTGCGTATAACCGGGTGGTTTCCATTCACCGTCAACTGGACTTCGTCCGGCATGCCGGCATAGAAGGCTGCCATTCCCCCGCCCACCTGGGCCATATCTTTCATCCGACGCATGAATTCGGGACGAGTAGCCGTTACCGGTATAGTATCCGGACTTAACCCTTTCACGTCAACCTGAATCTGCAATCCCTCAACCTGAACATTAAACAGACCTTTCAGCGATTCAGTTTCTTCATTCGTCAATAGACTGTCCATGCTTTCCTGAACATCAATCAGGTTATCGGCGATATCGGCGTCAACGCGCGTAAACCGAACATCATTCCACTTCATTTCCATGTTGTTGATGAACGCCGCATCTACAATGGTCTCCATCTTAATCACCTTGTAGCCTTTGGCACGAGCCGCCTGAATATACGCATCCTGCTGAACCGGATCGGTGGTATACAACATAACGAGTTTACCTTCTTTATTCTTCTGTAGTGATTCAGCCGCTTGTGTAAATTCTTCTTTCGTATAAAAGGCGCCATCTACGTCCTGCATCACAAAAAAACGATCGGCCTTTTCCCTGAATTTATCATCAGTCATCATGCCATACTTAACAAACAAGCCAAGACTTTCCCATTTTTCTTCAAACGACGGGCGCTCCTTGTTGAAAATTTCATCCAGTTTATCGGCAACTTTCTTGGTAATATGAGCATTGATTTTCTTCACATTTGGATCACCCTGGAGATAGCTTCTGCTCACATTCAGCGGGATATCCGGGCTATCAATCACACCATGCAACAACATCAAGAACTCGGGAACCACATCTTTCACCTCATCAGTTACAAACACCTGGTTGCAGTACAGTTGGATTTTGTCTTTCTGTATCTCGTATGACTGTTTGATTTTGGGGAAATATAAAATTCCCGTTAAGTTAAACGGGTAGTCCACATTCAGATGAATCCAAAACAATGGGGGCTCGCTGAACGGATATAACTCTTTGTAGAAATCCTGATAATCTTTTTCCGTGAGCTCCGATGGTTTTTTATTCCAAGCGGGGTTAGGATTATTGATTTGATTCTCCTCAAAGAAAATAGGAATCGGGAGGAACTTACAAAACTTGGTTAGTATGGTTCGAATACGATCCGGCTCCAAAAACTCTAGGCTCTCATCATTCAGATGCAGAATGATTGTGGTGCCCCTGCCCTCTTCCCGCACAGTTTCATCCAGCTCAAATGACGGGCTTCCGTCGCAAGTCCATCGAACAGCTGTTGCTTCCGGTCTGAAAGAATGGGTTATCACTTCCACTTTACTGCTGACCATGAAGGCGCTATAAAAACCAAGTCCGAAATGACCGATTATGCCGGCCTCATGTTGTCCTTTATATTTTTGCAAAAACTCTTCGGCACCACTAAAGGCTACCTGATTCAGGTATTTATCAACCTCCTCCGAGGTCATACCGATACCCCGATCGGCAATTTTCAGGCACTTCTGCTCCTTGTCGATGGATATGTCAATCCGTAATTCACCCAATTCCCCTTTCATCTCTCCTATAGACGACAATGTTTTCAGCTTCTGGCTAGCATCCACCGCATTGCTGACCAGCTCCCGTATAAAAATATCCTGTTCACTGTATAAGAACTTTTTGATGATGGGAAAAATGTTCTCCGATTGAACCCGAATTTGTCCTTTTTGCATACGAAATGGTTTGAGTTTCATTATTCAATTACAATACCAAGGTGCTATTGCTGACAGGATGTCGCAAAAATGGGACTCTTCGAGTCCCATTTTGAAAAAATTTCAGATGCCCTTATTGAACCATAAGAATCTTACGGATCCGGAAACCATCTTTGACCACTTCGAAGTTGTACAATCCCATGGGCATAGTGGCCGGCAGGCGGAAATTGGTATCAATAAAATCAACTTGTGTGATTACATCCTGCTGGTAGACGCGTTGGCCATTCTGATTGAAAATGCGTAGGGCGTAATGTCCGGGACGTATCCCGCTCAAGCTATACCGAACGGAAGAACCTCGTGGCACCGGATTGGCATAAATGGTCAAACCGGCCGGAATTGGAGCCGTTATAAACTGCTTGAGTTCGCCATAGGCAAAGCCGCCATTGTTGCGAGCATAAGCACGATAGTAATAAACCGTATTCGGAACCAATCCTTCAATCCCGACAGAAAATACATTGGCTGTTAGTGTAGTGGATGCTTTCCGAATACCGGTACCGGCAGGGAAGGCGTTGATGCCACTGTATTCAATGCCATATTCTGTCACCGGCGTACAACCACCGTAAGTGATCTCGCCTTTCAGCAAAACATCCTGAGATGTTATCGCGCTGCTGTCTCCGGTTAAAACGGATGGTGTTGATGGCGTAATTTCTACAGTCATATTCGCACCAAGTGCACATTGACCTACTGAAGGTGTGAACGTGTAGGTTGTTGTTGCGGTGTTGTTGATTAACGGACTCCATGTTCCGGTAATACCGTTCAACGAGGTTGTAGGCAACGTGAACGACTCGCCGTTACAAACGGGCGCCACCTGATTGAAGGTTGGTGTTTGATTTAGGTTTACGGCGACAGTCAATGTGGTTGATAACGCGCACTGTCCTGCGTTCGG
>CAZZJF010000184.1:0-4574 GCA_964654325.1 uncultured Ferruginibacter sp.
CATTAAGCTCTCTGTTTTACGGAGCTTTTGACCGGAGCTTTTTTAGCAACCGGCTTGACAACCGCTTTCTTTACGGTAATTTTTTTGGATTCTACTTTTTTTGTTGGCTCTGATTTGGGAACACTGGCAACGTTGACTGCAGGCTTTTTCGCTCCATTAGCCTGTGGTTTTTTCTTCAGTTTGCGAAGGGCTTCATCGATGGCTTTGCTCAACTGTTCATACGTTGGCTTGCCTTGCACGCGTACACCATTGACAAAAAAGGTGGGCACATCTTTCACGCCTCGATCGAGTCCTTCTTTCAGATCTCCCTGAACCTGCCAACCATAGGTGGCATTGACCAGTTCATCGAGGAATTTTTTATTTTTAACCCCGGCTTCTTTAGACAACAATTTCAAACTCGTTGTTCCCAAATTACGACGATTGGCAAAAAGGATATTGTGCATCTCCCAAAACTTACCCTCCTGCGCAGTCGCCACCGCCGCCTCGCCTGCTTTCAAACTCCGCTGGTGGATTCTGGTCATCGGGAAATGACGAAAGTTAAACCTGATTTTGCCGTCGTAATCAACAAGTAACTGTTTTACAACCTCGTTTGCTTTCGCACAAACCTCACTTTCATACTCGCCAAACTCTTCCAAGGTAACCTCAGCTTTGGGATTGCCGACAAATACATCTTTCGGTTCTATAATTTCAACTATTTCTTTCTTAAAAGCCATAATGCCTGTTTATTGTACAACAATTGATCTTTAAACAAAGTTCACTCAGTATCAACCTTTCAACGTGACCTAATTGTGAATTGATGAAAGATATGTTTTTTTGAATGAAAAGCTCATTATTTTAAAAATAAGTTTGGGTGATTTTATTCAACGCATTGATTTTCAGATTTTTAACTTTGTTAAAATTCAGTTAAGCTATTTCCGGGCATAGCTGATTTCGAAACACAACCACCCCGTCAAAAACATCAACCACCAGTGGTTTTGTTGAATCATAATCACGTTCAAGGAGCTTTTTACTTAACGGATTGACAATAGCCTTTTGAATCAACCGCTTGAGGGGCCGGGCTCCAAATTGTGGATCAAACCCATGCTCGGTCAGATAATCCACCGCATAGGCACTGAAACTGATTGGGATCCCTCGCTCATCTAACTGCGACCTCAATGCATTTAGCTGGATGTCTATGATGGTGCGAATTTCTTTTTTCATCAGTGGCTGGAACAAAATCAACTCATCAATTCGATTTAAAAACTCGGGACGGATCGTTTGCTTCAGCATTGAAAAAACGGCGCCTTTGGTATTTTCAACAATCGTCTCCTTGTTGCTTTCATCCACCAGCTCAAAGGCATCTTGGATGATCTGACTTCCCAGATTACTGGTCATGATGATAATCGTATTCTTAAAATTGACTACCCGACCCTTGTTATCCGTCAGGCGACCATCATCCAGCACCTGCAGGAGGATATTAAATACATCGGGATGGGCCTTCTCCACCTCATCCAACAGAATGACAGAGTAGGGTTTCCGACGAACGGCTTCGGTCAGTTGTCCGCCTTCATCATACCCAACATAACCGGGAGGAGCGCCAACGAGGCGACTGACACTGTGCTTTTCCTGATATTCACTCATATCGATTCGGGTCATATGTGACTCGTCATTGAATAGATAAGCCGCCAGTGCCTTGGCCAATTCGGTTTTACCAACACCAGTTGTGCCTAAAAATATAAACGAACCAATTGGCTTGCGCGGATCATGTAAACCAGCCCGACTCCGGCGAATAGCATCCGCTACAGCCGTTATGGCTTCCTCCTGACCAACTACCCGCTTGTGTAATTCATCTTCGAGGAAAATCAGTTTTTCACGATCGCTTTGCAGCATTTTTGCCACCGGTATGCCGGTTGATTTTGAAATACACTCTGCGATATCTTCCGCATCCACCTCTTCTTTCAGCAGGCGTTTTTCAGATAGCAGGGCCAGTTCCTGCATCCGTTGCATCACCGCCGTCTCTTCTGATTTAATTTTTCCATACCGTAATTCAGCCACTTTACCATAGTCCCCATTTCGTTCCGCTTGCTCTGCTTCGATACGGTATTGTTCGATAGCAGCCTTGGCTTGCTGAATGTGATCAACCATTTCTTTTTCCTGCTGCCACTTCGCCTTATAGGTATCCCGTTGTACGGTCAGGTTCGCGATGTCGGTGTTCAGGGATTTGAGTTTGGCCTCATCCTGCTCGCGTTTTATTGCTTCCCGCTCGATTTCCAGCTGCCGGATCTGCCTCTCCAGATTATCCAGCTCTTCCGGCATTGAATTCATTTCCAACCGAAGTTTAGCCGCACTCTCATCGATCAGGTCGATTGCTTTATCGGGCAAAAACCGATCGGATATGTACCGTTGTGATAATTCCACCGCAGCTATAATTGCCTCGTCTTTGATGCGCACATGATGATAGGTTTCATAACGGTCTTTCAATCCCCGAAGAATCGAGATCGCGTCCTCGGTCGTTGGTTCGTCAATCATCACTTTTTGAAATCGCCGCTCCAGTGCTTTGTCTTTTTCAAAAAACTTTTGGTACTCGTTTAATGTAGTGGCCCCTACCGCTCTCAGCTCACCACGTGCCAGGGCCGGCTTTAAAATATTGGCAGCATCCATAGCTCCATCGCCTCCACCGGCTCCCACAAGCGTGTGTATCTCATCAATAAATAAAATAATTTCGCCATCACATGCCGTGACTTCTTTAACAACCGATTTCAAACGTTCCTCAAATTCGCCTTTGTATTTCGCACCGGCAATCAACAGGCCCATATCGAGCGCATAAATAATCTTAGACTTAAGATTTTCTGGCACATCGCCGTTCACAACCCGCATGGCCAATCCCTCGGCAATAGCCGTTTTACCAACACCCGGCTCCCCCACCAAAATCGGATTATTTTTTGTTCGTCTACTCAAAATATGAAGCGTGCGACGAATTTCCTCATCTCGACCAATTACCGGATCCAACTTACCATTTCGAGCAAGTTCATTCAGGTTTTTGGCATATTTGCTCAAGGCCTCGGTGGTGGGTTGACCCTGTGTGGCAGACGTCACCCCATTCCCATCCCGTATTTCACGAATCGATTGAATAAGCCCCTTCTCACTCAAACCGACTTCTTTAAGCAATCGTGCAACGGTATCTTTTCCCTGAACAAGGGATAATAAAATATGCTCCGGCGTCACAAATGAATCTCGAAAGATGGACATAACCGAAACACAACGCAACAAGGTCTGATTGGCCTCCCGTCCCATGAGTTGGGCAGGCTGATCGGGCGATTTTGGTAATCGTTGTAACAGCTCGGCCAGTTTCTGCTGAAGCAACGACACCGTTACGCTGTTTTTTTTCAAATGAAAATCAACGGCGTTTTCTTCCTGGTTCAACAACGCCGATAATAGATGTTCGTTTTCTATCGAAACATGTTGTTGGTTATACGCTAGTTGTTGGGCTTGTTGAATCGTTTCCTGAGCGTTTATGGTGAATTGATTTAGGTTCATACGAGTGATTTGCCTTATCTCGCTCAAATATGAAACCAAGAACATTTTTCTGCATTTCTGTCAGTCAAACGTACATTGAGGTGACTTTTTTTCTTATTTTGGTTGCTCATCGAACTAAAATTGCATGTTTGAACATAAAAAGGAAAAACTAGCAAGCAAAAAAGCATACCAACGGAGACTCGGTCTGAATGGACTATTGGCAATCGCTATCCTCTTTGGAAGTTTATGCATTGGCGTCGTTGGATATTATTGGACAGTTCCTGAATTCAGCTTTTATGACAGTCTGCTCAACGCCTCTATGATATTAAGTGGCATGGGGCCCGTATTTGATGCCACAATCACCTTGAGCAATAAAGCAAAAGTGTTTGCATCCCTGTATGCATTGTTCAGTGGCATGGCGTTCCTGTCCGCCTTCAGCGTTTTACTCGCACCGGTGCTACATCGTTTCTTTCATAAAATGCATCTGGAGAATTAATCACCGTTCACGCCAAAACGCCTTCCATTCACAACACATGTTTTCCTCTAATACCATAAAACAACTAGCCCAGGAAATGGGATTTGATTTTTGCGGTATTGCGAAAGCCGAATTGCTGGAGGATGATGCGAAAAGGCTAGACAACTGGCTGAAGAATGGATTCCATGGATCTATGCAGTACATGGAACGACATATTGAATTGCGAATAGACCCGCGCAAACTGGTTCCAGGTGCACAATCCGTCATTACCATTTTATATAACTATTATCCCAAAGAATCACACACCGAAAAAAAACCACGCATTTCAAAATATGCATTGGGCGTGGATTATCACACCGTCATCCGAAAAAAACTAAATGAGTTCCTGTTCAACCTCCGCGCGAAAGCCGGCGATATCAACGGCCGTGGTTTTGTAGACAGTGCCCCGGTACTGGAGCGAAGCTGGGCCGTCCGCAGCGGATTGGGCTGGATTGGTAAAAACGGAAACCTGATTCACAAAAAACAAGGTTCTTTTTTCTTCATTGCTACCCTTATCACCGATTTAGCCGTAGACACTTACGACAATCCATACACGAAAGATTAT
>CAZZJF010000185.1:0-4547 GCA_964654325.1 uncultured Ferruginibacter sp.
TAATGTTCTGGATGGAACCTTGTCATGTGTTTTATGGTCGAATTTTTCCAGCCACTTCAAATACTCAAATAAAGCAGTGGCCATCACCTGACTGGGAATTTTCGATTTGTCCTGATAAGGAAAGTTCGGACTATTGACAAAACCGAATTGTGCAGGTTTGTTTGGCTTAAGTATAGTTAAGTAATAATCTCGTATCCCTATCAAGTCAATATTATATGGAAGCCTTCGATTAAACAAGATATTCTCATTAACATCTTCTCTCAATTCTTTTTCCATATATCCAAGCAATACTTTAACATCATGTACCTCATCTTGTTGATACTTTGCATCCTTTATTGGAGACTCAAAATCGCTTGTTAACTCGATAACTTTACTTTGTACCTGGGCTTTAAATAATCTCTCTTTTTCCGCATTGATTTGTTCCAGAACTTTTGGTTCCAATTCATTTTCATGAACAAGAATCTGTTCATTTTTTTTCATCCACGATACATTCTTCGCCCGTAATTTACTTTTCTCCACCTCAGGCAAATCTGCTGGAATAGGCAAGTTTTCCGATTTATCATTCGGAAATAATATATCGGATGAGTATAAAGCATATTTTCCATCAAGCCAACCCTGAAAAGTTCTTCTTGGCATATTTGTTTATTTTAATTTTCTCCGATGCACTTCGCTTCATTTCATCCACCACCTTCGCATAAATCATTGTCGTCTTCACACTCCTGTGACCCAGCATTTTTGAGACGGTATAAATATCTGTTCCACTCATCAGTTGAAGCACTGCAAAAGTGTGTCTGAAACAATGAAAAGTGAATTTCTTAGTAATACCGGCATCGGCAAGCCACATTTTAAAATGAGGATTTTGGGAGCAGTCGTAATAATCCAATCCTGCAAATACATCATCATCCGGGTCACCAGGCTTTCCCAATAAATTATACGTATCATCCGAAATAGGCATCATCTCCGCCCCACCAGTTTTCTGCTGCTTAAACCGGATGTAGTAACCCTGACCATCAATATGAATTACCTCTTTCCATTTGAGCTGCTGAATATCACTGAAACGCAATCCGGTTAGTGCTGAAAACAATCCTGCATTTTTAACTACTGGTATGGCACAACGCATGCTGGCCAGTTGGTTCAATTCTTTTTGATCTAAAAACTCACGATGCGTCTCTTCCTCTTTTATGCAATCTAATCTTGCATTTAAGTCCACTTGCAAATGGCCATCTTTATAGGCCTGTTTCAATATCACTTTAAACTTATCGAAATAAGATTTAGCGGAATTGATAGATAAGGTTTGCTTATCGGATTTCCTGCTGGGAGTGTTCAATAAATATTCTTTGAAATCCTCACATATAGATTCATTCAATTGTTCAAATGGCAAAGATTCTCCCTGTAGAAAATCTTTGTAATACAAAAAGGCTGATTGCCAGTTATGTACATTACTTCCATTGCGCTTCATTACAAGTTTTTCGAAATATTGTAATGTGCATACTTCAGACATTCTTTTTTGGTGCAATAATCGCTTTTCAAATTCATTGTAGACCTCAGGCTTATTCAGTATGTTTTGACGCTTGTGCCTGATATCCTCGGCGATCTCAAGTGTTTCTTTGTTGTTGGCTCTTTCTGAAGGCGTTTTGGGGCTTTGCCATATGTATTGACCCAAGAACTCCCTCCTGGTCATTTGACCCGTGTAGATGTTCTCAATTGCAGGATAAAAATCGAGGTATAAACTCAACCTGCCCTTAGATATTTTTTTCTTGCGGAGTGTAACCTTAATTCCCATTACTTTTCCGTTTTAAATAAATCTTCTATTGCTTCCTTTTTCACAAAGGTTTTACCACCCAATTTTGCGGAAGGCAACTCTCCTCTTTCAATGATTCGGTAAAAGGTTCTTTTACTCAATCCAAATATTTGAGATAAATCCTCAATGGTATAATAAGCCTTCATCATCGTTTCCAAAACGGGTGTTATTTTTATCGTGGCAGTTTCCTCATTGCTTTGTTTTATTTTAACTTCTTTCAGCCGCTGTTTATAAGCAGCATTATTACATCTATGTGAGCAGAAACGTGTAATTGTAGTCTTTGCAACAAAATCTTGTTTGCAATGCTCGCAAACCCTTGTTATTTCAATATTCGAACTCATAATTTATCTCTTTTATCCTTAATTTAGTGTACATTTTAAGACAAATGAAGTCATTTTGTGTCATATTGTGACAATATATTTTTATACCTTCTTTGCAAATCCCACTAATTTCACTAAAGGTACAAATAAGGTACAAATATTACCCAAAAATGCAAAAAAATTAATTTTCCAGACAAAAATTACTAAATGACAAAACCCTTACTAAGTAAGGGTTTTGTTGTGTTTTTTGGTTGTTTTTTAGGTAGTTGTTTTTGCCACTTACTTTCCGATACAAAACTTACTAAAGATATAATCCAACTTGTCTTCACTGGTAACTTCACCCGTGATCTCTCCTATCCAGCTTAGGGCAGTACGTATATCAATGGCAAGTAGATCACCGGAAATCTTAGTCGACAACCCTTGGTGTATCCTATCTGACGCTATTTGCAGGTTTTGCAGTGCCTCAAGGTGACGGGCATTGGTAACGATGGTTTGATCAACACTAACCCGATCGCCCACCATACGCTGATGGATTTGTTTTTTTAACAAATCGATTCCTTCGCCGGATTGAGCAGCTAAAAAAACCGTTTGAGTCGTCTCGTCGATATGAATCCGTTGATTGACCAGATCCGCTTTGTTAGCCACAAGTAAATACCGTATTCCTTCTTTTTCCAATCGACTTTTCGCTAATTCAATTTGTTGGGCAGACTCCTCTTTTAAATCATACACATATAAAACCAAATCGGCCGAACGCATCTTCTCCAGACTTTTGGCGATACCGATACGCTCGATAACATCATCACTTTCCTCCCGGATGCCGGCCGTATCAATGAAATGATATCGAATACCATCGATCAGTAACGATTCTTCAACGGTATCGCGGGTTGTCCCGGCAATGGCACTCACGATCGCACGCTCCTCATTCAGTAAAGCATTCAATAAGGTTGATTTACCGGCATTGGGCTTGCCAATAATGGCAATACGTATACCATTCCGAACTACATTACCCAATCTAAACGACTCAATCAGCGTGCGCGTAACCCGACTAATCTCCTCAATCAACGAAAGAAACGTCGACCGATCGGCGAATTCCACATCTTCCGTTGCAAAATCGAGTTCGAGCTCAATCAGCGACGCAAACCGAATCAATTGCTCCCGTAGCTGATGAAGCGTTTTGGAAAAGCCGCCACGAAGTCCATGCAAAGCCGATTTCTGTGCGGCATCACTGTCGGCATGTATCAGGTCAGCTACGGCCTCGGCCTGTGTCAAATCCAGTTTACCATTCAGAAAAGCCCGTTGTGTAAATTCTCCCGGACGAGCCATGCGGGCGCCCTGCTGCACCAAGGCATCCAATACCTTTTGAAGAATCAGCGGATTACCGTGCGTACTAATCTCTATACTGTCTTCCCCTGTGTAACTAAAAGGCGCAATAAACAAAGAAAGCAATACCTCATCTAGCAACTGGCCTGCATGGACCAGTTTTCCATAATGCAGCGTATGTGACGACTGGTCGGCTAACCGTTTAGAAGGAAATATGGCCTGGACGATAGGCAACGCTTGCTTGCCGGATACACGAATAACACCAATGGCTGACGTACCGGGCGGCGTAATAGGTGCCACAATCGTATCATCCCAAACCCTTGAATGTGTCATTAGGCAAAAGTAAGCTCTGATTGAAGTATTGTGCATGAAAAAAGCCCTCTTTTGAGGGCTTTCATCTGTTTTATTCTTGAACCAACCAGGTTATTGGCTGGCGTTTGTAACAGGTAACTTCTCGGCCATTCTGAATACCGGGTTTCCATTTTTTGGATTTTTTGATAACCCGGATGGCTTCGGCAGCCAATCCATAACCAGGATCTGTTTCAGCCACAATATCACTGATAGAACCATCTCTCGACACAATAAAACGAACCACAACGGTATATGAACCCGGAGAAGCGCCATTCTCGAATGGAAGTTCTGTGTTCAGGTTGCTGGATAAAAAACTGATCCAATTACCATAATAGGCTGCATCAACTTCTACTTTGGTAAATACCGTATTCTCGTCATCGGAAACAACTGGAGGTGTTTCAACAGCAGATGATTCTTCAACAACAGGTGCAGCAACAACTTGTTGATTATCCGATTCTTTGGTTACTGTACTGATTGCCTGATCGTCCTTGATCTCTTCGATTTTCTCTTCAGGCTTCACTTCCTCATCCGGCACAATTTTAGGCGGGGTAAATTTTACCTGGTTTACTTCAGGCGGTGGCGGCGCTTTGGGCGGTGGTGGCGGCGGCGGTGGCGGTGGTGGCGGCGGTGGCGCATCGTTCACCTTTGCCAATTCCGTATCCATGACGTCGATATCTCCTGTTCCTTTTTTACCACCGATCACATTTGACAGTATTGATCCTAAAAAAATCAGCAGGATAATAGCCATCGTCACA
>CAZZJF010000186.1:0-4470 GCA_964654325.1 uncultured Ferruginibacter sp.
GATGAGTACCTCGATGCGTTAGGAGATCCCGAGAAATTTGGTAAGCAGGGTGGGGGCGATATCCTTGCCAATAAAAAAACCTTTCTCTGGATTCATGCCATTGAAGCCGCCAATGATGAACAACGTGCCATACTATTGGATACCACGCAAGAATCAGGTGTCAATAAAGTAAAGAAGGTATTATCGGTATACAAAGCCTGTGGTGTAGATGCGTGGGCGCAATCTTTGAAGGAATCATACTACCAACAAGCAATGAAATCATTGGAAGCGGTCGCTGTACCCAATGCCCGTAAAAAAGAGCTGGAGAGGCTGGCCCAATACCTGCTTTCCCGCGATCAGTAAAATGGTCTGCCAAAACTTTTCTATCTTTCCCCTTATTAAAGTCATATCGCATGGGGAATCCGTTGTTTCGTACCAAAAAAATAGATCAGATTGTTAAGGATGGTGCCGATGCTGAGCATTCCGGCGGGTTAAAACGGGTGCTTTCGGTTCGGGATCTTACGTTTTTCGGCATAGCTGCCATCTTGGGTGCCGGCAGTTTTAGTAGCCTTGGTGGGGCTATTTTCAACGGCGGACCGGGCGTTACCATCCTGTTTATTATTACTGGTATCGCTTGTGCATTTACTGCATTTTGTTACTCGGATTTTGCTAGTCGTATACCCGTAGCCGGCAGTGCTTACACCTATGCTTACGCCAGTTTTGGTGAGTTATTCGCTTGGATCATCGGTTGGGCGCTTATCATGGAATACTCTATTGGTAACATATACGTGGCGTATAGTTGGAGCGATTATTTTACGTCTTTGGCCGACAAACTCGGTTGGCACATTCCAGAATATTATTCGACTAGTTACCGCGAAGTCCTGAACGCGAAAGCAACAAGCGCCGAAATGAAAGCCATTTGGGATCAGGCACCCCGCATCGGGTCATTGCGTTGCATTCTGGATATTCCTGCGCTGGTTATCAATGTGCTGATCACCGCATTGGTGTATGTCGGGATTAAAGAAAGCCGCAACATCAGTAACCTGATGGTTGTTCTGAAATTGGGTGTTGTTTTATTGATCATTTTAGTTGGTGGGTGGTTGGTTTTCTCCAACGATTTAACCGGCAACTGGTTGCCAATGACTGATGAGGGGGCTCGTTCATTCATGCCAAATGGCTTTGGGGGTGTGATGGTTGCGGTGTCAGGTGTTTTTTTTGCCTATATCGGATTTGATGCCGTTAGCGTATTGGCCGAGGAGAGTAAGAATCCGCAACGGGATCTGCCAAGAGGGATGATCTATTCACTGGTCATTTGTACCGTGGTGTATATTTTGCTCACCTTGGTGCTTTCGGGCGCCGTACCTTACACGGCTTTTGAGGGAGTTGGCGATCCGCTGGCATTCATTTTTGAAAAACAAAACCTCAATATTCCCTGGATGCAAATTATCGTTTCGGTAGTAGCCGTTGTGGCGATGACGAGTGTGTTGCTGGTCTTTCAAATGGGTCAACCCCGCATCTGGATGAGTATGAGCCGTGATGGATTACTTCCTCCGGTTTTTCAAACCGTTCATGCCCGGTTTAAAACACCTTCATTCGCTACGCTCATCACCGGGCTGGTCGTGGGTGTACCTATTATCTTTACGGATAAAACCTTTGTACTCGATTTCACCAGCATTGCCACCTTGTTTGCCTTTGTACTGGTTTGCGGTGGGGTATTATTACTGCCCCGTGCGGAAAAAAGACCCGGTACATTCCATATGCCATTCATCTCCTCGAAATATTTATTTCCGGGTTTGCTGGTTTCTGCCATTGCACTTATTCAATTCAATTTCCCTGACTATTTTTCGTCGCTTTTTGACTTCAACGGCGAACAGTTGACCACAACCATTTCTATGCTGGTTTTCTGGTTGGTATGTATAGTACTGACTATCGGTGCCTTTTTGAAGAACTGGTCACTTATCCCACTGCTCGGATTGGTGTCCTGTCTGTATCTGTTAACGGGCATGACCGCTATGAATTGGGCTTGGTTTGCGGCCTGGCTACTTATTGGACTGGTCGTTTATTTCTTATACGGCTTCCGGAAAAGCAAGTTGGTGCAGTCGTAACAATCAATGAATTAGTTTTGGATGTTGATAGTCGGTATTTTATTCCGGCAAATTTCAGTTGGTTATAACAGTGCTTATTTCATTTTAAAATTCATTTCACCGTTGAAATATCAGATAGGCGATAAAATCATTGTCTTGCACTCCGAAGAGGAAGGTCACGTGGTGGAAATCATCAATGATAAAATGGTCATGATTGAAGTGCGCGGTGTGCAGTTTCCGGCTTATATGGATCAGATTGATTTTCCGTATTTCAACCTGTTTTCTCAAAAAAAGAAAACCATTCAAAAGCCGAAACGATATATAGATCAGATTCGTACGGAGAAGCCGGTTGCCCGAAAAAAAGAGCGCGATGGGTTATTGCTGGATGTGTTTCCGGTATACGACAAAGATGTGTTTGGTGATGAATTGGTTGATCGACTGAAGCTGTATCTGGTCAATCACAATACCGACCATTATCGGGTTGCTTATACATATTCTATAGGGGGTGAAAAAAAAGTGGCTTTTATGGCCCAGGTACGTGGGTTATCGGATTTATATCTTCATGATGTAGATTTTGAAGATCTGAACGACAATCCAGTACTCGGGTTTGAAATCAGTTTGGAAAAGCCGGATAAAAATAAAGCGCCTTATGTGGAACGATTGCTTAAATGGCGTGGCAAGCAATTATTTAAAAAAATTGAAACGTTGCAGGCAGACAATAAGCCCTCATTTTCGGAGGAGCTTTTTTCGGTCTATCCTAATAGAATCAAGGAGGAAAAGGTTGATATGACCATGTTGACAAAGGCAGGTTTTAAAGTGTATGCGGCATCGGAAGTCCGAGAGCATTTACCCCCGGCTCGCTCGGTGGTCGATTTGCATATTGAAAAATTAACGGATCAACCTCAGCAACTTCGTGCCGATGAGAAGTTGCAATTGCAGTTGGATACAGCGGCCAACTACCTCGAGCTGGCGCTGTCTCACCAACTAGAAAAAATTATATTCATCCACGGCATCGGCGAGGGGATACTTCGGGATGCCTTGCATGAACAATTGAAAGCGCATCGACACGTCAGCTCCGTTATTAATCAGTATCATCCGACATTTGGATATGGAGCTACGGAGGTTTATCTGAAATGAGTTAAGGTTCGATGACCTCGCTGTCCGAAAGGGAAGGCGATTGCTTGTCGAGTATGGTTGATAGAAATAGCAGTCCCGCGATACTGGCGGCCAGGGACGCAAATAGAATCGACATTTTAGCTATAGTGATATGCGTTTGATCGCTGAAGGCCAGCAGAGTAATAAAAATACTCATGGTAAAGCCGATCCCTGCCAGGATACCGGCCCCTAATACATGCTTCCAGCCAAGGTCGTTGGGTAATGAACAGATACGCGATTTAACACCCATGAACGCAAACAGCAGGATGCCCACTGGTTTTCCAAATACAAGTCCGATAAAGATGCCTAACCCGGCAGCAGTGGTTAGACCGGCCGACCAGTCAGGCTCAAAGACAATGCACGTGTTCGCCAGGGCAAACAGCGGTAAAATCAAAAAGGCAACCGGCTTATGCAACGCGTGCTGTATTTTGTAAGAAATGGTATTGGATGATCCGTCGCCAAACGGAATGGCAAAGGCGAGTAAAACGCCTGAGATGGTGGCATGTACCCCGGAGTGTAACAAGCAATACCAAAGGCCAATACCACCAATCAGGTAGGGCCAGGCCTTATGCACACGCAGTCGATTCAAAAGGAGCAGGATGCTAAAAATACCGGCGGCATAAAACAGAAACCAGGTATGAATCTGCTCGGTATAAAACAGCGCGATGACCAAAATGGCGCATAAATCATCAATAACAGCCAGCGCAGTAATGAACACTTTCAGGGAGATAGGCACCCGGTTTCCGAGTAGCGAAAGAATACCTACCGCAAATGCGATGTCGGTGGCCATCGGAATGCCCGCTCCATCGGCAGTAGCTCCGCCAATATTCATCGACAAATAAATGCCCGCTGGTACGAGCACACCACCGAGTGCACAAAGGGTAGGTAGCATGGCCTGCCGAAGTGTCGATAATTCTCCGGCATAGACCTCACGCTCGAGCTCCAAACCAACCAACAGAAAAAAAACGCTCATCAGTCCGTCATTCAGCCACTGTGTGATCGTGTGGCCGTTCCATGATTGATCCCAAAAAGTTGAATAAGCGGTTCCCCACGTGCTGTTGGTAATCAGTAACGAAATCAAAGTGGCGCCGATTAGTAGAAACCCGCCGGTGCGTTCACTCTGAAAAAAATCTGAAAATAGTTTGGTAAGCCGCATGTTATTTTAGTCTTCTTTTTTTGATCATGCCACCTTTCATGTCTTTGACACTAGCCATGAAAACAAAGGCATCCGGAGCAATTTTTTCGATTTCTA
>CAZZJF010000187.1:0-4446 GCA_964654325.1 uncultured Ferruginibacter sp.
GGACTTGTTCCAGCTTGGGTGTGTCCACCGGATCCCGTTTTTTTTCAAACACCGCTTTCCACGCAATATCTGAATTGGCGGTATCGAGACTGCCCGATTTTTAACTATTATGCGTTGGTTGATCCCGGACTCTTCGGTATTGTATTTGGTTTTCGACCACGCAAAGGATTTATAGAATTACGGATCTGTGAAGCCTGGACCCATTCAGCCGCCGGAGTATCCGCTTCCCGTGCGTCAATGAAACAGTTGCTTCGTAAGGTAAGACCGATGTTTGTAACCTGTGCCCCAACGCCCACTTGGGCTGGTGGTCAGCAGCGTCCATTCGGGTTACCGGGTCCTTTTTTGATGGGTCCGATTACAACGCTCCGTCCCCTGGCCATGCAGAATCTGCCTACCTTTGAAAAATTTAGCGGTTGGAAACCATCCATTGGGTCAATGGAACTTTTTTAAATGGACATACTGATTGTCATATTGTTGATTTTACTGTTCAACGCATACCTGATCCGGTTGCTGGCAGACCGCTTTCCGGTCCATTCACCTGGGTATCTATGGACTTTGTTCATTTTTCATTTTTTGATGACGATTGCCTACACCGCCTATGCGTTGTCGACCGCCAGCGACTCCATTTCGTATTATCGGGTAACGGCGGCCTCGGATGATTGGCTTTCTCATCTGGAAACAGGAACAGAGTTCATTCACTTTTTGGCATGGCCATTTGTATCCGGATTAAATCTCAGTTACATAGCTACTACGATTATTTTCTCCTACTTCGGTTTTCTGGCCATTTTATATCTCTACATTACAGCAAAGGAAAATATTACACTTCCTGTCGGTTTTTTGGGTCTAACGCTTGTTGAGTTGGTTTTTTTATTGCCTAATCTGCATTTTTGGTCTTCTTCAATCGGAAAAGGCAGCTCGATTTTATTCGGTCTATCCATGTTCGTTTTTGGACTTAGTCGGGTGAATCGACGGTTATTGTTGATTGTTCTTGGAAGTGTCATTGTTTTTTTTATAAGACCCCATATTTTCATCACGCTGGTTGTCAGTATCATGCTTGGATTGATGATTACGCCAACCGGTATCAAAGGGTATTTACGGTGGCCCTTATTGATATTTTCCGCCTTGGTCTTTCTATACCTCAGTGATTCGGTATTATCATTTACCGAGGTGGAGTCGTTTGACATTACCAGTTCCAATGCATTGTCAAAGCGGGCGGCGGATTTGGGTAAAGCCTCCTCCGGGGTGAATATTCAGGAGTACGGTCTTTTCATGAAAATGTTTACGTTTTGGTTCCGTCCCTTATTTGTCGATGGGATGGGTGCTTTTGGTTTCATTGTTTCGTTTGAAAATGCGGCCTACCTGGTGATGTTTTTTTTCTTGATGAAAGAAGGGATAACCTCCTGGTCTAAATGGAACGGTTGGTTTCGGATCTGTTTGTTTATTTTCATACTGGGGTCGTTTATTTTGGCGCAGGTTACCGGTAATCTGGGGATTGCCATTCGACAGAAGGCCCAGTTCATGCCGTTCTTTTTCATTGTATTTTTGAAAGCTATGTCGTACCGAAATCAACCATCGGTACAACAACCACGACTCAGCGTTCATCGTTATTCGTAAACCATGTCAACACAGCCAACCCAACCGGGTGTTTTTTGTATTTCGCTGGATTTTGAATTGCATTGGGGCGTTGCCGACACCATGCCGGTGCTGGATGAACACACGCAGCAATATTTTCTGAATACCCGAAAGGCGATACCACAGATGCTGGCAATTTTCCAGCAGGCGGAGATACATGTTACCTGGGCTATTGTTGGCATGTTGTATCGTCCAAATGCCCAAGCCTGGAATGCGGGTATGCCTTCGTTGATTCCAACCTATCAAAACAAGGATGTTTCTACCTATGAATGGATCCGTGCGAATGGATTTTCGGGAGAGGAGGATCTGTTTCATTTTGCGCCGGAGCTGGTTGATCAAATCTATCAAACGCCCCATCAGGAAATCGGCACGCATACATACTCCCATTATTTCTGTTTGGAACAGGGACAAACCAAGGAACAGTTTCGTGAAGACATTCGGTTGGCCTGTGCGCTGGCTGCTGAAAAAGGACGAACGATCCGCTCGCTGGTTTTCCCCCGGAATCAGTTTAATGAGGAATATTTGTCCGTGCTTCACGATTTGGGCATAACATCCGTACGCACCAATCCTGATATCTGGTATTGGTCTTATTCAGACAAGGCCGGCAGTTTCATGAAACGTTTTTTTCGGGCAGGTGATGCCTATCTAAAGTTTCAGCCGATTGCGATTCAGTATCTCAATGACATAGACACTGGTCGCTTACCGTTGCATTTGCCGGCCACCCGTTTGTACCGACCGTGGCGCCCGCAATATCCAATTGAAAACAAACTGAAGATGCGCCGGATATTGAACGAAATGACCCGTGCCGCCAAAAAGGGCGCGTATTATCACATTTGGTGGCATCCCGAAAATTTCGGACGTTACCCCGATGAATGCCTGCGTGAATTGCACGTGATGGTGAACCACTATCACGATTTGCGTGACCGCTATGGGTTTCAAAACCTCACCATGGGAGAGATTACCGATATGCTTTTATCCAACCGCCGTTCAAATCATTAATGCTCATGCCCAAACTGGTTCGGATCACAACCATGCCCATTTCCCTGCAGCTCTTGCTGAAAGGTCAGATGCGTTTTATGCGGTCACAGGGCTTTGATGTAACCATGATCAGCAGCGATGGGCCTGAAGTATCTGCTGTTGTGGAGCAAGAGGGTTGTGATCATATTGCCGTTACCCTGACCCGGGCGATCACACCATTACAGGATCTCAAAGCGCTGATCAAGCTCACGCGCATTCTGCGAAAAATAAAACCTGATATTGTTCATACCCATACACCCAAAGCAGGGCTGATCGGATTATGGGCGGCCTGGTTTGCCGGCGTGCCCATCCGCTTACATACCATTGCCGGTCTGCCCTGGGTTGAGCGTACGGGTATGATGCGGCTTTTACTGAAAACCATTGAAAAGATAACCGCCCAGGCGGCCACACAAGTCATGCCCAATTCCTTTGTGCAACGCAATTTCATGCTTCGGGAGGGGATTGCTGTGCACAAAATGAAGGTTCTGGGTTTTGGTTCGTCCAATGGTATTGACACGACGCATTTTTCTCGCACATCGGCCATTGAACAGGCGGCCCAACAGTTATGTGTAGACGCGAAGCTGCCCGCACTTGGTAAAGTATGGATATTTGTGGGTCGGATTGTCCGTGACAAAGGCATCAGTGAACTGATGGACGCTTTTGATCGTCATCATCAGGTGTATCCGGATGATCAGTTGTGGCTGGTTGGTGAGGAAGAACCTCAGTTGGATCCGCTGGACGAACAGCATGCGCAGTGGTTGCGCCATCATCCCGGCATCCGCTGGTGGGGTTTTCAACAAGATATTCGTCCCTACCTGGCCGCCTCGTTCGCCCTCGTTTTTCCGAGTTACCGTGAAGGGTTTCCCAACGTGCCCTTACAGTCCGGTTCTATGGGCTGTGTCCTGATATTGTCTGACATCAATGGCTGCAATGAAATTGTTCAGCACGAGGAAGATGGCATACTGGTGCCAGTCAAAAACAGCCAGGCCATTCAGGAGGCCATGTCGTTTATTCGTAATCAGACAGAAAAAGCCGATCTGTTCAAACATCGGATCCGGCAAAAAATAATGGATCGATATGACCAGCAAACCAGTTGGCAACTATTGCTCGAAGAATATCAAACCTGGCTTCATCAACGCAACTAAATCAACAACGTGTACCGCTCTTTTTTTAAACGTTTCCAGGATTTGCTCATTGTGACGATCGCCTTAGCGGTGTTTCTGCCTGTGATGGTACTCATCATTCTGTTGCTTTGGTGTACGGGTCATCGCACTGTGTTTTTCGTACAACCACGGGTTGGAAAAAACGACCGGATTTTTTCAGTATTGAAATTCAAGACCATGACCGATGCCCGGGATGCGGATGGTCAGCTGTTGCCCGATGCTGAACGTCTGACCCGGTTTGGACAATGGCTTCGTCGGAGTTCACTGGATGAGCTTCCGCAATTAATCAATGTATTGAAAGGAGACATGAGTCTCGTGGGTCCGCGCCCGTTATTGGTCGAGTACCTGCCTTTGTATAATGCCCGTCAACGGAAAAGACATCAGGTTCGGCCGGGCATTACCGGCTGGGCGCAAGTAAATGGTCGCAATGCCATCAGCTGGGAGCAGAAATTTGAATACGACGTTTGGTATGTAGACCACCTGCGGTTTTCATTGGATTGGCAGATTCTACTGAAAACCGTCCAAAAAGTGTTTATTTCCGAAGGAATCAGCCAGCAAGGTCATGCCACGATTGAGCCGTTTAGAGGCACCCCGAATGGAGCCGAATCGAGGCAGCAGGATCGTCTAACGAGTT
>CAZZJF010000188.1:0-4373 GCA_964654325.1 uncultured Ferruginibacter sp.
ATTGAAGGAAAATACAGGTTCTTTAATGGCAAATCCCTGGAGATTCTTGTTGAAAGCAAAATCGTTGAGTTTGGCTTCTCCCAACATAACCTTGGTGGCAATATTCAGATACGGAATCTGATACGCTTTGGCAATAAACGGTGTCGTGCGCGAAGCACGTGGATTGGCTTCAATCACATACACATTATTGTCTTTTATCGCAAACTGAATATTAATCAACCCACGAATCTGCAAGGCGCGGGCAATTTTTTCAGCATACTCTTCCATGGTCTGTATGATCAGCGGACTCAAATTGAACTGCGGTAAAACCGCATTACTATCCCCACTGTGAATACCCGCCGGCTCAATATGCTCCATCACACCCATCACATGGAAATCAGTGCCATCAAAAATCGCATCAATCTCCGCTTCCTGACATCGATCCAAAAAATGATCAATCAAAATCTTATTTCCTGGTAAATGTTTCAATAAACTCAATACACCTTTCTCCAGCTCCTCATCATTGATCACAATCCGCATGCGTTGTCCACCCAACACATAACTCGGCCGCACCAATACCGGATAGCCCACTTCTTTTGCAACCTCAATGGCCTCGTCGGTATTATAGGCGGTACCATATTTCGGATACGGAATGGATAAGTCGCGTAGTAAATCACTGAACCGCCCGCGATCCTCGGCAATGTCCATGTTATCAAAAGAGGTACCCACTATGCGAACACCCTTTTCATGCAATCGTTTGGCCAGCTTCAGGGCCGTTTGCCCACCAAGCTGCACAATGACACCATCGGGCTTCTCATGTTCAATGATTTCCCAGATATGCTCCCAGAACACCGGTTCAAAATAGAGTTTATCGGCAATATCAAAATCAGTGGAAACGGTTTCCGGATTACAATTGACCATGATGGCCTCATACCCGCATTCCTTGATCGCCAGCAATCCATGCACACAACAATAGTCAAATTCAATGCCTTGGCCAATCCGGTTTGGACCACTGCCCAGCACGATAATCTTTTTCTTATCCGACACCACCGACTCATTCGACGCAAGTGATCCCTCAACCGGCTTTGTTTCGAAGGTAGAATAGAAGTAGGGTGTTTTAGCTTCAAACTCCGCACTGCAGGTATCCACCATTTTAAACACACGGGTGAGTCCCATGCGCTTGCGACGCTCATACAGAGCCTCATGATCCGACTCACGCATGATGCGCAATAACTGTTCATCGCTGAACCCCAGGCCTTTGGCCTCTGTCAATAATGCATCCGGCAGATTGCGCAGATCGTATTTCGCTATTTCTTTCTCACATTGCCCGATTTTCTGGATCTGATAGATGAACCAGGGATCAATACCAGTGTTTTCACAGATCCGTTTCACGGAGGCGCCCATCATCAGGGCATCTTTGATGCGAAACAGCCGATCCCATTTGGGGATTTTGATATAGTCCAGCAACTCGTCGGCATGCATGAGGCTTTTGCCATAATAGCCCAATCCCACCGCTTCGTTCTCTAAACTCTGACAGGCTTTTTGGATTGCTTCGGCAAAACTGCGACCAATACCCATCACCTCTCCCACACTTTTCATTTGGAAGCCAAGCGTATCGTTGGCCCCTTTGAATTTATCAAAGTTCCAGCGCGGTATTTTCACGATCACATAATCCAGAGCCGGTTCAAAATAAGCCGAGGTCGAACGTGTGATCTGGTTTTCAAGTTCGTCGAGGTTGTACCCCAAGGCAAGTTTGGCCGCGATCTTGGCAATCGGATAACCCGTGGCCTTGCTTGCCAGGGCCGAAGAACGACTAACCCGCGGGTTGATTTCCACTACGATGATTTCTTCGGTTTGCGGGTTGAGGGCAAACTGCACATTACAACCACCGGCAAAATTGCCGAGGTTACGCATCATACGGATGGCCGTGTTGCGCATCAACTGAAAGGCTGTATCAGAAAGGGTCATGGCCGGGGCAACCGTTATACTGTCGCCCGTGTGCACGCCCATCGGATCGAAATTCTCTACTGTACAAATGATGGCTACATTATCGGCATTGTCACGAAGAAGCTCCAGCTCAAATTCTTTCCAACCCAATACCGCTTTTTCAACTAACACTTCATGGATGGGTGATGCTTTCAGTCCGTTATTCAACGCCTCGTCCAGCTCTTCTTTTTTAAATACAATTCCGCCACCGGTACCACCCAGCGTGAACGAAGGACGAATAACCAGCGGAAATCCAATCGACTGCGCAAACTCCTTTCCTTCCAGAAATGAATTAGCTATGCGGGCCGGACAAACCGGAATCTGCATCTCAATCATCCACTGCCGAAACTTCTCCCGATCTTCTGCCTTATCGATGGCTTTGATGTCCACGCCAATCAATTGTACATTGTGCTTCTCCCAAATACCCAGTTCATCGACCTCTTTACATAGATTCAATGCCGTTTGACCACCCATAGTGGGTAATACAGCATCAATCTGGTTTTCTTCCAGGATTTGCTCAATGCTCTCTACCGTCAGGGGCAATAGGTACACGCGATCGGCCATCATGGGGTCCGTCATGATGGTGGCGGGATTACTATTGATGAGGATGACTTTTACGCCTTCTTCGCGAAGGCTGCGGGCAGCTTGTGTACCACTATAATCAAATTCACAGGCCTGACCGATCACGATCGGTCCGCTACCGATAATCAAAACAGATTGGATAGATGGGTTTTTTGGCATGGTAAGGTTGCCAAGAGTATGGCGTGCAAAACTAATCCGAAAAACGCAACCGTAAAAAAATACCAAAAGGAATTTTCAACATGGATGAATAGCGTGGCGCTGAAAGGATCCCCGTCTCAGTCTTTTATGCAACGCACCGACATTCCATACCAGAGACCCATGAACTCCCAAATGGTTTCCCTGAACCACCGGCCATTTCGGCTGTTCAACACATTGAAATTTCTGTCTAGCCGTATGACCCAAGCCTTCATCTTACCATCGGAGTCAAACTTAGTCGTACTTGTGCTCCACCAAAAGCCAATCCTGTGTCTTCCGTAAAAATCAGTTGAATTAAAGATGCCACCGGGCTTTGCTTTAAATCCGCATCTTCTCATCCCTATGTGAAGTTGAGACCACCCGGTGCTCGATTTGAGACGATTGTGGGCCACTTCTTCATCCTTTCCACCCAGGTAATCAATCAGTGAGTCCCATTCGACATGGCTGGGTATATGCCAGCCGGCAGGTGCTAGTCCTCTTGGGTCATTCACTGCATACCAATTGTATAACTTGCCATATTTACGCCTGTTGAAATCATAGTAACACCAAACCGGTTGCCCCATACTATCCGCTCTTTTCCATTCCTCGGGCGAGGTTGCTTCCGGAATCGGATCACCATTCCGAAACTCATCGACATTCAGATTACGGGCCATCCAAACCTGATTACCGATTTTTACCTGTTTTTGGGCCTGTACAAGGGCCACTGAAAACACCTGAAAAACAATCAGGCTAACCATTAGTGCTCGTTGACTTATTCGCATTTTCAAATATAGAAAAAACACGATTATCTTAAATTTTGAATACCATGATTGGATAATCTCGTAAATTACCAAACGTGCCATCTCACGTTTGTGTTGTTAACTATTTTTGATGCGATCCGTTCTAATCATCGGTGTATTTATAAGTTGCGCGTATTTCACCCGCGCGCAATCGTCATCTACCATGCCATTGAATCCGGTATTTCGTGATACAATCGCTGATTTTGTTTTTGACTCGTTAAACAATGACCTGGGCGAAGTGGAGCCGGTTAACATCAACAACCGACGAACGAAACGATTTATATACCTGGGCGAGGAACCTGTTAGTATTGTTGATCAACAATCCGGCGACCCACATTTTATCTGCGATTATCCAATAGAACCTTTGAAGAAAGGCATTGTGTATTCGATCACCATCTGTTTCTGGTTCCAGAATGGCCAAGGCCGATTCAACAAAACTATGGCCCTTCGACTTTCCAACGGACGGCTACTTTTTTTTACATACAAAGGAGTATACAAGCAAGGTTGAAACAGCAAATGCCCAAACGCCAGCGAGTTTCATTTTCAGCGTCCATTCGAGCATTTATTGATGAATTGCTTCTTACCTTTATTAAGAAACAATTTATTTAGTCAATTCAAGCGTGATTCATGCGTATTCAATCCATCCTTGGTCAGCAAATCATTGACATATCAACCTTTTTCACTAATGAAGGTCAACTGGATCAGGCAACGATTTTTATTGAACTAAGCAACGGCTTGATAACTGAAACACCCTGGAATGGCGAACAACCGCTTGCAGTCAACAAAAAAAACAAACACGCCAACAGTATTTTTAAGGACCTGAGCGATATCCCTATTTTCCATGTAAACCCC
>CAZZJF010000189.1:0-4363 GCA_964654325.1 uncultured Ferruginibacter sp.
AGTAGTGCGCTTTTTCCACCACCCCCACCTCCAACCCCTGTATCACCGCATCGAACACGACGCTAACCACTTCGGACGACTATTTGTTTACTTCCGGTTTTAAGACTGTATTAATAATATTCAATTAACGCGATGTGGCCATAGTCGGCCAGCGACCCGTCTTCTACCAAATCAACCTGACCGCCGCTCGACAGCACTTTCTCCATCACATCATCTACCGCATCTTTAATATAAAAAGCCTGTTTGTTGTCGGGCTCCAGAAATGAAATCTTATCGGGCTGGTCGGTATGCATCGCGGGCACCATGAAATGCCGCTCGACCAATAACCACCGGCCTCTTTTCTGAACAGCCGCCTGCCAAACTTCTTCCAGTCCACGAGCCAGTTTGCGAACATTCATGGCCTCTTCCAAAGCCAACAGCCATTTCCGTTCCTGTACCGATCGCCAATTATCCAGCTTTGTTTGCATCTTTGCCAGCAAAGTCGTTTCCGTTTCTTCTTCAAAGTTGCCATGGATGTAATCAATGACTCGCGTGGCATTGCGTGTAATGTTTCGAAAGTGACCGATCGTTCGTTTGGTTCCCATCACAAACAGGGGCAACTGATACATGTTAAGTAATAATGACAACCCATTGTCGGTATGCAGCAGGAATTTATCCAGCAAAATTTCTTTTCGTTTTTGCTCATCACTGAAATTGGCTACCTTCTCCGGAATCTCATTCCGATAGGCCGCCACGTTATCGGGCACATTGGAGGTTACGCGTACCAGCTGATGCCGGTCGCCTAAAAATATTTTTGTCCACTTAGCGCTAAGTACAGCCAGCAAGTATCGTGTATTTTCTTTTTTACTACGGATCAGATCGCGGATTTCAAACGACTCATCGATCACCAATTTTTCATCAACATCCATGTCGAGGTAATATACTTTTTCAACCAGTGGCGATAGAAAAATAGCGATGCTTTTTTTATGCGTGATATAATTCAGGTTTTCTACCGCATGCTGATAGCGATTCATGACTACGCGTGTGATATCCTCCGGAAAGGAATCCAACAACATTCGCTCCAATTTCTCTCCATTGATTTTGAGTGCGTAATCCAGTTCTTTGCGCAAGCCCATCTTGGGCTCGAAATTGAGTAACAGCGACACACAGGGCATGTACTTGTCGGTTTCCAGCAATTCCTGAACCATCTCTTTTTGCAAAATCATGTACGTGGTTTTAAACCGAATGTAAATCGCCCGATGAGCGAACACAATGACTCGTTGACTACTGCATGCTGACAAGCGTCACGAAACGGAGCACCTATTTTGATGTTGATTCGGGTATGCCAAAAACCATCCACTTCATCCATCCTTCCAATCGTGCACTGGCGGATTACCTCGAGACCTTTGCCGCCGTGTACCGATATACGGGCGGCGAGGACCGGTTTAGGGCAACTGCTTATGCACAGGCGGCGGAGACCGTGCGAAACCTGCATGAACCGATTGAAACGTATGATACCTTGGAGAAACTGGATGCCCTGAAAGGAATTGGCAAACACATCGCCGAGAAAATACAAGAGTATACGCGTACCGGTCGGATTCGTTCGCTGCAAAAAGTCCAACGAGGCATTCCGGTTGCCTTGTTTGAACTGTATCAACTCGATGGCATTGGGCCCGCCACCCTCCATCGACTTGCAGACGAATTACACATAAAAACCCTTGAACAGTTGCGTGTTCAACTCAGTAACAATCGTGATCAACTCCGAAAAGTCTTGCATGCAGGTCCATTCAACCGACTGATTCGGTATTTCGAAAAAGCGGATACCACAAACCGATTACCCTGGAAAACCGCACATGCCACGGCACTGCGGCTGGTTCGGCAGCTATTGTTTATTCCGGCCATCATCTCCATAGACATCGCCGGCAGCATTCGACGGAAAAAAACCACTGTGGGCGATATTGACTTGTTGATAGCAGCGGATACAACACAACAGGCCGCCATTGCCCATATCATCTGTGAGCAATCATGGGTGCAGTCGGTTGTTGCACGCGGAACCACCAAAATCGCATTGACCGCAAAAAAAACGAGCTTGCCGGTAGACATCCGGATTATCGAGCCACGGGCTATTGGCGCCGCGCTGCTTTATCTTACCGGTTCCAAATCCTTCAACATTGCCCTACGCACGCGTGCGCGAAATAAAGGATACAAAATCAACGAGTATGGCCTTTTCGACCGTGATACCGGGCGATTCATCACCGGACAAACAGAAAATGCCATTTTTAAAGCACTTGATCTGCCTTTCATACCACCCGAACAACGCGAAGATACCCACATCCTGCATTCGGCTACTACTCAAACCAATCGCACTCATAAACCGGCATCGGCTTGACCTAATGCGTTTTGTTCCGCCAAAGAGAGCTCATCCGAACCCACGGTTTGCACCCATCGATCGTGGTACTTCCTGTAAACCTGCGCGTACAAGCCCAGCAAAACCCGAAACTGCTGTTCAGCGTCTCTCGTTTTTTGTCGAGCATCGAGCGCAAAATAGGCAGGCCTTGCCGTTATTTTACTAACCGATGCAATGGTCGCAGACGAATCCAGCAAGTGTTGCAGGTGTGTAGCTCCTTTCCACTGCAGCGGTTTTTTATAAAAACAGATTTTCAGAAACGGATAGGCCGCCCGAAACGCATTGGACAGATCGCCCAGGGTTGTTTGTTCATCCAGATCAATCAGCACGGTAACAGCATAAAAGATTAAATAAGGGATTTTCCGCGTTCATGCAACGACGTTAGTATGACGCCAATTGCCAACCCGAAAAAAAAGATATCAAGCCAGATCGAAACGGGGATCAATAAATACTGAACCAGCAACCAGCTCAGCAAGACCGTACCGGCCGCCAGGGACCAGCCAAAGCGATGTGGATGCCGGATCAGCAATAAAAAAAAGGTGATAAAAAAAACACCCCCAATAACAATCAATAACAATAAACCCGGCAGCAAAAAATTGGTAAATGGTGTGGTTTGCAGAATATCCGGTTGGAGTCCTACCAGGTTACCCCGTGGCTCGCTCATCATCAACAAACCACCAAATACTGCTCCAAACAGAATCAAGGCAACCAGCGTCAACAGCATGATACGCATACAACATTATTTTAGCGTTTCCTTTTCTACTCGGCGTGTAGGGGAAAAGGGCACTACGCGCTTGTATAAACCCATCAGTTCGCCATACCCAATAATATGTTCGGCCATGGCTTTTTCAAGTTGTGATTTTCGGGCAGATGGTGGTAAATGCACCAGGCTATCAAGGGCATAGACTTTGAAAATATACCGATGAGTACCCGACATTGGACAGGGCCCGCAATAAAAATGTTTGCAGAAATCATTCAACCCCTCTACCCCACGGACTGTGTGTTCATCAATGCGATGCGTGACGGGAATATTCCATACCAACCAATGGATCCAGGTATTGATTGGCGCATCCGGATCTTCAACAATGATGGCCAGGCAAACGGCCTCTTTGGGTATCTGTTCGATATTCAGGGGCGGATTTACATTTTCACCGTCACAGGTATATTTCCGGGGGATGGATTGCCGGGAGGCGAACGCTTCACTGCTTACCCGCATGGTTTGTATGCGAACGGCTTTTTCTGTTTGTATCATGAGTAGTTATTAAAATTGATCAGGGACCTTCTCCGGCAGGTGGTTGTTCGTCATGTTCCGTCATGATGTCCTCTTCGTCTTCAATCAACCACCGAGACTCTTCCGGTACGGGTTCGTCTTCCTCGGGTACACGTTCAGTATTAAATCGTGGATTTTGCTCCGGCACGAGGTACCGTTCATGTACCATCGGTTGATCCGAAGACGCTTTCTTTTTTCCGACGGGCTTCATGCTCCAAAGAAACAACGCGAATGAAACAAGGTAATATGAGTCGGATTGGGACAGCGGATGATGCCCATCATTCAAACAAGCTGCACGCGACCGATACATTTGTTCTACACCGATACCATCATGACCGAAATAAATTGCATTCAAACCTTTCATCAATTGTTGAACAACCGAGTTCGCCAATTCACCATTTCTGAAGTGACCTTGCAACAGGCGCTAACCAGCTGGATCAAAAACGCTTCCTCGGTGGCCCTCAAAAACACCTTACAACGGTATTTCGATCATGTAAAATCGCATGTGCAGAAACTGGAATTATTTTTTGAAGAAGAAAGCCTGCAGTATGTTTCGCTGCGCAGTCGGGTGATGGAAGCCCTGGTGGAGGATGTCAATGAAACCCTGACCAACTGTACCGATGCCTCTATTCGTGATGCTGCCTTGATTGCAGGTGTGCAAAACATCAACCACATGAAAATAGCGGTGTATGGCACCGCGGCCGCCT
>CAZZJF010000190.1:0-4355 GCA_964654325.1 uncultured Ferruginibacter sp.
TATGCTCCCTTTGTAGGACGGCAAAGATAATATCGAAAATCATTCTTGCCAAACTTTTAATACCAATCTTTGTTTTAACTTTATTTCACCATGGAAACGAACCCCCAATACAATCCTGACACCCGACAGTCGGAGGATGTTCTCGTGGATGAATCCATTGAAACCCCTTGTCAACTGCTCGTATGGAATGACGATGTAAATACCTTCGACTGGGTCATTGAAACCCTGGTTGACATCTGCGGCCATAACCAGGAACAAGCAGAACAATGCGCCCTGCTGATCCATACCTGCGGAAAATATGCCGTAAAAAAAGACAGCTTCGAAAAACTAAAGCCACAATGTGAGGCCATCAACGACCGGAACATCCAAGCGACGATTGAATATCCCTCCTAGTTGTATGTCAAAACCGATTCAATGATTGGCTTTGGGAATGAACCCTTTCTTGCTCAACTGCTGTTTTACAAAGGATTGCCCACCGGATGCCAGAATGTGTTCAAACAATTGAACGGTTGCCCGGGCGTCCCCCATTGCACGGTGTCTGTCTTCAAGCGGTATTCCTAAGCTGGCGCATATTTTTCCTAAACTATACGAGGCATGTCCAGGTAAAAAACGTCGTCCCATTTGTACGGTACAAAACAGTGGTGGTTGCCATTGGTACCCGTTTTTTTGTAGATGATGACGAATAAATCCGTAATCGAAATGAACATTGTGTGCTACAAAAGCCAAGCCATCCAGTATTGCAAACAGATCGGCGGCCACTTCAGAAAAAACGGGCGCATGTGCTACCATGGCGTTATTGATTCCGGTTATTCCGGTGATGAACGAGGGAATTTTTTGCTCCGGGTTGATGAGTGAGTGGTACTCACTGGTTATTGCTTGTCCATCATGACAAATGATAGCGATTTCGGTTATCCCGGCCTGTTCCGGAATCCCTCCGGTTGTTTCAATATCAACGATAGCAAACATCAGCGGCTAAAATACTGTTTTTCAAACTGGAATACCTGCTTGTAACCGGGATTTTTGATTACGCCTGACAACCCGCCAGAGCTGAACACTCATGGAGCATAACACTAAAAACAATCCAATATAAAATTGTGGGTTAAACAGGTGCGCCTCTTTCAATAAAAAGAAAGCCAATGCCACGCCATACACCGGTTCCAGATTATACATAAGGTTAACCGTAAATGGCGAGAGTTGTTTGAGTGCATCCAATTGCAACTTGAAGGCCCAAACAGTGCATACCAGCACCAATAGCAACAACCAAAGCCAATCGGTGTGTTGTGGCCAGTAATGTGTTGCCGGAAAAAGCAATACGTACGCCGGCATGAGTAGAAATAACAACATACCACCGCCAAGAAATTCATAAAACGTTAGCAGTACCGGCTCTGTTTTCACCAACAAGCGCTTGTTGAAAATTGGAAACAAGGCACTCCCAAAGGCCGAGAATAAACCAAAGGCAATGCCCACTCGGTGTTGCGGATGAAAATTGAACAATATGCCAATACCAACGAGCGAAACGAATCCTAGTGCCAAATCCATCCACTGTAAACGCACCCTGTAAAACAGCGGTTCTAGGATGGCCGAAAAAAAACCGGCAGCAGCGATACAGACAACCGCCACGGACGCATTTCCATATTTAACTGCGGCATAAAACGTAACCCAATGCAGGGCCAGGATAAACCCAACACCGGCTATTTTAAAAAGCTCATTCAAAGGAACACGTTTCCATTGTTTTTGAAACGTGATCCAACCGGCAATGACAATCACCGAAAAAAACAGTCTATAGATGACCAACCAGGCCTCATGTAACTGGATCCATTTGCCCAGAATAGCCGTGAAACCCGCAATAAAAACGGCCACGTGCAATTGTATGATTGCTTTCTTAATCAACGATTAGTTTCGGCAAGTGCCGAATGCCCGCAAAAGTCGGGTAATTCAATGACATACCCCCGGCAAAGACTGTTCAAAAAAGGGCAAACATGAGTATATTTGCTTCAATTTTTGACAAGAATCTTATGCAATACAATAAAACGAACAATCTGGTTGGCTGGACTGTATTTTTAATTGCTACAGCCGTTTATCTGCTGACCATGGAAGCCACCGGTAACTTATGGGACTGCGGCGAATTTGCCTCATGTGCATACAAAATCCAGAATCCACACCCTCCCGGTGCACCCCTTTTTGTTCTGATTGGCCGCCTATTCATGATTCCGTTCGGGCCCGAGAAAGCAGCGGTGGGCTTGAATGCCATGAGCGCACTGGCCAGTTCATTCACGATATTGTTTCTCTTCTGGACAATCACGCATTTTGCAAAAAAAATGATTGCCCCGAATGAAACGGAATTAACGTTTGCCAAAACTTTCAATATTATGGCTGCCGGTGCCATTGGTGCATTGGCTTACACGTTCTCTGATTCCTTCTGGTTCAGTGCTGTAGAAGGGGAAGTATATGCCCTCTCTTCTTTTTTCACCGCCTTGGTTTTCTGGGCAGCAATTAAGTGGGAACAGGCAGTTGACAAAGAACGCGCAGCCGGGATTACCGACCGATTTACGGGTGCCGATCGCTGGTTGATTTTTATTTTCTACCTGATGGGGCTCTCAATTGGCGTGCATCTGCTGAACCTTTTGACTATTCCGGCTATTGTTATCATGTATTATTTCAAACGTTTCAAGTTCTCATTTCCTGGTTTAATCATTGCCTTTTTTCTTGGTTGTATAATAACCGGCATAGTCCAAAAAGCAGTCGTGCAGTGGAGCATCAAAGGAGCCGGGAATATGGACATTCTGTTTGTAAATAATTTTGGATTGCCTTTTTTTGCTGGATTTGCATTTTTCTTTTGTTTGATTGCCGGTTTTATTTTTCTGGCGCTTCGTATTGCCCAGAGCCAAAATTGGAATTTCCTCCGGTTGGGCACCTGGAGTTTCACCTTCATGTTGCTTGGATTTTTCTCGTACATCACCACCATGATCCGAAGCAATGCAGATGTGTCTGTTGATATGAATAACGTAGACAATCCTGTTACCCTAGTCAGTTATCTTGGACGAGAGCAATACGGCGATTGGCCAATTCTGATCGGCAACTATTTTAATGAAGAGCCTCCAACTATTGAGGGTAGCACCATGTGGACCAAAGGGAAAACGCAATACAACGAACAGGGAAGCATGACGGAATACGATTACTCGGCTAGTGAAAGCGCCCATCTGTTTCCACGCATGTACGATTTCCGCAATGATCGTAATTCTCATTTTCTATACCAACAGTTTGGTGGCATAAAGGATGATGAAGAACCTGGTCCGATTCATAATTTCCGTTATTTCTTGCGGTATCAGATGGGTGTAATGTATATGCGGTATTTCCTTTGGAATTTCGCCGGAAAACAGAACGACCTCCAAGGATTCGGCAATAAACGCGACGGCAACTTTATAACGGGCATTTCATTCATAGACAATCTGCTCTATGGCAATCAGTCCAATTTACCTGATTCCATTTCCAAAGAAAACAAAGCGCACAATAAACTATACGGATTACCATTGATCCTCGGACTATTCGGATTTTTCTATCAGCTGGTGAAAAACAGAAAAGATTTTGTTATTACTTCCCTCCTCTTTTTCTTCACTGGTATCGCCATTGTCCTTTACCTGAATCAAGCCGGCATGCAACCGAGAGAGCGTGATTATGCCTATGTGGGCTCGTTCTATGCGTTTGCCATTTGGATCGGTATTGGCATGCTGGCCATCAGTCGCTTGCTGGAAAAGCTCATCAAAAATCAGTGGGCCTCCTCATTGGTTGCAGCAACCGCTTGTTTATTTGCAGTCCCTGTTTTAATGGCATCTGAAGAATGGGATGACCACGATCGAAGTAAAAAAACGATTGCCCGTGATTTAGCTATCGATTACTTGGAAAGTTGTGCACCCAACGCCATTCTGATTTCATTTGGCGATAATGACACGTACCCACTTTGGTATGCACAGGAGGTAGAAGGAATACGAAAAGATGTGCGGGTCATCAACTATGCGTTGCTTTCATCGGACTGGTATTTCAATCAGCTTCGGTATAAACTCAACAATAGTGATCCCATGGATATGATATTCACGGAGGAACAGGTTGAAGGAAATAAACGAGCCATCATTGCTATTTCCTCGAAATTCGGAACAAACAATAGCGACTATTACAATTTGTATGATGCCTTGAAGAAGTACACTGCGTCTGACCAATATGTGGAAAGTCAGAATGAATTTAATATCCTCCCCTCCAAAAAACTGTTTGTCCCAGTTGACAGTTCACAGATTCTAAAGGACAGCACCTTCCAAAAGAATTTCCCCCGATTCAACGGCGTAAACAGGGTTTCCAGCAAT
>CAZZJF010000191.1:0-4352 GCA_964654325.1 uncultured Ferruginibacter sp.
CCCATACATCGGTATCTTTACCTTTGTCGAAGTTTTTGAACTCGCCGGTCAGCCAGAAGTATTTTTTTTGTTGCGGATCCAAGCGTTCGTCAAATTCCTCCTCATATTTGGCATAGGCTTGCTTGCAAATTTTAATGCCTTGGATTTCTTTATATGGAACAGCTGGTATATTCACATTCAGTAAAAAATGGGTGTCCAGCTTCTTTTGTTGCAAGAGGTCGGTTACCATTTTCCGGGCTATTTTTCGAGCGGCACTAAAATCGGCTTCATAGCGGTAGTCCAGCAACGAAAAGCCAATGCTGGGGATACCTTCAATACTGGCTTCCATGGCGGCCGACATGGTGCCGCTGTAAATTACGTTGATGGAGTGGTTTGCGCCGTGGTTGATGCCACTCAGACAAATATCGGGTTTACGATGCAGGATTTTATCGACAGCGAGTTTGACGCAATCAACCGGCGTGCCGGATGTTTGCCAGGATTCGATTTTTTCACCGAAGACCTGCACGCGGTTCATCCGCAGGGGAGAGCCGATGGTAATCGCATGTCCCATTCCGCTCTGTGGCTTATCGGGTGCCACTACAACGATAGTACCGAGGCCTTTGACGGCCTCCACCAGGTTTCGGATACCCGGTGCGTTGATGTCGTCATCGTTGGTGATCAGGATGATCGGTTTTGTTTTCATAGCATAGCATTAGTTGATTAGAAAGACGGAAACCAATCTCGTCGGATGAGTTCATCACGGAATGGCCAGGGGATGGAGATCAGGATGAGGAACAGCGCAAGGCCAAAATAAATCAGCATGGTTTTATGTTTTTTGGCCTCGTTTACTCTCTTAACCGCTACGCGTCCCACATGTACTAACAGCCAGGCGATGATCATCATAACGCCGTGTTCGATGATAAAAAACCGGGAAACTTTATTTTTCATCACTTCTCCCATGCCAAATTGAAACATATCCAGCCAGGGCCCCATGACCAGTAGTAAAATGCCAAACAGCAATTGAATGTCACAAAAGATCATAAACAGCAAATTGCTGATATTGTCGTTTTTGGAGAAGGCGCGTTTGGTGGTTAGTCCGGTGATGGCATTGAGTACTGTCCAGATGCCAAACAACAGAACAGCCCAGCGAACAATGCTGTGAACAGCGAGAACGGCTTGCATATGCTTAATTTTCCACAAAAGTACGTCAAAACAGGCCAGTGATTGGACTGAAAATAAGCGAAAATAAAATTGGAGAAACTAAAAAGTTTAGTATATTTGTGCTAATCAAATTAGTTTAGCCATGTCAAAAGCCGGTTCAAACATGAAATACCTGCGCAAACTGCGCGGTTGGACACAGGAAGAATTTGCCCAAAAACTGGATGTCAAACGTTCGCTGATCGGAGCCTATGAGGAAGAACGGGCCGAGCCGCGGTTGGATGTGCTGGAAACGGTGGCCTCCATGTTTAAATTATCATTGGATGAGCTGTTACTGAAAGACCTCTCAACGTCTGTCAGCTCAGGAAGCTATTTGCAGAAACGAAGATTGATGAAGATCGGTTCGGCAGACCGGAACCTGATTCATTTTGTGCCGGTGAAAGCGGCGGCCGGTTACCTGGCCGGCTATGCCGATAATGAATTCATCGATGAGCTCAATACGTTTACCTTACCCATGTTGACCGGGGGGCAGTACCGAGCTTTTGAAATCATTGGTGATAGTATGATGCCAACACCAAGCGGCAGTATCATCGTCGGAGAGAAAATAGAGTCGATGGAAGATGTAAAAAGCGGACAGGCCTTCATCGTCGTCAGCAAGCAGGAGGGGATCGTCTATAAACGAATCCAGAAAAATCCCAAACAGCGAAACAAGATCACACTCGAAAGTGATAACCCTTCTTTTCAACCCTATCAGATGAATACGGAGGATATCCTGGAACTATGGCATGCGCAGATTGTCATCGCCAAAGTGGCGAATCAACAACGCTGGGATGTGAATTCGCTGGCTAGTCTGGTTAGTAACTTACATGATCAGGTAAGCACACTTAAGAAGAAAATGAATTAGTTTCGTTTGAAGCCAACGTTCTGCCGGTTCAATGGGTTTAAGTGGATTGTCAGATAGCTACCTGTACATATCGATCAGAAATCATAAACGAACATCCATTCCGCGGCCAACGAACATAAAACGACCAACCAACAAACAATCAAATACCAACTATATATACATCGATTAACACTAAAAACAACCATCATGATCAAACTGCAAATCATCGGAAATCTTGGGAAAGATTGTATTCAAAATGAAGTAAATGGCCGAAAAGTCATCAATTTTAGCGTTGCACACTCGGAGAAGTATAAGGACAGTGCCGGTAACCTGAAAGAAAAAACAACCTGGGTGGAATGTGCGTACTGGACGGATAAAACAGCCGTGGCACAATACCTTACTAAAGGTAAAACAGTTTATGTGGAAGGTACTCCGGAAGCGGATCCTTACCTGAAAGAAGGCAAACCGGCCGCGACGTTACGCATGCGTGTTCAGTCGATGCAGCTGCTGGGTAACGCCGGCAACCGGGATGGAGCACCAGCGTCATCAATGGATCATGCCGGTTCATCCGCACAGTCGATCAATGCCGCAGCCGACTCATTCACACCGGCAGAAGAGGTGCCCTTTTAAACCTCGGGCTATTTCAATAACTTACAGGCACCGTGTGAAAAATACGGTGCCTTTTTTATGCGAAATAGTCATTTAACACCATTACGCTGCCTTGTGGCGCTCTTTCTCTTATTGAATCAAACGGCCTATGCCCAACCCCCATTCCGTGTTCAGCATGTAAACCCATTTATAGGTACCGGTGGTCATGGACATACTTATCCAGGCGCTGTTATGCCACATGGCATGGTACAGCTGAGCCCGGATACACGGTTAGAGGGCTGGGATGGGTGCAGTGGATACCATTATTCCGATTCAGCGATTTATGGTTTTTCACATACACACCTGAGCGGTACCGGTTGTTCCGATTATGGTGATATCTTACTGATGCCCGGCAATGGAACGGCCAGTCCGTTGAATCGTGTCTACAAATCGTCCTTTACTCATGCGCGGGAAAAAGCGTCTCCGGGTTATTATGCCGTGCATCTCGATAAGCACGATATTGATGTGGAGCTCACCGCCACACTAAGGGTGGGATTTCATAAATATCATTTCAATAATCCAAACGACCGATTCATCTTACTCGATCTCAAGCATCGCGACGAAGTGCTCGAATCTTCCTTACGGCGCATCAACGACTCAACCTTCACGGGCCTTCGGCGAAGCAAGGCCTGGGCCGAAAATCAATATGTATTTTTTGCCATTGAATTTTCCAGGCCGGTGACCAGCATGGCTCTTTTTTTGAATGACAAAATCAGTCCGTTTCTTAATGATTCGATCAATGCTAAAAATATCAAAACCGCTTTTCGCTTTCCGGATGGCAAAGACGACTTGTTTGTGAAAGTAGCTATCTCACCCGTGAGCGAAGAAGGAGCCCTCCGTAACCTCAAACAGGAAGGATTTATCAATTTTGAGAGTGCCCGGTTTGCCGCCACTGGCGCTTGGGAACACGAATTAGTGAAAATAGAATTTGATGCTACGCCCGAAAAAAAGAAGATATTTTACACGGCACTATATCACACGGCCATCGTTCCGAATATCAATATGGATGTCGACGGACAATACCGCGGTCGTGATAACCAGATTCATAAAGCAGACGGATTTACCTACTATTCAGTCTTCTCGTTGTGGGACACCTATCGTGCCGCTCATCCGCTGTACACCCTTATCGATCAAAAACGAACGGTGGATTACATCAAAACCTTTCTGGTACAATATCAGCAAGGCGGACAATTGCCCATCTGGGAACTGTCCTCAAACGAAACCGACTGTATGATTGGTAATCATAGTATTCCCGTTATTGTGGATGCCTGGATGAAAGGAATCAAAGGATATGATGAACGGCTGGCACTCGAAGCCATGCTGAAAGCCAGTTACTGGGATCATGAGGGCATGCAGGGTTATATGAATCATGGTGCGGTGATGGTCGAGGATGATCACGAGAGTGTAAGCAAAACCATGGAGTATGCCTATAATGATTATTGTGTGGCGTTGATGGCAGACCAACTGGGCGATCACGCAACAGCCAGCCGGTTCTACCAACGGGCACAGCATTATAAAAATCTCTTTGATCCGGTTACCGGATTCATGCGCCCGGTCAAAAATGGCGGATGGCTGGAACCCTTTGAGCCCCGTGAGGTAAACAATCATTTTACGGAAGCCAACAGCTGGCAGTATTCGTTTTATTTTCCGCAAGATATCGGCGGTTATATCGATATGATCGGTG
>CAZZJF010000192.1:0-4221 GCA_964654325.1 uncultured Ferruginibacter sp.
TGTATTTGGACAATACGGTCGGAGGTTCCTGAATGGTTGGCGTAACGACTGTTGTTGTTTGTTTTACAGTTCCGGAGCTATCTTTTGTGTTGTTCTTTTTTTGCTTGGTCGCAGTGTCAACACCCTTTCCCTTTTCAGCTTGATCGGTTGTTGTATCGATCGGCATTGTGTACATGAGATTGCTGTCATTGGGTGCCATTGGAATTTGAAAAGCGGGTTTTTCTTTACCAGTAATACAAGGTGGTGGATTAAACGGAAACAGGAAAAACATCAAAAATGCTGATATAAAGAAAATCAGCAGCAGGATACTGAACCGGTTTTCCCCAGCCGGCTTGTCGGTTACTTTCAGGTAGAGGTAGATTAACAGTCCAATGGTCAACAGGTTTTTGATTAATGCTTCCAGGGGTGTCATCGGAATCAATTGTCCAAAACAGCCGCAGTTTTCGGCGCCGCCTTGATATAGCTGAATACCGAGATGAATACAGAAGGCAACCAGTAATAATATCGTTACCGGTATTACCACTCGCTTCAAATAGTGGGCCTGCAGGATGGCAATGCCAATAGCGAGCTCCAATGCAATGATCAGGCGGGGCAGGTATTCTTTAGTGCAGGCATTGACAAAGCCCAGGTCATGCAGGTTTCTGATAAAGTAATTCATCGCCTGCGGAAACGGCAATGTTTTAGAAAGTGCCGACAAGATGAACAGTACTGAAATCAGTATCCGCAATGAAATAATCACGTATTTATTCATAGAAGATGGTCTATTGTTCATTTTAAGCAGTGTGTTTACCTTCTTGCATTAAGATCAGTCCAAACGCCGCATAATTGAGGATGTCATAGAAATTAGCATCCACGCCCTCGCTGACAATAGTTTTACCGTCATTTGTGAGAATCTGCTTGATTCGGAGCAGTTTGGCAAGAATCAAATCGATGAAGCTCTCCTGACTCATCTCGCGCCAGGCCTCCCCATAATCGTGGTTTTTATCTTGCATCAGTCTCATCGCCGACGAAATGACCTGATCGTATAAGCTAGATAACTGATCAACCGGCAACTGTTCGGTTGCGTCTTCATCCAGCTGCCCTTGGATCAATCCAATGACGGCATAATTAAGCATACCCCTGAACTCGGAACGGATATCATCCCCTACTTTCTGGGTTCCTTTTTGCTGGATGGTTTTTATTCGTTTGGCTTTGATGTAGATCTGATCCACTACGGAAATCGTGCGATATACACGCCAGGAGGTGCCGTAATCTGCGGTTTTATTGAGAAATATGGCCCGACAGACCTGAGTTTCTTCCTGATATTGTATCTCCGTATGGTTCATGTAAAGAACGGTTTCCTGTTTTTTGGTATGTTTACAAAAATACAAATCCAATGCCAATGCGCACGCTGAAAATAAAAGGCCAATTGCTCTCTTTCGACCGGCCCCGCATCATGGCTGTCTACAACGTCACCCCCGACTCCTTTTTCAAGGGCTACCTCAACGAACCGGAGGGATTGATGGTTGAAAAAATTGGCCAGATGCTGGAACAGGGCGCCGACATTATTGATATCGGCGGACAAAGCACCCGTCCGGGCAGCGATCGACTTCCAGCACAACAAGAATTGGATCGGGTAATACCGGTCATTCAGACGATCATGGCCCATTTCCCGGAAACCTTCATTTCAATCGACACCTATCATGCGTCTGTTGCCCAATCGGCTATTCAGGCAGGCGCATCGTTGGTCAATGATATCAGCGGCGGCCAGTTTGATGCCGATATGTTGTCCGTTGTTTGCACGAGCAACGTCCCTTTATGCTGTATGCATATCCAGGGCACACCCGAAACCATGCAACAAAACCCTTCGTACAATGATGTTGTGCTGGATGTCTTTGATCAACTCAATACACAAATACAAATCGCCAACCAAGCCGGTGTTCATGATTTGATTGTTGATCCGGGTATCGGATTTGGAAAAACAACGGATCACAATTTTAAACTACTCAAAAACCTCTCCGTTTTCAACCAATGGTCCTATCCGGTCATGGTCGGCCTATCGCGTAAAGGAATGATCTACCGGACGCTTGGCATAACCCCAGAGGACGCTTTGAACGGTACGACCGCCCTGCATATGATCGCCCTCCAGCAAGGGGCCGATTTACTGCGTGTACATGACGTCAAAGAAGCCAGGCAAACCATCGACCTGTTCATGGCTTACAAAAAAGCCACCGATGAAGGTGGCTAAGATTTTTATTTCTCTACTTTTTTGCTGTTTTTCAAGGAATCTTTTTTCAACTGCTCTTGCACTTCTTTTTCTCGCTTCATACGATCAGCCTCTTTCTTTTTGGCTTTTTCGTCTCGTTCGCGAATGGCTTCTTGAGCCGTAAGCACTTTCACTATGTCCACATCGAATACAAGAATAGAACTTGGCGGAATTTCCGGACTAGGACTTTGTTTTCCGTATGCCAGCGGGGATGGGATGTACAGGGTTGCTTTAGAACCCAATTTCAACAATTTCAGTGCCTCAATCCAACCCGGTATGACGGTTACCCCAATCATAGGATTGGACGTTACGTTGACCAACAGCGGATCAGTGTGACCTTTGGAGGAATCCATATTGGTGTCAAAGATTTTTCCGTTCAGTAACTTACCGGTGTATTTTACCCTTGGCAAAAAATTTGTATCCAAAACAGGACCTGAACCAGGCGCTGTTACATTTACGTAAACACCACCTTTGGTTTTTAACAACGTAGATGCGTCGACATTATTTTTCTTGAAATAGTTCAACAACGTGTCGTTTTCTTTTTTCAAAATGGCAATGTTATCAATGGAGTCTCGGGCGCGCTGTGCCATCATGTTTTTTTGTTGAGCCCTATTGGCTTCATCCATGTTTTTGTAAACATTATTAATCTTCAGTGTTGAATAGTAGTAATGTCCTTTTTTGAAGAACGGTGGCATGCCCATCGGATTCATAGAAAGCATTGAATCTACAATGACACGGATGACTAAACTATCACCCTTACCCAAGGCCGGTATTGATTTGAAATAGTCAACCGGGAAAGTTGTCGAGTCGTATGGTATGATTTGTGGCATGCTGTTGCGCGAATCATTCAGGGTTGTATCCGTTTTTCCGTCACTGAGGTATTCGTGCGTCTGCACTTCCAGGAACTGACCCAATTTAGCCGTACCGGATGAACCACCTTTTACAACTTTGTATTCAAGCCCCTTGTTTCCGCGTTTAAAATCCTGGCTGCTGCAGGAAGAAAGAGCAATTGCTGCTACCAGAATCCAGCCTATTTTTTTCATTGTATGGATGTTTGATTGATGAATAAGATTTATGCTAGTGTTGATTCATTTTCTTGTATCGCCTTGATGAATGCTGAAACCACCTGCTCCAGCTTGTCGGAGCTATGTCCACCGGCTGCGTGAAAGTGACCGCCACCGTTAAAATACGTTTTGGCAAAGGTATTCACATCAAAGGATCCTTTACTGCGGAACGAGCATTTCCGTTCTTCACCACGGTCGATGATAATGGCTGCCAGTTTTATTCCCTGAATACTGAGTGGATAGTTGACCAGTCCTTCTGTATCGCCTGTTTTAATATCAAATTGTATCAGATCCTGTTGAGGAATAGCTATGAGTGCCGTATTGAATTCATAAAAAAAACGAAGTCGTTGCGATAGAACGTGACCAATGAATCGAATCCGGTTTTCGGAATACTGATCAAATAATTGTTCGTGTACTACACTATGCTGCAAACCTAATTGCATCAGACTAGCAACCATTTGATGGACCGAGGCCGAGGTGGACGGAAATCGAAATGAACCCGTATCGGTCATCACCCCTGCATATAGGCACTGGGCCATATCCAGGTCCAGTAAATCGGCGCGCCCGGTCATCTGAATGAAATCGTAAACCATTTCGGCCGTAGAACTCTTTGAGGTATCACTCACCCCAAATTCAAATACGTCTGTCTGAGGTTCCTGATGATGGTCGATGAGGACTTTTCGGGCTTTTGCCTGACCCAGGATGTCGGCCATTTTTTTTGTTCTGACCAATCGGTTGAAATCGAGACAAAAAATCCAATCCGCAGATAAAATGATCTGATTCGCTTTCTCCGTAGCTCGTTCATAATCGATCAGATCACTGCAACCGGGCATCCAGTTCAGAAAACCGGCCCAGGATGTTGGGGAAATGACGTGAACGATATGCCCCTGTTTCTGTAAAAACAGTTTTAGT
>CAZZJF010000193.1:0-4204 GCA_964654325.1 uncultured Ferruginibacter sp.
GGAGCTACAGTATATTTAATTGTTACATCCAACGTCAGGTTTTCGTTCGTATAGTTTCCCTGCATGCCTTGTGTTATCCAGTACGTAATACGGGAAGCTACGGCAGATGAAATATTCTTTTTATCGATGATAAACGTGCCACCTCTGTATTGTGTGCCATTGTATGTAAAGTCAGCCCCATCTTTTGATTTAGTTGGATTGATGATGACATACACCGGAACGCTGTAATTTTTTAGTAAGTCGTAGACACAACCCCATGCTTTCAGCTGATTGGCTACATCGGTGTTTTTTACGCCGGAGTGAACACCCATGTTGATGATGTAGGTGCCGGACGTAAATGTTTTGGTCGTTTGGGCAGTAGCCTTATCAAACATGCCTGAACATAGTCCGATCAGGGTTAGCAGGGTGATCAACTTGCGTGTAACGTGCGCTTTCATAACGTTGTCGTTATTTTAAAAATGTATTGGTGCGTAGAGGTATAATATGACCGCCGGGGCGGATTGAATATTACATCCAAAAAAGCAATAGTCAGGGTGCGCTGGAGCGCATGTTGTTCAAGGAAGTGGAGAGAAATTCAAAGGATAGGAGGCAATCTCATTCAGTACATAGCCCTGAAAGCCATGTATTTCGAGCATATTGGACGCAAATATGATACCTGTCTTTGTGGAATGCAAGTTTTTTGTTCGATTTTTTTAATTGCTGTATAACTAGGAATCATCCGAGCGGCCTAATGTTAGTAATTAGCCTGTTGAATCAGCCAATAGCGATCGTGCTAAACAATTGAACAAGGTTATCGGATCGTGTGATTGCACAGGCCTATTGCGGATAAAGCCTTTTATTTGGTTATTTTGCCGTTGGATGAAGGATTACTGGGGTGCACTTCATCCAAATCACAAGCTGCCAATAATTAGTATGATCTGTTATCCATCCGATGCGCTCGTTCAGCTGGAATTCGAAATCATCCGGCAAAAACTCATTGCCTTGTGTCGTACACCCGGTGCCGTTGCCAGTATGGAGCAAATGACCATACATCAGGATCTGACATATATCAGCCGGCAATTACAGGAAACACAGGAGTATAAGGTGCTGCTGGAGTCGGGCTTACACCTGCCCAATGATTATTTTGGTCAGGTTCACTCGGCAATACAATTATTACGAATTCCGGGAGCCACGTTGATGCCCGAACAGTGTATACAGCTGGTTCGGATCACCGAAAATACGACGCAATTAATCCGGTGGTTTACCGAAGAGCGTAAGCAGTTGTATCCCTTTCTGGCGAAACACATACAAGCGGTTCATCTCGTGCCAGACATCCTATCCGCCGTTCGGGATGTGATGGATGAGCAGGGTAAAATCCACGACCGGGCCAGTTCCGTTTTGTCGGATCTTCGAAAAGCACTTCATCACAAGTGCTTGGAGATTCGAAGGGTATTTGACCGGCTCGCCAAAAATCTGGATAATCAGGGTTACCTCACCGACATCGGAGAGAGTTTTATGAATGGTCGGCGGGTTCTAGCGGTCTTAGCGGAACATAAACGACATGTCAAAGGCGTATTGCATGCGGAAAGCGACAGTCGACAGACTGTTTACATCGAACCCGAAGAAACATTGTTTTTAAACAATGAAATCATTTCGCTGGAAAGGGAAGAGGAGGTAGAAATTCAGCGTATTCTCCGAGCGCTCACCGAACGGCTGCATCCGTATGCCGCCTTCCTGAGTCAGTATCAACTGGTTCGGGATGTGTTTGATGCGATTCATGCCAAGGCTACTTTTGCAATGTCAATCCATGGTGTGATTCCGCAGTTGGTCGACAAACCGGTAATCCACCTGAAGAATGCCGTTCATCCTTTGCTCTGGCTACGGCAACGAGAACAACAAGCGGAAACGGTGCCACTGGATATCACACTCGATCAGGAAAACCGAATCCTTGTGATTAGTGGTCCAAATGCCGGCGGTAAAACCGTGGCCATGAAAACGGTGGGTTTGCTGCAATTGATGTTGCAATCCGGACTGCTTATTCCGGTGCAACCGGATGCTGTCATGGGGATTTTCACCTCTTTATTTATATTGATTGGTGATCGGCAAAGCATTGAAAATGATTTAAGTACATACTCATCGCATCTGACACATCTTCGTTATTTTACCATGCATGCCAATGCCCAAACCTTGTTTTTTATTGATGAACTGGGGGGCGGTACAGATCCGCAGTTGGGTGGCGCCATGGCAGAGGCGGTATTGGAGGAGCTGGCCAATAAGCGATCGATAGGTATCGTTACCACCCATTACCTGAATTTGAAAATAATGGCCGATCGGGTGGATGGACTTCAGAATGCATCCATGCAATTCGATGAACAGAATCTGAAACCGTTGTTTACCCTAAAAGCGGGTATTCCGGGCAGTTCGTATACCTTTTCGATGGCCGCCCGGGTTGGTATGGGCGAACCTATTATTCAGCGGGCCCGGCAACTCGCGGAAAAACAGCAGATCCGTCTCGAGTCTTTACTCCGGAAAACAGAGCAGCAATCGAGGAGGCTGACCGAAGAACGGAAACAACTGCTGGCACTGATGGCGGAGAATAAAAAGAAGGAGGCCCGCCTGGCGAATGAATTGAACCGCGAAAAACACCGTCAGGAAATGGAGCGCCTTAAATTACAGAATGTAGAAAGTGCCCGAAAACGAACAGCCTTGCGCGAATTGGAATCCAATGCCCGCAAGATGATCCAGGCCTGGAGAAAAGGAAAAGACCGTGCCTCCATCATGGATGAGCTGAATCGTATTTTACGATTGGCCGAAAAAACAACGCATGCCACACCGACATCAGACTCAATACCGGCCGACTATCAACGGCTTGATGAACCAGTGAAAATCGGATCAACGGTTTTTATGCTGAAATCTCGCAAAGTGGGCACCGTGCTGGATATTCGTTCCAAAAAGGCGGTGGTACAGCTGGGAAATATACCCATGCAGCTAGCCATAGATGATTTGGTCGTGGTGGCTCGTGAGGAGAAAGAATCGGATCAGCCTTCCGGTGCGAGCATTGAAGCCAAAAAACGAAGCTCCTGATATTTATAATGCATTGCTTCCGACTGAAAGCAATTGCTTAATTCGATCAGTAATGCGTGAAGATAACCGGCATTATCCAGCGGTTGTATGCCATTTTTGACCATCTCCGGGTATTTCTTTTGGAGGAAATGCTCCACATCTTTAGCCGAGTACATTTGACCGTTTTGCGGATCGAGGTAAAATTGAAACGGATGTTGTTGGGCGAAGTTTTTGGTGGTAAACGGAAATTCGGTTTGCTGGTAGCCAAAGATCAGGTATTCCGGAACGGCAATGGCATTCACGGGCAGATCCAGCTGCTCACATAAGATCAGGTAGAGAAGTCCGATACCCCATTTATTTCCGGTATGGGTTTCCAGCACTTTATGAATAAAAAAACGTTCTGGCTGATCTGCCTGCACAGCCTCACCGCTGATTTTTGAAAAATCAAACAACACACTGTTCATCACGTGTATTTTTTCCATGGCGGTCAGGTAGCTGTTTAATTCAAGCCACACATTACGTCGTATTTTCTCCAGGTCTGTTCGGATCTGCGTCGTATCTAAAGCAGGATAGTGATAACGACTCACCAAGATGGCCCCTTGCAGTAGATCGCGGCTTCCGGCTAACCAATGCTGCCAGTCTGTTTTAAGGTCTTCAAAATGGATGCAGTGAATGATACGCTCGATGCGCTCCTGTAAAAAAATCTCCTGCGCATTTTCCCACAAATGTTCAAGATTGGGTATGATCGGACGGCCAAACGACACAATCTTATCTTGTACCGCGTCGTACACTTCCTGGTCCGGATCATCGATCAGGCGGAGGATCGCTTTTATTTCAGGAGTTTCTACCAAAACACATTGTTTGCATAAAGTTCGTGTTTGGTTTTAAAATGACCATTGGCTACTTGTCAACACCTGTGATTAATTCAATACGAACGGGTTAGCGCCAATTCGTTACGGACAGCCGTAGACGTAATTATTTTTTAGCTTTCTTTTTGGGGGCCGCTTTTTTGGGTGCAGCCGCTTTCTTTTTGGCAGGTGCTTTTTTCACGGCAGCTGGTTTGGCTGCTGTTTTTTTAGCAGGTGCTTTTTTAGCGGCAGGCTTTTTGGCAGGCTTATTTTCTACCACAGTGGTCACTGTTTCTGCCACAGTGGGTGCAGGT
>CAZZJF010000194.1:0-4164 GCA_964654325.1 uncultured Ferruginibacter sp.
ATAAGACTGTTTTTTGGGCAACCGTGTTTGATTCATACTGTTGAATAGCATGCTTGCGGGCAATCTGAGCCATGGCATGCAGCCGGTCGTATTCATTATAGAGAGAGGAGAGGATCTCTGTTAATTGTGTCGGCTCATCCAAGGAATACATAAATCCGTTTTGCCCATGCTGGATCATGGCTGGAATGCCACCAACAGTTGAACTTACCACAACGGTTCCGGCAGCCTGCGCCTCTGCAATAACCATGGGCAGCGTTTCGATTTTGGAAGCCATCACCAGGATGTCACTGGCTGCCAGGTATTCTCGGACTTTTTGTTGATCACTCCATCCGTGCAGGGTTACATAACTCTCCATGGCATCATCGGCTAAGCGTTTTTTGATCTGTTGCTCATAAAAGGCATTGTCAAATCCACCCAGCACATCAAGAGTATAGTTTTTTCCAAGGTTACGTAACTGCTGTACGGCATCCAGAATTAGCATTAGGTTTCGGCGATCATTGATGACGCCGATAAACAAGAGCCGGTTATTCGTCTGCGACTTCATCGGCAGTTGAAAAAAAGCCGGGTTTAATGCATTCGGTATGATCTCGATGGCATGGAGTGCAGACAGGGGTTGTCTGTTTTTAGCAATAGTGGACAGTACGATCAAATGCTTCGGCAGCAACCGTTGGTTGATCCATCCATTGAACCACCAGGTCAATTTTTCGCGGATGGTTTTTTTGAATCGCATATCATCCCAGGAAGTGCCATGAATAGTCAGCAATACCGGTATCTGGCCGGTGACACATAGGCCGGCGAATAAAACAGTATTGCCATTTTGATAATGAATCAGGTCGGGCTTAAAATCGGCAATATGGCGTTTCAGTATTTTTCGGCCATTGAACAGGTAATTCAGGGAATGGAAAGGCCAGGAGCCCTCGGGTTCGTATATAATATCAATATGATCAGCAAACCGGACAATAGTTGCTTCCGTTACTTCTTGTGAAAATGAAACCACCCGGAGTTGAATGGACTGCTGCCTGAATCCCGACAACAGATTCATCACAGCCGAATGAACCCCGCCAGTAATGCGATGAGGGTCGAGTGGAAGCTGAGCTACCAGCATCAGGATTCGGCAAGGATTAGGCATGGTTCGCAACGTGGTTTGGTATTGAGTGATGATCGTAGGCACGCAAAAGCGTTTGCATGATGCGGTCTTGTGCATCAGCTGTGCTTTCCTGACTGACTTGCTGTTGATAGACAAGATACTGATCATTGGCGATCATTTGAATGAGCGCATCGGCCAACCCTTGAACCGTTGGCTCTATCACTAACCCATCTATTTCATGGCGAATACTTTCGGGAAAGGCGCCCACGTTGGTGGCTATGACCGTTCGGCCGGCCGCAAAAGCAGTCATCAATACGCCGCTTTGGGTAGCATCGCGGTAAGGACAAACAATACATTGCGCGCCTTGCATCAATGAAACCAGCTCCTCCGTTGATACGTAGCGGTCAATCCATTCAAGATGGTCCGACAATGGATCTATCAGTGATTTGTTGATGGTATATCCTGGGTTTGATTTTCCGGCAATGACCAGTCGAAGGTGGGGGAACTGTCTCAATACGATCGAGAAGGCCTCTAACAGCAAATCAATCCCCTTATAGGGCGATAGGCGTCCGAAAAAAAGAATATGCGCCTGTGGGGATGGCTTGATGAATTGTTGAATATAGCGGTACGGTTGCAAGGATATGGTGAATACGGGCTTTTTGTTGTTTGGCATTAATTGTTTAAAAGCAGTAGTCGCAAAAGCGGAGCAAAAAACAAATGCATTGGCACGTTTGATAAATAATTGATTCAAGAACGCTGTTTTGCGATCTTTTTCACCACTGTGGGCCACGGGATCATGGATGGTTACAACCACCCGGGCTTTTTTCAGGTAGGGATAGAGCCCGAGGTTCCGCATGGATATGTTATCAAAATGAATGACATCAAAGGCCTGTTGACGCAGGTGTTTTCCTACCAGCATGGCATCGCGGATGGACGATGGCGAGAAACTGCGGGCCGACTGATATACCACAAATTGAACCTGTTTTACATGCTTGAAATAAGACTCCATGCGCGACCAGGCGGTCTGGCCAAGAACTTGTTCCGGCGTTTCAAGCAGTCGGCAATGTGTCAGATCATCCACGGTGATGATGGTGGTACGTTTTGCGTTCGGCGTTATTTCAATATATACATGCAAATCAACCACATCCCGAAGAACGCGAATGGTTTCCAGGGCAGCATCCAGAAAATGGACCGACGTGTAAAAAGCAACTTTTTTGGTCAATGCAGCATCAATGATTACTATTTTCCGAAAGCCGGCAATTTAGTCCTAAAATACATCACGAGTGCGGATAAGAGGATGAAAGCGGTCATAGGAAAAATCCATTCCTTTGCCAGTAAGCCGTCTGCCAGGTGAATAGCCCCGTAAAACAATCCTATGCAACCATAAACGAATATCACATGAAGCGCAGAAGTAATACGTTTACGGATCAGTACCCAATCCTGAATCACATGAAAGACAACAAACGAACAAAAAATCGCATAGTTTACCGCATCCAGTTGCTTCCAATACAACATGCCAATTAAACAGAGACTCAAATTAACCACCACGCTGATCAGGTTGCAAAGCATATCTGTTTTTTCCAGCTTGAGGGTAAGCATAACATTGGCCTGTAAAAAAATAGTAGGGAATACCAGCATCACCAAAAATAATTGGCGACAATATAAAGCCGCATGTGTAAAAGAAGGACCAAAGAGTAAGGGAATTAGGGTGTCGGCATATGATACGACGAATGCATAAGCGAGCAAGCCATACACGGCCAGCGGATAAAAAGCCTGCTGGTAAAGCGATCGTAGGGATGCCGGATTTTCTTTCTCCGCCCGAATCAACATCGGATACATCGACTGTGAAATGATGATGGGTAAAATGTACGCGATGGTCAGCAGTTTAAATGCCACTTCGTATTCAGCTACCGCTTCCAGACTCAAAAACTTGGATACAACAATACCGCCGATTTTCCAGTTCAACACAGCCATGCTGCTGATAACCAGGAACGCCCAATTCTTCAATACTAATGTTCGAAAGGTGGACCAATGAATCGGAATTCGCATAAACCGCGCGAGTTGAAAACGGCCATCGGTACCCCAGGTAATGAATAGATTCAGGGTGAGCAGACGTAAACCAATCAGTACCAATGAAAGCCAAATGACCGGCATCGGGTAGAAAAAAAGCACACAGCCAACGGCACATTTTATGAAGGCTTCAATGGTTATCAACAAAAAGGATTTCCATTGTTTAAGTTCAGCTACATTCAGGGATTTGATCACACTGATCACGTTATCAAACAAGATATTGATACCGATAATCAAGGCGAGGGAGCGAATCAGTGCCTGGTCGTACAGTAGAAAACAAACGCCAACATGAATGATGTAAAAAACAAGGCCGATAATCAGTTGTGTTTTGAAAAAAGTGCCGGTAAGGGTATGCTTGTCGTCGGTATGAATCCATTCCCGAATGAACCAATGTCCCAAACCTAAAGAGGAAAAACCAAGAACCAGGCTGTAGATATTGTTCGCAATCAGGTATGAGCCAAAATCGTTCGGACTATAGATCCTGGCCATGATGATAAAAAACACACTAAACAACAGGTTCTGCAGGATATTGGACAGGCCGCCCCAAGCACTGTTTTTGAATAGGTTGGAAGCAAGCAGGGTTCGTATGGTCAATTTGAAGGGCACGTTTATACGGTTTCAGTGGATTGTGTTGCTGTATCAGATGCTGTTTCCTCATCCACTTCTTCGTCGAAATCCTCATCGGCCTCTTGTTGATTATGTGCAGTCTGAATCAGCATAAAACAAAGAAAGCTGGCCACCATGAGTTTGATGCGCGAATCGCCCAGCGAATATGTGGAATAAAAGCCCGTTAGAAAGCAGAGTAATGCAGCGGTCCAAATAACGAACTTGATATCTCTTTTTCGTAAATACGCGCTGAAGGTTTTAAGCAGGGTATACAAGAAAAAAAGGCCATAAAAGACGGCGCCGACTAAGCCGGTTTCAATCAGTATTTTTAAATAACCACTTTCCGGATGGTCAAACGCAATCGGCTCATTGTCGACCATCCAAACCTGATTTGGAAAATG
>CAZZJF010000195.1:0-4082 GCA_964654325.1 uncultured Ferruginibacter sp.
ACGGGCGTCAATACATATCCGGGTTTTTTATACCTGGGGCGAATCGGTGCTGGCAAATAAGTATGATCCGGGCTTTCATAAAGTGGTTACCTGGGATATTCCCTTGCTGGATGGCTACGAGTATGAATTTGTTACAAACACCTCAACCCAACCGGGTTCGCATCATTATAAAGGAATTTCTAATCCAAACTTGATCGATCGGATTGATACCTACGGACCCGATGCCTTGCTGGTTTTTGGCTGGTCGTTTCAGTCGCACCTAAGCATCCTGCGGCACTATCACCATAAAATACCGGTATTGTTTCGTGGTGATTCAACCTTGTTGGATGATCGGCCTGGCATCAAGTCGATGATGCGAAGTTTTTTTTTACGATGGGTGTATCGGCATGTGGATGTGGCCTTGTATGTAGGAAATGAAAATCGCCGCTACTTTCAAAAAATGGGATTGCACAAGGAACAACTCGTATTTGCGCCTCATGTAGTGGATAATAACCGGTTTCATCCAACGGAAACTTCTTTGGAACGGGCAAAACAAATTCGGAACCAACTTGGTATTGGCAATGAGGATTTTGTATTTCTGTTTGCCGGAAAATTTGAACCGAAAAAAGATCCGTTACGCTTGATCAATGCATTTCAATCACTCCCAAATACAGAGAGCGTTCATCTCGTTATGATTGGAAATGGTCAGTTGGAATCCGTTTTGAAAGCTCAGGCCAGCGAACATATACATTTCATTGATTTCGTTAATCAGTCTGCCATGCCTTCTCATTATCAAATGGCTGATTGCCTGGTTTTACCATCGGCTGGTCCCGGCGAAACCTGGGGACTTGCGATCAATGAAGCCATGGCCTCGGGCGTACCGGCAATAGCTAGCGATCGTTGCGGTGCAGCAGCTGATTTGATTGATGAAGATAAAACCGGTAAGGTATTTCGAGCTGGTGATGTGGATGCGTTACGGGTGGCCATGCAATGGATGCTTGACCACCGAACGGAACAAGCGTATATTAAAAAAAAGGTGACCGAAAAAATGCGGATATATAGCCTCGAGCATCTCGCAACGGTCATCGAAAAAACCGTCCAGTCATGTCCATCGTAGTATGCAAACTGCCGAAAGCCGGACTGGGCAATCAGCTCTTTCCGCTGATGCATGCGCACGTATTCGCGGCAATCAATCAGTTGCCGGTGATTGTAATCGGTTATCATACATTCAAGATCGGACCGTATATCCGTGGCGAACGTTCCAAGCGAAAATATGCCGGTTATTTCCGGTTTCAGAAATCGTTGATCGGGGAGTGGGCCGATCGTGTTCGTGTTTGGACATTGAAAAAGAAAGGCGCAATTGTTTATGAGCCGGCCCTTCAGCGGATAGAGGCATCTGGAACAGGGGATACCGTTTACTGGTTCGAAAAAATGCCAACCTATCACGATTATTTCAAGCATCTGCGGGATCATCGCAAGCTTACCCTGAAGTTGTTTTATGGATTGCTTTCAGATCAATTACGAACGCGCGCTGAACAAATGATGGCGCCTGAGATTGGTGTACATATCCGCATGGGCGATTTCCGAAAGCTCAAGCCCGGTGAGGTATTCAAGGGAGGACATGTACGCACTCCGGAATCCTATTTTACAACCATCATTCAGGGATTACGGTCGATAGCGGGAAAGACATACTCGGCCACCGTGTTCACCGATGGTCATCGGCATGAGTTTGAGGAGCTCTTTAACTTACCGGACATCCATATGACTATTGAACAGCCTGATATCCTGGATTTGATAGCCTTGAGTAAAAGTAAAATCATTGTTATCTCTACCGGTAGTACCTTCAGCTATTGGGCCACGTTTTTGTCGGATGCACCGACGATCATGCATCCTGATCATATTCATGCCCGGATACGCCCGGAGGAATCATCCGGTATGCCTTTTGAAGGAGGATTTGATCTGAATCATCAGTTACTCAAACCATTGATCCATGAATAAAGCCCGATTAAATAGGTTATTCCGCCGTTTTGGTTTTGAAGTTCACGGTACCGGCTACATGCAGTCGATTCAAAAAACAGCATTCAAGGAGAATGCTTTTGAAAAACAGCAGACAATGCTGAATAAACCGCCGCAGCTGATCTTGGATGTGGGTGCCAACCGGGGCGACACGATGCGCACCTATCGCTCGTTATTTCCGGAAGCTGTCATTTATGGCTTTGAACCCTTTCCTGAAACAGTGGCTATCCTGCGGGAACGAACAGCCGGTGATCCTAACATGCGGGTGATTGAATATGCCGTGAGCAACCAAATAGGCGAAACAGTATTCTATCATAATCAGAATGTCGACACCAATTCACTGCTAAAGTCGGGCACAATTGGCTTGTCGTCTGATACTCAGGTAAAAAACAAAGGCGAAATACGGGTGAAAACAATAACCCTTGATGCCTTTTGTCAGCAGGAAACAATCGGTCACATCGATATCCTTAAACTGGATATTCAGGGTGGCGAAATGCTTGCGCTACAAGGCGCTGCTTCGCTGCTGGCGACGCAACGAATTGGACTGATTTACACCGAGTGTTATTTCAGAAAACAATATGAGCATCAGCCCATGTATCATGACCTGGCCACATTTTTGGAGCCCTTTGGGTACGTATTGCAGGATTTTTATAATCCGATCTACGGCAAAGGATCGTTGGCCTGGTGTGATGCCCTCTTCATTCCACAAACAACACATGAACGCGCTCGGTAAGCTGTTTAGAAAACTGCCTTCGTTCAGAGGTAAACAACGACTGGCTTCTTTGTTGCTGGGTAAGAAAAGACTGCTTGCCAAAGAGGTGGAAATCGTTGCTAAAAATGATATTCGGTATGTGCTACCCAATCTGGTTGAAACGGTGGGTTTTGAATTATTTGTACATGGCATTTACGAAGAAACAACCTTGAAGCTGATTCAAAAGCAGTTACGTCCCGGTTCGGTTTGGCTGGATATTGGCGCTAATATCGGTTCGGTTTGCATACCCGTAGCTAAAACGTCACCGGATATTCCGGTGTTGGCGGTTGAAGCCTCTCCCAAGATGGTTGGCTTTTTAGAAAAAAACATACGGTTGAATAATCTGACCAATGTGATGCTGGTACAGAAAGCGATGTCGGATGTAGACGCCCAATCTGTAGCATTTTACAGCCCGGAGGAAAAATATGGCAAAGGATCGTTCTCCAATGCGTATAATGGCCATATGGATCTGGTTGAGACTATACGCCTCGATACCTTATTGGATGAAAAAGGACTGAACGACGTTTGTTTTATAAAAATTGATGTGGAAGGGTATGAATATAAAGTCTTCAAAGGTGCTTCAAAACTATTGACACGACCGGATGCACCCGATATTTTATTCGAATTTATGGATTGGGCTGAAGCAGCGGTGGCCGGCCAATCGGTTGGGGATGCTCAGCGTTTGCTGTTAACGTATGGGTATACCTTGTATGGCTTTGATCAGCGAGGAACGATGGTTCCCTTGGATGATATTGTAACCGAGGATTATCAATTGTTGTACGCCTCCAAAAAACAACAGATATGCAGTCGCTGATAAGAGCTAATATTAATCATGGTGTTTTTTTGGTGATTGCTTTGTTCACCAGGCTTATTTTTTTAGATCTTAGCTGGTTCTGCTATTTCGCGTTGATGATATCGTTGTACCAGTTCATGCTCTTATTTTACGCTTTCGGATCGGTGATACCTATCCGGTATCTACTAGGATCATTTATGTGCCTACAAATGCTAGTTGGTCCTACACTGGCTTATAACGGCCTGGATGCGTATCAGCGGGGTTCACTGAAAATGCAAATACCCGAAGATCAGTACTTTCTTTACGTTATTCCGGCGGTGGTGCTATTTATTGTGGGGCTCCATTTGCGCGCCGATTATTTGAAGGGCGAGTACATCCATCGCGAAAAAATGGAAGAGTTGGTGGAAAATCATCCAAACCTGCCATACTTTTTAGTTGTGATCGGATTTGTGGCCAGTTTTATCGCCCCATTTTTCGGTTCAGACCTTGGTTTTTTGTTTTACCTGTTGGCCGGTTTCAAATTTATTGGGGCTTTTTTGATCA